>JAOUKN010000042.1 GCA_029882515.1 Candidatus Bathyarchaeota archaeon
TGATTTCCGAACGATTTGCTTTTACAAAGTCTCTATCTTCTTTTCTAAGATATTTTTCAACAAAAGATAAGACGCTTCCAGACGTTTTCTCAAAGTCTTTCTTATACCACTCAAATATAGCTGACAAGTATATGGCCTTGTTTTCTTTGTCAAGTCTCGATCCTTGGGGACTTCTGATAAACGCCTCAGCTGCGTTATCTAGTTCATGATCGAGATTTTTTGTAGTGTATAGACTATTTCTTAAAGCTGGGCAACTCTGTGATGCACAGCTCATGGCAAAATGAACCCTAGGATCAGAAGCACTTCGCAACACTTTTTCGATTTGAGAAAAGTTGCATTTTTTCCCTCCGATTTTGTATTTAGTTTTATAGAAAAAAGCAAGCCTTTGAATTCTGCCTCGATTACCAGCTTCTGCGTATTTCGGATCTTTTCCCAACCTTTTGATGACGCTATAGATGATCAGCATGTTATAGGCATTGATCCAGAACACGATCTTTTCGTTGATAGTTTTCAGGCTTTTCTTGTTAAACGTTTCAAGCCAATTCGCAAACTCCTCTATGGTTTCGTCAGCTTCCAAAGATGAATAATCCACATTTCCTTCAGAATCCACGTAGCTGTATAGAGCAGAATTCAAGCGGCTTTCCAACACGGATGCTTCGACCAACCATGTTTCCCTCCTGTCGCAACTGAGCGTATCTTATGCTTAAATCTTTGCTGTTTTGGGATGGGGCAGATGAAACTACTTTCAGTTTTTCAGATTTACCTTTCAACCATTAGCATCCACAAGAGTTTGTAGTTTTTAGCAGAGATGCTGAAAAAACCATTTTAACTAGTCGCAATGATTTGTTCTAATCTTGCGTTCCATGGATCTCCTTAGAAGCCTCAAACGTCGACGGTTTTGGTCACCCAAGACATCACCCCTTTTCAAGGATGAAAAAAATCTTTACAAAACAGTTATGAAGAGAGAATATAGATTCAAAATCAAGTAGCAGTTTTTAGATAGAGGATTCCACAAAAGGCCATCTATCAAATTGTGACGGAGTATGTTTGAATATCGGTTTAAATTGTCGGAGTTACGCGCACATGTATAGACTGAGTAGTTTTGAGGTAACTTTATTAGTGAAAAAGTAGAGATTTTAAAAGGGGATTCACGGAGATTTTGCATCGAATTGGTTTTGAAGCATATGCATAAGAATCAATTCGGACAGCCTGCTTTTCGTCTCGTTATTGTTAGAAGTCTCGTTCTCTGCTTCTTGATTCTATCTGTTTTCTTGCCCTACGTGAAAATCACGTATTACGGTGAACACACATTTGAGAATGTTTTTTGGTACAGTAGTCTATGGCACCAATTAGAAACTGATGCTGGTTCACTATATCACTCAGCCCAGTGGAACGTAGAATGGTTTGCGATGCCTATATTCGCCTTTCCTTTTGCTCTTATGTATTTTGGGTTGAAAAAGAGATATACCTTTGATCTAGGCGTTATCGTGTATGCCCTATTCTTAGGTTGGATGACTTTGCCGCCGTTGATTTCCCCGATGAGCATGGGAGCGGGTTGGATTTTGATAGAGTCTGAGGCGTTAATTGGTTCTTACATAGCTCCAATTGTGCTAGTTGTATACGGCGTTGCGCGTCTTTTTCTTCAAGGAGTAACGGGCGGTCTGGAGGCAGATCGTATTCCACCGCCTGAAAGTGTAGAGCAACCAGACGTTGTGAAAAGGAGGTTCATTCTGGTTCTAGCTTTGCTATCGTTCGTTTTACCGTTTGCTGTGGAATATAAAATCTTCCATGACCCCGAATACGAACCAGTCTTGTATACGGTGCACTATTGGTTTGGTAAAATGGTCGAGTTTGACACGGCTTCGGGTGGTCTTCGGTTTCCTATTCCTCTTCCGGTCTCTCTCCTCTTTTTACCAGTAATGTATCTGCCATTGATAATGATGTGGCTTGGCATGAATCGCACTAGGATGTTTACTAATGGTGTTAGATTGTTTACGATTTACTGGGCTTGGCATCTTCTTTTCTTCCTTCAACCATTTTATGTAACTTGGCCTCTGCATGAGGATATCATTGCGCCGACTGTGGGGATAGTCTTCTTTCCAACAATACTCCTAATTTACATACTCTCGTTTTTTTTCAAGAGCGCGCGCATAAACAGATTTCTATTAGAATTAGGGTCGAAGGGCGCGAAAGGAACGCCTAAAACGTTCCTTAAAGAATGCCCAAAATGCGGCAGAGAAATTCCAATAGCCTCGGAAGAATGCCAATATTGTGAAACAAAACAACCGTGATCTTATGAAACTATGAGATAAAGTCTGTTTCAACAATTACTTCAAGTCCGACCAGAGCGAATCACACTTATTGTGGATGAACGCGCTCATCTCTCCTGCTTGGTGGACGGGACGGGATTTGAACCCGTGACCTCGGCGATGCCAACGCCGCGATCATTCCAAGCTGATCTACCCGCCCAAAACCATACGATAAAAACTTGAACTATTAAGCATTATGCACCTTGGTTCTGGTAACTCTTCAGCACATCCATAACTCTGCTAACCCTGTTAACTATCGGCACATGAGCGAAATTGTCGGGTGATGGGTACTCGCTTATATGAAAAAGTATTAAGCAATGAAGAGTGTAGTTTACAGCGCGCGCTACGGGATTTGGTTAGTGAGCTTCGTACAATTCTCTATATTCGTCTTCCAGAATACTCATCATGATGCCGTCGCTGTATTCGTTGTCGTAGTAATATTCATCTCTCTCAACGCCTTCCTTCTTGAAACCAAGACTCTCCCAAAATTTCAGCGCTCTCTTGTTGAAACCGACCACCCCTACCGAAATCTTATGAAAGCCCAATCGTCTAAAGGCATGGTCAAGGAGCAAGTGACCTGTCTCAGTTCCGTATCCTTTTCCCCAAGCGTCCTTCTCGCCGATTATGATAGTCATGTCTGTATTTCGCCAAGGTCTAAACATTCTCAAAAATCCAGCCTCCCCTATTACGCGGTCACCTTTTTTGAGGACAATCACAAACCACATCCGATCCCTGTCAGCAAGCATTTCCTTGTACCATTTCTCAGTTTCGGCTCGGCTCATCGGTGCAACTTCACCTGTAAGTCTTCTGAGTTCAGCGTCATTGGACCACTTCTGAATGTAGGGCAAATCATCTCTTTCAAAAGGTCTCAGGTAAACCCTTCTACCTATCAAGGTCTCCTGTTTTGACACGTTCTCTCTAACAGACATGCTTTCACTGAACACATTATCACCGTGTCCTTTCTGTATAAGATTTTCCGCGCTCTACCTCGAAAAGATAGTCAATCAATTATCTTCTTGAAGTGTATTGTCCGTCCGAAGTCTCTAAACCCCATCTTCTTATAGAGATGAATCGCTTTGGCATTGTCTCCTCTAGTATCTATGTACTTAGAGATAAAATCACGCGCACCCGCTTGCGTTTTGGATTAGTGTTAACCATTTGTGCACCTTGACACAATCGGGTAAACCAAGTCACACGCACACGAAAACTAAATACGAATAAACCAAAAACTTGAAGAATTCGCACGCATGCAGTGGCCAGAGTATCACAATTCAAGGTAAAAAAGGAGAGAGGATAGCTAGAGGACTTGACCAAACCTTTTCTTTTTCCTTGTCTTCCTTTTAGGTGAGTGTAGCATATCCATATTGGTCTTACCCCTTTGGACTTTTCTTCATTTCCTGCTGTTCATATATTGTTTATGAATCTGGAATAAGTAGAAAAAAGAGAGAGATGGGCAAAACAAAGCTCAGAAACTTGTGTCTCATAATGGGGACTGTGTGTGTCCAACAAAGGGTTTGGGCTAAAGACTTGAGAAAGAATGTTATATGACCACGGAAGCATCATGAAATGGGAAGAACAGGTTTAGATGGCATTTTTCTGGAATAGGAGAAACATTTTAAGAGGACCATTTTGCTGAATTGTTGCACTAAACAAGGGGAAATACGTGTGGAAATACAAGCTACTCAAGCGACATTTAGAGGCTATTTGTCCTTCTGGTCAGGACAATTGGTTTCTTTGCTAGGGTCATCTATTGCATCGTTTGTGATAATTTGGTGGATAATGTTAGAAACAGAAAGTGCTTTGTACTTGTCGATTGCCTCCGTTGTCGGCTTTGCTCCTATAGTGATTCTAACTCCTTTTACTGGTGTGCTTGTAGATCGATGGAGCCGAAAAGCATTAATCGGTATTGTAGACTTCCTGCAAGCTTTAGTTACTGTAGTACTCATCTTTTTCTTTTGGTTAGACATCGTTTCGATTTGGCAAGTTTTAGCACTACTTGGTCTGAGAGGTGTATTTCAAGCCTTTCATGCCCCTGCAGTATCAGCTATTATTCCATTAATGATTCCTCGTGATAAGCTCAGTCGTATGAACGGTTTGAATTACCTTCTTTCTGGCGCATTCACTTTGGTTGGACCAGTTCTTGCAGCTATCTTATTAGAAATCTGGGAAATCCATCAAATTCTTTGGATTGATGCAGGCACTTTCATAATAGCAGTGATACCTCTCTTGATAGTCAAAATACCCTCTGTAAGACAGAAGCAAGATAAAAATCAGGATAAACCGTCTTTTAAAGAGGAGTTTAAAGAAGGCTTGGTCTTTATTAGAAATGCAAGAGGGTTTCTAACCTTTATCATGTTGGCAACGGTTTTGAATTTCTTGCTCACGCCCTTGTCTACTCTGCTTCCTTATTATGTGAAGTTCGATCATTTGGGAGAAGCCCCAGATTTGGCATTTGTTATGGCGGCTTTCCAAGGAGGGATTCTTGGTGGAGGGTTGTTGATGTCAGTTATCAAGGGGTTCAAAAAGAAAATGGTGGCAATTATGTTTTCTATAAATCTCATCTGCATAGGGTATGCTCTTGTAGCTCTTACTCCTGCAGGGCTATTCTGGTTCATGGCGATAGGTGGAATAATCATGGCTTTCTGTCTTCCAATAGCCAACGTGTCAATTCAGACGATTAGACAGACTGTTGTTCCCATGGAAATGCAGGGTAGAGTAACTTCAGTTGTTGGGGCACTGGCTGGTGCTGCAACTCCATTCGGCATGATTCTTTCAGGAACAATAGTAGAGTTCACAAAGACTGCCCATCTCTTTTTGGGATGTGCTGGATTAGGGATATTGATATCAACAGTAGCATGGTTCTTGACTGATATCAGATATGTAGAGGAAATGGGGCAAAGAGGAAGCAGAGAAGGATAATTGAGAGATTGTTACAGTTACCTTTGCTGTGCTCTAGCTAGAATGTTTGTAGAATATTGTAGCTGGGCAACCAGAGCATTTTCCATAAAGGGGACAGTTCTTGCAGTTTGATCCACATGGGGATATGTCTTGTGGTTTCTTTGGAAGCCTCATCTTCAGCTTTTCAGGATAGTAAATGTTATCTACTATTGTGACTCTTGCCTTTTCCAGTCCAATTGTGTTTTTTGGATTTTCCTCTACGTATTCAATCCACCAACTATGTTCTTCCGGAAGAAAGAGAGTGGCAAAAAGTTGGTTCCCTTTAGTTGCAACGAATTTTGTATATGGACAGTTTCTGTAGTATGATTTGGCTATATGTTCAGCTTTCTTTCTTGTCTTTGCCTCTCCAAAAACCAAAGCACATATCAGCTTCTCCATTTATGTTCAACTTCCACTAGAGATTTACAATGTCTTCTACTTCAGTTTTTATGATTTGTGGAAGAAACTTAGATTGTTTCTAGGTTACTTGTCTCATTCTAATGATATTATCACATAATACACCATTTCAACTTGTATTAAAGACCTAAGAAAGAAAGTTCTATTTGAGTTGCATGCATGCCTGCGAAATTAAATTGAGGAAGCTAATACGCAAAACAACACAGTTCAGAAAACCTTAATTCAAGGCTATATACTGAAAATAACCAACAAACATTGAGGGCCGGTAGTCTAGCTCGGTTAGGACATCTGCTTGACGTGCAGAAGGTCGCCGGTTCAAATCCGGCCCGGCCCACCACCTAAGACTTTTGTACTGTCCATGTACACTGTCAACATGGTTGACTAGCTGCCTTAGATGGTTTTCAAATGTTCGAGAGAGGTTGAGACCTAGTTCTCTCGATTTTTCGAGAATTTCTCGATCCAGATATAACACGACATTTCTTTTCTTACTCATTTTGCATTCGCAACCCCTTGCGGGCGAAGGGAGGGCAGGTTCGATGTTATAAGTTTGGTGCTCGAATGGGACATGCGGCATGCATACAATTAGGTTTCTCGAATAGTCATTCAGATTCAATGCGTTTTCTTACACACGAATAGGAAGTGCTCTGAACTCCCTACAACGGCTGGATGCGTGCAAGTCTTGAGTATGATTTCCACCCACATTTTCCACTTTTCATCATCCTTGAACAATCTATTCGTTTCTTTCGGATGGTGCGAAGATAATCCTTCTAAACCAGCCATCTCTAGCACCTCAACGCCTTGAGCTTCAAAAAGGTCACGAAGCTCCTCTGGCAGAAACCAATGTGCTGCAGTAAAGCCTTCTCCATGAATACCTGGAACATAGTTACCCACTTCCAGATGATGCTTCGCGTAAGGCATCTCAGTTTGAGCTCTAATAAGAAGCGTCTTTAACACTCCCAAACGGCTAATCACAGAAGCGAATATTGGCGCTTTCTTTCTTGCTACTCGAACAAGTTCTCCAACCGCTTTTTCTCTTCTTTGCTCATTCAGTATGTGTCCTAGTGGTGCTCCCAAACAAAGCACAGCATCAAAGGTTTCATCACCAAACATAGACAAGTCTTCAATAGAGCCTTCAACGATTTGCTTCACCCTTCTTTTCACACCAGCTCGCTTAATCTTCCGCTCCGCTAATTTCAGCATCTCAGGAACCATGTCTAACAATATCGCTTCGTAGCCTTGCTTAGCAAGTTCTATAGTGTATCTTCCAGGTCCACCGCCAGCATCTAGTATTAAACCCTTTTCTGGCAAGTATCTATGAAGGAAATGCATAGTTACGGCGAACTCGATTTGATGGTATGCGTCCTGTTTCAAGCGTCGCCACTCATATCTTGCGGTTTGGGTGAACCATTCCTTAACCATGCGACTTATTTCCTCATCTTTCATACTGTTAACCCAACATTTGTCTTGCACATGCGTGCGCGATCATTTGTTCTATGGTTCTATTCCAAACTATCTTTTCTTGCGAGATACTCTTCTATCTGCTCAATATCTCTCTCAAAGGTATTCGTCAGTTCCTTCTCTTTCTCCATGACAGCTTCCATTGAATCTGTTGATGCTGGTCTGATACTTGCATAGCTGGCTAAAATGCTCTTGTGTTTGCTTGCCATCTTGTTCCAAGTCTCTGACAACCGCTTTAGTTCCTTCAAGGTCTCCTGTAGCTTGCCTTCTCTAGCTAGTTTTTTCAAATCCTCTTCTCTCAAGATAAAAACACCTTTATTCACATGTTTGCCATTCAGTAAAGTTTCTGAGTTTCTACTTATAAAAGGCACGCGCACACTTCGTGCGCCAGTCAACCTCTTTCCAACCTCTTAGTTCTCTTCAACATTCTATTCAAAGTCTAGGAAGTATTCGTAAGTGTCAGCTTCTGTAAACCCCAGGCTCTTATGGAATTTCTGAGCAACTACATTTTTTCTGTTAATTCGAGATTTGATTGCCTTACACTGTTTTCTTCTGGCCATAGTAATAAAACGCTGCACCAATTTCTTGCCGATTCCCTCCTTTCTATATGCTTCTTCAACTATCAAAGCATCGATTTTTGCAATCCTTCCTTCCCAATCAATGTCTAAATGATAACTTCCCACTAAGACCCCTATCACCTTGCTAGAGCGTTCAGCCAGCATAATTACGCCGTCTTCACTATTCACGAAGTTTTCAAAGGTTTGCTTGAAGTCTGGCCCAATATCTCCATGATATAATGTCCTAAATAGAGGTAAACAGTTGGAATAGTCGCTCGTTTGTGCCATACGAATTGTAGCAAGCTGTTTTTTCATCTACATCTTCACTTATTCAACAGTCTTTTGTAAGACGCTTTTTTATGTTTTGAAAGGTGCACACTGCGTGCTCTAGCCGACCTCTGCCCAATCTCTTAGTTCTCTCCAGCCTCTCCATTAGGGAGATGATTTTCTCTCAAGTCTATGCAATAGCGCTCTTGTTTGCTTGAGAAAACAAGTACTTTTTGTCGTCCTGCAAATCTAGTACATGCATCTTCCCATGACAATTTGGACATAGGGCAACATTGTTGTTTATTTTGTCTTCTCCTCCTTTTGAAAGCCATTGAATATGATGAACCTCCAAGTAGGGCTGTCCGCTTTTATCACAAAAAGGAGCATCTTGCCCACATAATTGACATTTGCCAATGTGGGTGGAACTAAAGATCGACTACTCAGATGAATACTTGCACTACATATTGAGTAAAGCAAACTGAGAAGGCATAATGAAACGTCTTCCACAATTGGAAGAGGAAAGATAAAGAGGACCCACAGGCCGCAAATGTTGACTCGTTATTAGAGGCAGACAGAATGGAAGCGCACGCTTAGTTGATGCGGAGGCATTGAGCGTTGATAAGAAAGTGAAAACGAAGAGTTTATTTGACTGGCATGCATGCATGCTGTTACACAATGAAATCGAATTTAATTAGATTTCTCACCTTTGCCGCGATCATGTCTTCGTGGACATACATGTCTATTTTTGCCAGGGGCTTGGGAATATCAGATCCGGAAATCGGTTTCATTGTAGCTGCTTATTCCTTGGCTTTATTCTTGTCTTCTTTAATTTTTGGTCGCGCGTCAGACAGGTATGGTAGGAAACTCTTTTTGGTAGTTGGCTTAGTGTTATCCAGTTTCGCATTCTTCTTGCAGATATTCGCTCGCAATTTTTTGGGTCTATTGCTGACTCGCGTTTTAGCCGGTTTTTGTGTAGGCATATTCCCCGCTTCGTTGATTGCACACGTTCATGAGAACAAAAAGGATCTATCTAAGTTTTCATCTTTCGGGTCGATGGGTTGGACTTTAGGATTGTTGATGGCAGGTTTGATAGCTTTCTATTTGTCCATTGAAAGCGTTTTCGCCTTCAGTTCCCTGCTATTCATCCCTGCATTTCTTGTAGCTTCGAAAATGAGGGTTGGTGAGCATCATTCCGTAAATGTACCTGTCTTGCCTGTCAAAATTATAAAGAAGAATCTTCCCCTCTATTTGTCCGTTCTTGTTCGTCACAGTGGGGCGAATATGATATGGACTTTCTGGCCCCTTTTTCTGCAAACACTCGGTGCTGACCTGTTCTGGGTTGCTGTCATTCAAGCTATTAACGGTGCAACGCAGTTTGTCTTTATGTATACGCTAAGCCCAAGAATCGGATACGCCTCTTCGGTTGCTGGAGGCTTGATAATGGCAGGTGTCACTTTCTTCTCTTTTACCCTAGCGGCAAATTTCTGGCAAATATTGCCGGCACAGGTTCTTCTGGGTGTTTCCTGGTCACTCTTGTATGTAGGTGGATTAAGGTATCTAATGGACCGAAATGTGGAAAAAGCAACAGTCAGCGGTTTGTTCGATTCTGCTTTAAGCCTGTCATCTATAATAGGGCCTCTCATCGGAGCTTTTGTAATATCATTCGGGGGTTACACCACAACAATGTATCTTGCTTCGGTACTAGCCTTCATGGGCTTTCTTTTATTCAGATTCTTAAAACGAGAATAACCACTTCATATCTATCTTGGATCTCAACATTTACATGTACGAGTCCTACAATTTTATAGATGCACGCATGCAACTACTGTTGCTAGTAATATCAGTATTCTACTATTCTCGGCAACCTTTTGGCCTTTTTGACTGAGAACTCTGCTTCTTTTGGCAACGTAGCTATTCCGTCAAATCCAGTCCTTTCAACGAACTCGATCAACATCTCTCTTAGCTCTTTTGGATTCCACTCTGCCATTTTCTCTACAGTATCAACACCAGCATCAAAATACAACCGTGCACGAATACCTTTGATGCCAAGGATTCTTGCCAAGTCTGAGAGCTTCACGAATTCAAGAATAGCTTCAAGCGGTATTCCTGTTTTCTCTGATAAATTCTGCCTACTAACCCGAGTTTTTCCAGCCTCTAGCATCTGTTTAACATTTCTTATGCCTAAGGAACCCAGTTTATTCACATGTTCGGGGTTTACTCCTCTGAATTTCTTCAAGTCAAAAGGTTTTCTCTTAATCCTCTGCCTACGCAGTTCATTGGCTAGCTTACGCATCGCTTCATCTGAGGTGTACTCATAATAGTAGCCTAAAGCCCATAGGTGTGTCTTTGCCGAGGTTTTGGGGTCTCTTTCTATCCACTCCACAAAGTCTTCCAGATTTTCCGGACTTGCCTCGCCAAGCTTTTTGCTACCTTTGCAATTCCTAACATACGTCTCGAATTCCCTTACATAAACTATACAACGTTTTATTGCGCTTTGCGATCGTCCGCCTCTTTTCAAGAATTCTCTAAATCCTTCTTCATCCATGTTTCACACCCTACTTTAAACGAGTTGTAGGACTTCAGTTAGATTTCTTATTGTTTCAACATTTTCTGAAGACTTTCCTTCTCTGTCAATGAGTAAGGGTTTCAGTCCAGCTTTTTTGGCGCCCTCGTAATCATACTTTAATGAATCTCCCACGAATACCGCTTCTTCGGGACGCACACGGAGCTTATCGAGGGCATACAGAAATATTTCCTTATCTGGCTTTCCTTTATTACACGTATCTATGCCTACAACAACATCAAAATAATTCGTTAGCTTAAGCCTTGCTAAGATTTGTTCAAAATCTTTCTTTAACCCATTAGTTACCATTCCCACTTTTACTCCTTTAGCTTTCAATTGCGCCAGTGTTTCCATCACATCTGGATAAACCTCTGCGTCAGCATATTCCCACCACAACTCGTCAATTTTCTTGGCAAGAAGCCTTCTATTTTGCTGTATACTAACGCTTTCCAAAACTCTGAGGTTCCACTTGATCCAGAAATCTTTCCCCAATTGAAGTTGGCCTTTCACCACGTCAAACTCTTTCTCGTTATCTCTGTGAGCCTTAAGAACTTCTTCAGAAGAAACTTTAACTCCGTAAATCTGAAGAATGCGCTTGTAGATTTTAGGAAAATATGCTGTTTTTACAAGCGTCCGTCCAAGATCGAAAAGCACTGCCTTAACATGCATTTTTAATCCTCAAAGTCCATTGTTCATGTAGCATAAAACAGTTTTCTCGAAGAAATCGATAACATGAACAGTGAGCTCGCCGAACCAAGTCTGCCTCCCTTCAGGCTTCCATTAGAAAAATCAATCCAAATGCTATATTGGTGCTTGCAAAGAAAAAAGGGAGTGAAACGGTGAGAAGTTATTTGCGTTCTTCCAAGTAGCTGTATCCATCGTCAACTTTTTTCTGCATTTCTTCAGCGTATCTTCCAACGCTGTTTTGCCTTATAGCTTGAAGCGCTCGAGTGAGCCTTTTGTAGCCCTTACGATAAGGAGCGAGGGGTTCACAAGTCCCAGCTTCACTGCATTCAGCACAAGTGTGATAACCCTTCTGTTTTGCACACGATCGCACTTTGCATCCTGGGTCGCCACCGCCTTGTAGGCATCCTGAGCATTCACCAAACATTTTCACCAAACCTTCCATGACTTCACTGAATTCGTTATAGTGTTTGAGGTTTGGTTCCCACTTCGCAAGTTCTGGCATTATTTTGTCAAAGCCATAATGAGCAATAATGTCACGTAGATTGTTGACAGCGATCTTTATCTTTTGTTGACGAATTCCGCAAGCGCCACAGTAGAGACCGCAATAACCAACGAGCTCTGCCGGGTTTGCTGTGGCCATGTCTATGCCTTCTTTACGTGTTTATCTTTTGGTGCTCCGCATTTCGAGCACGTTGCTTGGCGACATCTACTAGTGTATTCGGTTTTGCATTCCGTACATACCCATGTTGGCATATTTCTATTCTCCTTTCGACTACGTTAGATGCCCTCTAATGTAAAATGCAAGTATTAAGAATTGCGCGCCACTTTGTGCTAGTCAACCTCTCTCTTCTCTTAGTCCTCTCCAGTCTCTCCCTCGAGGAATCACTTGGAACACTGCGATGTTTAGTCTTCAGCGTGTTGTCTATTGGCCTTCGTCTTTCAAATTTCAAATCCACAAATATGTTGAAACTTCTAGAATCTTCTCTTGCTTAGAAACTCAGAAAGTTGCATGCATTCCTACGCGTTATTCGTATCTGCACAAATGCATGATGTCTCGTACTGGTTTGTTAACTACTTCTTCAGCGACTCTCTCTTTCTTTCCACAGCGTCAAGTATGCTATGTGCCAGCTGACTGTACAGTGTTTCTGGGTTGCCGATCTTATTGACGTAGTGATCAGCACCAAGGTTCAACGCTTTGATGGCTACTCCGCCCTTTCCAGTGAACATAACAAATGGAATCGAGTTACCGTTCTCTCTCAGTTCTTTCAAAAATTCTAGCCCACTCTTTTCAGGCATCACATAATCGCAAAGAACTGCATCGTACGTTTTCTTCCTCAATTTTTTCATGGCTTCTTCAACAGAAGATGCAGTGTCCACTTGGAATGCTCCCTGCATCTCTAAACACTGTTTCGAAACTTTCAGGAACCCTGCTTCGTCGTCTACGTGCAAAACTCGTATCGACGTTTTCTCGGTCAAGTCTACAACAGCTTTGGATGATGACTTAACTGAAGGTTTAGCCATCTGACACAACTTCCTTCATGGCTGTATGCATGAGCATGGAACGTGACAACTGTAAGGTTCTATGTTTATGCATGCCTCTAAACAGCCCACTCACCCTGCAGTAAGAGAGATAGCTCCAATCAGCATGGATTATCAGTAGTGCAACTTCATAGCTTTTAAGTTTTACTATGTAACATTCCAAACCTCTGCGTCAAAAAACAAAAGAGGAGGTGACATAATCATGAATCTAAAGGTTTTATTTGTTTTGTGCCTTTTGGGTACGGCGATAGTCTGCAATGTGGTAATGGTGACACTGAATGCAGCTGAAGGAAATGGTTGCACAGCGTCTACGCATATAGTACATGATGGTTACATTGCAAACATCGGAACGCAACCGGAGGGAGGCGATGAAATAGGTGGCGGTTGGCCCAGACCCTAAGCACAACTTTAATAACAACACCCGACAACGTTGATGAATTGTTGGATATCTGTGAAGCGAGAGACTTTGAAATGCGGAAACAACTCGACTCTCTCGACATAAAAATCTTAGAAGCACTGGGAGTTTACGGCCCAAGAAATATATCTAAGCTCGCCGAGAGAATAAAAGTGCCAACACCAACGGTACGGGACAGAATAAAAGCTCTAAAATCCCATTTTTCTTTACTTCTACAAGTGAGCGTTTACCACACTTCTATCGGCCTTAAGAAAGCCTTCGTTTTCGCTAAAGCGGCCCCTGGGCGTGAACAACTACTTTGGGAATCCATGAAAGCGAACGGATATTGGCTATACTTAACTGCACGCTACGACGCACCTGAAAGTTTCTATGGAATATATGGTATTCCAAAAGATCACACGGAGCAGTTCAAGCAGTTTGTTGAGCGAATAGAGAAACTCGGTATAGCGCAGAGCATCAATCTGTACTGGTCCACCTGCATACAAACGTTAAACCTAACCGACAATTGGTATGACCATGAATCAGGACGGTGGGCTTTCAAATGGGACAAATGGATTAAGGACATCCCAAGCCAAGGAACCTCGCTTCCTAATACACTTGTGGAGTCAGAGAGCTATCCACAAAAAGCGGATAGAATTGATGTTATTGTTTTGAAAGAGTTACAGAAGAACGCAGAATGTGAACTATGCGATATAGCGAAACTGTTAGCTGTATCCCCACAAACAGTGCAATATCACTTCAAAAACCACGTGATTGCGAAAGGCCTTATCGAAGGCTATGTGGTTTTCCTGCCACACTTTGAAGCTCTATCTGATAGTTACTGCTTTAGATTCGACTTCCATGATAAGGAATTCATGGCTAGATTTGCCCTTTCGCTTAAAGACAAACCTTTTGTGCGTAGCATAGGTAAAATCTTCGGAAAAAACGCTTTATTTGTCCATATATACCTCCCCAGAGAAGAATTTAGAGGTTTAACAGATAGTCTACCAAAACTAATTAGAAATGGCCAATTGAAAAGTTATGATTACTCAATCGAGGACCCTTCAAGAAAGAAAGCACAAACTATTCCATACGAATTCTTCAAAGATAAATCGTGGATCTACGACCACAGAAAACACATGGAAAAGCTTCAAGAATTGGCAAGTCATGGTCTGAGTTGACATTTGCATGCATACAGGTTAATTTATTTAGTAACTGTGATGGTTCTTTCTTGATTCAAATGTTCAAAGAGGTAGAAGCAGCTTATGAACGAATAAAAGAAATCGTTAATTCCACTCCTGTAATGACCTCTTCAACGCTCAATGAGATAACTGATAGTGAATGTTTCTTAAAGTGCGAGAATTTTCAGAAAACTGGATCCTTCAAATTTAGAGGGGCCTTTAACGCCTTGTCACAATTATCTTTGGAACAGAAGAGGAAAGGGGTAATAACACATTCCTCTGGAAACCATGCGCAAGCACTTGCCTTGGCTGCTAAACTTCTTGGAATTAAAGCGGTAATTTGTATGCCTGAAAACGCTCCTTCGGTGAAGGTGGCTGCAACAAGAGGTTACAGTGCAGAAATAGTTGTTTGTGGTACTCAGCCAACTGATAGAGAGAAAACTGTCATACCTCTCATTG
>JAOUKN010000043.1 GCA_029882515.1 Candidatus Bathyarchaeota archaeon
AAGGATCATGCGTGACAATCACAAATGTCTGCCGTTGTTCCCGGTTCATTTTCCTAAGAATCTCTATAATCTCTTTACCTGTCTCGGTGTCTACATTTCCAGTAGGCTCATCGCAGAGCACTACCGAAGGATCATTAACTAACGCTCGAGCAATAGCGACTCTCTGCTGTTCTCCTCCACTCAGCTCCGTGGGTCGATGATCAAGTCTCTCCGACAACCCAACTTCTTCTAGAAGCTCCGTCGCCCGGCCCTTTCGCTTCTCCTGTGGGACACCAGCAAAGGCCATCGGCATCTCAACATTCTTCAAAGCTGACATTCGAGCCATAAGGTTGAAAAACTGGAAAACAAAGCCTATCTCCCGATTTCTCAGCTCAGCTAGCTCATTATCGTCAAGTCCTGCAATGTCGTTTTCCTTTATGAACACTTTTCCTTCAGTCGGTCTATCCAAAGCACCTATTAGGTTGAGCAAGGTTGTCTTTCCACTGCCTGATGCCCCCATGATGCTCATGAACTCGCCAGCTTCGACTCGGAGATTCACTCCGTTAAGGGCAGAAACATCAAGCTTCCCCATCCGATACCTTTTCTTCAAGTTTTGAGTCTCAATCACTGCACTCAATGTGACCACCTAGTCATTGTCCAAACCCCACGTTCCGTTTCCGAACATTCGCTTTTCGAGCCATTTCTTTCAACCCGTTCAAACATCTCGCATCACCTTTACGTATTAAAGAGTTTTTCAGAATTAGACTCAATTCTTTTCCCAACTGTGATCTGTATAGTTTTGTGCACCGTGCGCGCCCTCACCTCTTGTTTTATTAGCAGGCATTTAGTTTCCTTCTTTAAGTCTCTTGCACAATTCTTCAATTTTTTCAGCGGTGGTGTTCAAGAAATCTCCGGCCTCTTCTATGGCTTGATCTGTCAAATTTTCTTCCAAAGTTCTTCTAAAATTGAAAAGGGCTCTAATAAATCGTCTTTCAGGTTCTCGAATTACACGCAACTTCTGGGTATGAGAACTAAACAAGAAGCCACTCAAGAACGGAGGTGCTAAAAACTCCAATTTTTTCAGCAGTCTTTCTTTGAATTTTGTTTGTTCTTGAAAGAATTTTTCTCCCTGTTCTGTAAGTATATAACGTTTTATTCCGGTTTCTTCAGTTGGTACCTCTTCAGTGTAGCCGTTATCTTGAAGCCATGCTAAAAGGGGGTAGACTGAGCCTGGACTTGGTTTCCATCGTCCACCCGTTTCCTTTTCAATTCCCTCCATTATTTCTGATCCAGACATTGGCTTCTCTTTCAGGAGTTTAAGTACGTAGTGTCTAAGAATGCCTTTCGGAACACTTGGTAAATTTCTTATCCACCGTCGGAACATGCTTTATCACCAGCGATATCGCTTATAATATCAAATGCGATATATAAGCTTTCCTTGATTTGGCTATGGTTAATAGAAATAGAAGGGTCTCCTCTCCCTTCATGAAGACTTTGTCAAGTCACAGTTTTACAATTAACTGCTCATCATGGGCTCAACTAACTATAACAATCGTCCATTCTTCATAGATAGTAGAAAAACAAAAAGAATAACCATTGCAGTAGGAACATAGAAAATGCAGACTTCAAAGGGTATATCGAATATTTGGATTACGAAGCGTTGAACGCAGAAGACAGTGATAGCGAGTGTTGCTAAAATCAGTATGGCTACACGCCAAGCTTTAAGTTCATTGACAGCCCTTGGCATGATTTAGACTACCTGTTGTCGAAGTACATATTTTCATTAAAACAGTTATAGAGGAAAATCCTATTTTTGGAGAAGCCACTTCAATGGGATATCCTGATAGGCGCCGTCAGGCAATGTTCTGCGAATTGTGATGGGGAGTATTCCTATTTCAAGTTCTTGGAGGCCAATGTCAATAGGATTTGAAAGAGTTTTGGAAGGGGCAATGAGTATGGGAGCGCCCATGGCGATTTGAAGAGCTCTTGCCCCTACTATTCTGGCCCTTTCAAAACGTGTAAGTTTTGGAGGGCCAATTAGAACTTTCGCCTTCTTCCCCTGCGTTATCCTAATATGGTCCTGCACCATAAGGCCCCATTCCAGGGCCTCCGGGACCCATTGGTGGTGTTGGCGGAGCTTTCATTTTGCCAGCGGCGATTACGTCATCGATTTTTAGAATCATGCAGGCAGCCTCTGAAGCGGATTTTATGATCTGTTTCTTGACTGCGAGTGGTTCGAAGACGCCAAGTTTTTTCATGTCTGTGACTTTACCTCCGTGAACGTCGACTCCTGACCATTTTTCACCTTTTTCATGATGAACCCGAAGTTCCGATATGATGTCGATTGGGTCGAGACCCGCATTTTCAGCCAAAGTAATTGGTACCGCTTCTAGTGCTTCTGCGAAGCCCATGACTGCGAGTTGTTCCCTACCAGGAAGCGTTTCTGCATATTCTCTGAGCTGTCTAGCAACCTCAAGTTCAGGTGCTCCACCGCCTGCCATGATTTTTGGCTCTTCCACTACATCTCTTGCTACACAAAGAGCGTCATGGATGGATCGTTCCGCTTCGTCAACGATTCTTTCGGTTCCACCACGTATAAGGATAGCAACTGAACGTGGGTTTTTGCAGCCCTCAATGAATGTCATTTTGTCATCACCGATTTTTCTTTGTTCGACCAAATTGGCATAGCCTAAGTCATTCTTGCTCAATCCATCTAGATTTGTAGCGACTTTTCCCCCGGTTGCTTTAGAAAGCTTTTCCATGTCTGATTTTTTGATTCTGCGCACTGCAAGCATATTCTTTCTTGCAAGATAGTGTTGAGCTAAGTCGTCAATGCCTTTTTGGCAAAGAACAACATTGGCGCCACTTTTGGCAAGTTTTTCAACCATAACTTTAATCATATCTTCTTCCTGTTTGAGGAAAGCGTCCATTTGTTCTGGACTTTCAATATTTATTTTTGCGTCAAACTCGGTTTTCTCAATTTCAAGGGGAACATCCAGCAAAGCAATTTTGGCTTTTTCTATGCGCTTCGGCATGCCAGGGTGAACCACTTCTTTGTCGACTACAATGCCATTAATGAGTTTCGTGTCTCTCAAGGATTCACCAGGCTTTTTCTCCACCATTATGTCATCAACGTCAGCTTTGTATCCTTCGCCAATTTTTTGCGCAACATGAAGAATTGCAGAAGACGCTATGTCTGCTAAGTACTCCTTGTTCTCAGCTACCAGTTTACTGGCCATAGAGGTTATTGCGACCTTTTTAAGAGACTCTTTTTCGTTTGGCTTCACAGGAATGGCAAGTTTTTCCAGAGTTTCAAGCGCTCTCTCTGCTGCTTTCCGGTATCCGTCGATAATGACAGTTGGATGGACACCTTTTCTAATGAGTTCTTCAGCTTTGCTGAGTAGTTCACCAGCAACAATGACGACCGTAGTAGTTCCATCACCCACCTCAGAATCCTGAGTTTTGGCAACTTCAACCATCATCTTGGCAGCTGGATGTTGAATGTCCATTTCGTCTAAGACCGTGCGCCCATCGCTTGTTATGGTTACGTCGCCGAAACTGTCTACAAGCATCTTATCCATACCCTTTGGTCCAAGGGCACTTTTTACAGTCTCAGCCACAATGCGAGCTGCCATGATGTTGGCGTGTAGGGCATCTTTCCCACGAGACCGAGTTGAGCCTTCACGTAATATAAGAACTGGGGTCCCAGCTAGTTCAGAAGACAATCTCAATCACTCCTCCTATTTATTGCGGAACAGTAGGAACACCATCCAAATATAAAGTTTACCTCTGTCGAACGCTTCCTGAAGTTGATTATAGCTTATTTGAAGAACTAGGAGCGCGCAATGGGAAAGATTATTGGAAAATGCAAAGAAAGATAGAAGGACCCTCTGTGGCCATTTACGTTTGAATTGCCTAAAGATATGTAGGTACTTCATTTCCAAGAGGCCCTTCGTAATTATTGTACATCAAGATAAAATCTTTATAGGTAACAATTACAATTTTGCTTTTCCGTCCCCTTTGGCTCAAAACCAAAAGGAGGTCGCTGATCTGAAAACAATAATAGTGTGCCTCAAACAAGCAGTTGATGTTTCACAGTTGAAAATCGACCCCACGACAGGACAATTGTTGACCGCCAGCGCGCCTAAGAAAATCAGTGATTTCGACAAAAACGCTTTGGAAGAAGCTATAAGAATTAAGGAGAGAATCGGTGCAGCAGAAATTTACACAGTGACAGTAAGTTCTGAAGATGCTAAGCCTGTTCTGAGAGAAGCTCTCGCAATTGGCGCCGATAAAGCCTATCTAGTAAATGACCAAAGCTTGCAGAATGTTGACACTTGGGCCACAGCCTACGTTCTAGCTGAAACCATAAAAAAGATTGGTAAGTTTGACTTAATCCTTTGCGGTGAAACATCTTTAGACAGTTTCTCTGGACTTGTTGGGTCAAGGTTAGCAGAACTACTGAATCTGCCACAGATAAATTCTGCTAGAAAAATTTCCATAGAAAACGGCAATGTCACTGCAGAAAGAACACTTGAATCTGCATATGAAACCCTGAAATCAAAAATGCCAGCTTTGATAACAGTTACAAGAGAGATAAACCAGCCGAGAATCCCATCTCTTATGATGATAATGAAGGCTTCGAGAAAGGAAATAGTCACATGGACAACCACAGACCTGAACATTCAAAAGGAAAAAATCGATGAAAAAGTCGAAGTAACCGAAGTTTTGGCACCCAAAACCAAACGGAAAAAGATCATGATAACAGGAGAAAACACAGAGGAAATCGCTGGGAAACTCGCTAAAGCGTTAATTCAGGAAGGTATTATTAGAAGGTGAAAAAGCATGAGTGAAAATAGAGGGGTCTTGGTTTTCTCGGAAGAGTATGATTTAATGTTGGAAATGATTGGAAAAGGACGAGAAATAGCGAAGGAACTCCAAACAGAACTTGCAGTCGCTTTGGTTGGAAGTAACGTACAAAAAAAAGCAAGTGAGTTGATAAAATACGGAGCGGACAAAGTCTTCCTAGTTGATAATCCAGCATTAGAACGTTTTCAGGCTGAGAGATACCTAAGTGTGCTACACAACTTAGCGGTAGACTATAAACCAGACATCTTACTAATCGGGTCAACAAAAAACGGGAAAGCCCTTGCAGCTAGACTTGCAACACGTCTTGAAACAGGATGTATACCTGACTGCACCAGATTGAGCGTCGACAAAAAAGGGAGACTGATAGGGGAAAGAATAACGTATGGCGGAAACGCCATTGCAAGAGTCACTTTTAGATCCAGACCACAAATAGTAACTATACCTGCAAAAGTATTTGAAAAGCTTGAGCCGCGAGACCGCAACGGAGAGATAACGAAACTAGATGTGAAAATCGAAGACCCGCAAACGGAAATCGTTGAAACAAAGCCGCTTGAAACTTCAAGCAGAAACATCGAGGAAGCTGAGATTGTAGTTAGCTGCGGAAGAGGCTTGGAAAAAAAGGACGACAAGATTTTGCTGGAGAGACTAGCAGAGATCTTAAATGCACAAGTTGGAAACACCAGACCTCTGGCTGAAGATAGGAAATGGTTCACAGAATGGGTTGGGCTTTCAGGACACAAGGTGAAGCCAAAACTTTACATCGCATGCGGGCTTTCAGGTATAATCCAGCATGTAGCTGGAATCCGCGACTCGAAAATAATAGTAGCAATTAACTCGGACCCCGAGGCACCGATATTTGAAGTTGCAGACTACGGAGTGGTGGGTGACTTATACGATATATTGCCAGCATTGACAGAGGCCTTAAGGAAGCAGCTTTCATAGGCTTCGGCGTTTCACAAGCAACTCCGCATTGAAGTTTAGCAACATCACCTACATCCATCTAGTAGAAGGAACTAATCCTCAAGAGTTGCCAAGATGATCAGGTGAATACTACCTTGATAGTATAGAGAACAGAAGGCTTATAAATGGAATAAGTGGATGCAATACAAACGGAGGAGAAAAATAGTGTTTGATTTCACAGAAACCGAGAACCAGAAACTTATGATAAAAAGTGTCAAGGAATTTTGCGATAGATACTTGACATCTGAAAAAATCAGAGAAATGGATGACAAAGGACATCCCTACCCTCGAGATATTGCCGAGGGGCTATGCAGTTTGGGCATTGTCATGGGAACTGTTCCAATGGAACATGGTGGTTCGGGTATCGATTGGATGACTCAAGGCATGATCGCTGAGGTAATAGGATATTATGACCCAACTATCGCCACTGCTGCAGGTTTTATGGCTGTAGAAACTGGTTGGGGATTTACAATCGATAGATACTGCAGCAAAACGGTGAGGGAGAAATACATAAAACCAGCGATCAACGGGGAGAAATTCGTGGGCATCGCAACTACGGAACCTGGAGGAGGATCGGACGTTGCAGGGTTCAAGTCAACAGCCAAAAAAGAGGGAGACGAATGGGTGATCAACGGGGAGAAAACGTTCATTAGCGGCACAGAAGAATGCCAGAAATGGGGAGGTGGTTACTGGATTAACGTGAGAACCGGGCCAACTCTGCCAGAAGCTCCTCACAGGAATATGACTTCGTTCTTCCTGCCTATAGATGCCGATGGTGTTGAGGTGCAAGAACCCTACAGAGATGCCGGGAGAATGGCGATTTCAACTGGCGGGTTCACGATGAAAGACGTGCGGCTTCCCGAAGAGTACAGGTTGGGAGAGGTAAACAAAGGCTTCTATTATACAATGGAAGGGTTTGATAATGCTCGACTGTTGATCGCATTTAGTTGTGTCGGGGTTATTCAGCGTGTAATAGATGAGGCGACGCCGTACATAAAGGAAAGAAAAGTCTTTGGACGCCCTCTTGCTAAGTATGAAGCGATTCAGTTTGAACTGGCTGAAATCTACCTCGAAATGGAGGCATTAAGGTTAATGGCTCAAAAGACCGCGTGGATGCAAGACATAAGATATCAGGAAGAAGGAATGCCAGCAAAAACGTCAGAGGCCAGAACCTTCAAGCCTACCGAAGTGGCTAAGTGGATATCATTGATCAAATGGAAAGGCCCATCTCTTGCTCTGGATGCCGCTAGGAAGGCAATGCTCTGGTTTGGAGCAGCCGGGTACACTAAGGATTACCTGTTGGAAGCTGCATGGCGTGGCGTAATGTCCTATGTCGTAGGAGCCGAAGGAGGATTGAACATCCAGAAGATCGTCGTTGCAAGAGAATTACTCGGAAAAGAATTTATCCCCTATAAGTAACCATGTATGCATTCATACATGCATGCATGAGGAACGGCAAAGTGCCCCAGTTTGAGCCTACGATAATTAGTTTCTTATGCAACTGGTGCGCCTACGCAGGAGCAGACTTAGCTGGAACAAGTAGACTGCAGTATCCACCGAATATAAGAATCATAAGAATCATGTGTAGCGGCAGAGTCGACCCAATTTTCATTCTGGAAGCCTTCAAAAGCGGTGCAGACGGGGTCCTTGTTGCGGGGTGTCATCCTCCCTCCGATTGCCATTATCTTTCCGGAAACTTAGAGGCTCAAAAAAGGATTCTCTTATTGAAAAAAATACTCCTTCAGCTTGGCATCGAACCTGAACGCTTAAGACTTGAATGGATTTCAGCCTCGGAGAGTGAAAAGTTTGCTGCTGTAGTTAGGGACATGGTAATGAAGCTTAAAAGACTCGGTCCTAGTCCAATCAAAAATGGAGACATCCGCGCAACCTAAACGAAGTGCTACATCCACAGGTTACTTGGCTTTTTTGGCCAAATTAGTAATAGATAAAAGGTTCAAGAGATTCCTAAAACTACTCTATAGTCAGAAGAAGGCGGTCAAGTCGTGGCGCGAATAGGAGTGTACGTCTGCCATTGCGGACTAAACATCGCAGGAGTAATAGACGTAAAAAACGTTGCAGAGTATGCCACAAAACTCCCTGATGTAAAAGTTGCAAGAGACAGCACCTACCTCTGTTCAGATTCTGGACAGAAAATGATCAAAGAAGACATAAAAAAGCACAAATTAGACCGAGTAGTTGTTGCTTCTTGTTCTCCCAGAATGCACGAAGAAACTTTCCGTAAGGCAGTAAACGAGGCTGGATTAAACCCATACCTACTGGACATGATCAACATTCGCGAACAAGACTCATGGTGCCACAGTGAAGAACCAGAAAAAGCGACCGAAAAAGCCAAAGTACTCATCGAAATGGCTGTCGCTCGAGCAACTCACTTAGACGCCCTTAAGAAGGGTAAAATCAAGGCTGCAAAGAGTGTTCTCGTTATAGGTGGCGGAATCGCTGGAATTCAAGCTTCACTAGACTTAGCTAATGCTGGATTCAAAGTGCATCTCATAGAGAAATCTCCGAGCATAGGTGGCAGAATGGCTCAGCTAGACAAGACTTTCCCGACACTTGACTGCAGTGCATGCATCCTAACACCGAAAATGGCGGAAGCTGGGCGACACCCGAACATTGAATTGCTGACTTATGCCGAAGTTGAAAACGTAAACGGGTTTGTTGGGAATTATGACGTCACAATTCGAAAAAAGCCTAGGTATATCGATGAGGAGAAATGTACTGGCTGTGGAGAGTGTGAGAATGCATGCCCAATTTCGATGCCTAGCGAGTTTGACCTTGGCTTGAAGATGAGAAAAGCGGTGTATAGACCTTTTCCACAAGCTGTACCTAACGTTTTCACGATCGACAAAAGAGGAATCCCACCTTGCAGAGCAACGTGCCCAGCTGGAGTAAACGTTCAAGGTTATATCTCTCTTGTAAGTCAGGGAAAGTTCAAAGAAGCCTACGAACTTCTTAGAAAATTCATTCCTTTTCCATCGATTTGTGGACGAGTCTGTTTTCATCCTTGCGAAAACGAATGTGAACGTGGAAAATTTGATGACCCAGTGGCGATCAACGCTATAAAACGATTTGTCGCGGATTACATATCAACGCAAGAGAAAGAGAAACCAAAACCTCCACTAAAGAGAAACGCAGAGAAAATTGCAGTAATTGGCTCCGGACCCGCAGGACTCACAGCAGCCTATGAACTGACTAAGATGGGATATCCCGTAACAGTTTTCGAATCGCTACCGAAAGCCGGAGGAATGCTTCGCGTAGGAATACCTAAGTATCGGCTGCCTAGGAATGCAGTTGACGAAGAAATTCAGATGATTGAGAATTCAGGCGTAGAAATCAGAACCAACATAACAGTTGGCAAGGATGTGACATTAGAAGAACTCCTACAGCAAGGCTATGCAGCTATATTCATTGCCGTTGGCGTCCACAAATGTCGAAAACTGGGAATTGAGGGCGAAAAGTTAAGAGGTGTGATACCTAGTCTGGAATTTTTAAGAAAAGTGAATATGGGCAAGAAAGTCGAAATTGGACCGAAAGTTGCAGTTATCGGAGGAGGAGATACCGCAATCGATGCAGCGAGAACTGCCCTACGTCACAATGCAAAAGAAGTCCTGCTTCTGTATCGAAGATCAAGAGAAGAGATGCCAGCATATGCTTCCGGAAAGGAGGAGGCAGAGAAAGAAGGCGTTAGACTTCACTTCTTAGTTTCACCCAAGAAGATCATAGGTAGAGACGGACGTGTTGTTTCTTTAGAATGCGTCAAAATGAAACTAGGGGAACCTGATGAGACTGGTCGCAGACGTCCCATCCCTATTGAGGGCTCCGAATTCATTATAGAGGTTGACACTGTGATTCCAGCCATTGGGCAGTCATTGGACACCACCTTTTTGCCAAAAAACGTGAAGCTTTCACAATATGTGACAATTGGTGTTGACCAAGTCACTTTGCAGACGAATTTGCCAGGTATATTTGCTGGTGGAGATGCAGTTAAAGGAAAAGCTACAGTAATCGATGCAATAGCCGACGGCAAAAGAGCAGCTGTTTCCATTGACCGCTATCTGAAAGGCAAAGACATGTGGGCTGGAAGAGAAAAGAAAGTTTCGAAAGCCGAAGAAATCCCTAAAGTGGGAATAGAGAAAAAACCTAGACAGAAGATGCCTTTGCTCCCCCTCGACCAAAGACTGAATGACAAAGAAGTGGAACTTGGATTTACAGAAGAGATGGCGAGAGAAGAAGCCAATAGATGCCTTGCTTGTGGAGGATGTTCAGAGTGTCTGGAATGTGAGAAAGTATGTGAATTAGCCGAAGTGATAAATCATGAACAGAAAGTCGAAGAAATCACTATCAAAGTTGGAAGTATTATTGTCACAGCGGGATGCGAAGTTTTTGACGCGTTTCTGACCCCTGAGTTGGGATACGGGCATTACACAAATGTGATTACGAACCTAGAGTTTGAAAGACTGTCTAATGCTGCAGGACCGACCAAAGGAAAAATATTATGCCCTGCAACAGGAAAGCCGCCGAAGAGCGTGGCATTCATTCAGTGCGTCGGAAGTAGAGACAAAAGATTCTGCAGATATTGCTGCCGCGTCGGTTGTATGGTGACGTTAAAACAGGCCATTCTCGTCAAGGAAAAGGTGGCTCATGATGTTGACGTTTATATCTGTTACAACGACATGCGAGCGTTTGGCAAGGCTTATGAGGAATTTTATGATCGTGCCCGTCAAATGGGTATCAAATTTGTGAATGGATTGCCTTCAGAAGTCAAGGTTTCCCTAAACGATTCATTGTGCTTTGACGTTTATGAACCGAACACAAACAAACTTCTTGAAATCCAAACTGATTTGGTGGTACTTGCTTCGGGTTTGGTACCTTCACCAGACTTTGCTAAATTGCAGAGGATCTTGCGTATTCCACGAAGCCCCGACGGATTCTTCTTAGAAACTCATCCTAAGCTGCAGCCTTTAGAAACGCCAACTAGGGGCATATTTCTAGCTGGTGCTTGTCAAAGTCCTAAAGATATTCCAGATACGATTTCACAAGCAAGCGGCGCAGCAATGAAAGCAGCTGAACTGTTAGCAACAGGTGAAGTTGGGATTGAGCCGCTGATTGCCATGGTGGAAGAAGATTTTTGCAGCGGCTGTAGGATTTGTGAATCTGTTTGTCCATACCAAGCTATTGAGATGAAAGCCAAAACTGTAAAAGGGGAGAAGAAAAATGTCGCTGAGATTATTGCAGCTGCCTGTCAAGGCTGTGGCATATGTTCTGTTGCCTGTCCCGCTCGTGCCATAGACATGCAACATTACAAGCAAGAGCAGATTTTGGCGCAAATCAAAGCAGCTGTTCAAGGAGGGAAAAGAAGATGAGTTTGACTGATTTGATGACTATGGCAAAGTCGAACAAGATGCTGCAAAGGCAGATTCTAAGCCAGTTGTGGGAGGTTCATCCTGACGAATGTTTCCAATGTATGCGTTGCACCAGTGGATGTACATCACTGAAATTACTAGAGTTGAAACCTCATGAGATTGTTCTTCTCACAAATTCAGGGTTCGTTGAAGAACTGGTTTCATCGGACATTATCTGGACATGTGCGTCTTGTCTGAAATGTAGAGAGAGATGTCCGCAGAAAGCATCTCCATATAATACTATTATGGCGCTGAGAAATTTGGCGGTAGAAAGGGAAGCAAAGGTGCCAGAAGTATATATGAAAGTGGTGGCCCAAATCCTAGAAACGGGTCTAATGCAACAAGTTAAAATGGTCACTTCCAGGGAGATGCAGCCGCTTAACAGGAAGAAACTCGGATTGCCAAAGATACAATGCCCCGACGATAAGTTCAAAAGCAGTTTCATGAAAGCCCTTGGAGGATAAATAATTGAAAGTTGCAATATATTGGGGATGTGAAATTCCAACAGCACAATATGCTTATGAAATGTCAATTAGACAAGTTTTTCCACATTTCGACATCAGACTTGTTGATCTTAAAGGAGCGTCTTGCTGTGGTGGACCTGTGAGAAGCATCAATACATCTGCAGCTATGTATCTTTCTGCAAGAAACCTAGCCCTCTCGAGTCAAACTGGCATAGAGGATTTGCTGGTGCCTTGTAATGAGTGCCACTTCATGCTAAGCGAAACTAAATATAGGATTGATAATGACGAGAAGATGCGTGAGAAAATAGAGAAGTTGCTTGCAGAAGAGAGGCTCACTTATTCCTCTGAGGTCAAGATTTGGCATGTCATTGACTTGTTCCATGATCTGGTTAAGGTGGATGCAGTTAAGGCCAAGGTGAAGAGACGGTTTGAAGGCTTGAAATTCATGGTTCATCCTGGGTGTCAAATAATTAGGCCAAGCGAAATTGGACGAGTGGATCACGCGGAGAGGCCGATAAAGTTGGATGCATTGGTTGAAGCGCTTGGAGCTGAAACTTTGGATTATTCAGAGAAGTTGGATTGTTGTGGGGCTGCTTTGCTACATTCGCACAAGGATGCAGCATTGAGTCTTGCCGGTTCTAAGTTGAAAGCTGTTCAAAGTTATGGTGTGGATGGGTTTGTCGATAGTTGTCCTTATTGTCACATGATGTATGATGCTAAGCAGGAGGAGGCAGCGACCACAGTGGGCGGCAAGCTTTCTCTCTCAGTGCTCTATTACACACAGCTTCTTGGACTTGCACTTGGAGTTGACCAAGAAAAACTTGGGCTTCATCTAAATCAGAGTTTCAACCCAAACAAGTTGGATGCACGCGCGAAAAATATTCTCATTCCTAGAGGAAATCTGGATGATAGATTATGACTTCACCGTGTACAAAAGCTTTGATGCTAAGTGAATATATCTGTTTTTGATATATTACCGCAATGAACGAAAGTATTTGAAATCTAGAAGCTTATTCTGTATCGGGTAAGATATTTGATCTTTCGCAAACGAAATAGACGTGAATTCGAGGTGGAGGATGTAACAAGGTTTCACGAAAACTTGCACTGCTCAAATTGTGGAAAGGTTTTTCAAGAGGCCGTCAAGGCAAGAGACTTATCAATTGCATCCAGAGAGTTCTACTATGCCTGCCCTCGTTGTCTTACTGAAGTGAACATTCAGAGTGCCCCTCCTAAAAGTCCAACAACTGTAACACCCACAGTATCAAATTCACCTATATCCGCGTTTAAATGCCCTTACTACAAAAACCTGAAAAAACGACCTATTCCAGATGAATGTTTGGTGTGCTCTAAACTAATTGAATGTACCAAGAAAAGCTAACTAATCAAGCCCATGCAGATAATCATAGAAGCCAGTACTTCTAATGGCAAGATTAACATCTACAGCTCCTAAGGTGTACTCAGCAGATAGCTCTGCGCTGCAATGTCTATCCCACAAACCATGTACAGTGTTTTTTCCTCTCTTTGCATCCAAGTTTCGGAGTTCCTTCTGAATCGAACTCTTCAAACCAACCGAACATAGGACACATGACCCAAATTGAACTGTCGTCATATGTGACAACTTTGACGTCATGAACAAAATCATTGGTACAAGTGTACATTCTCACTCCGACTATACGTGTTCGCTCCAAATGTTCTGATGGGCTTTCTTCAGTTAATGTTTGCAACCTTAGTTGAATCGCCTCTGAGACAAATTCAGAGAGACTCCTGTAGTTGCTCTTCTCCACCTCTTCCTTGGCTTGTTCAACAAGTTCCTGCTTAAGTCTGACAGCTTTCCACTTGGACACCGCTTACCACTCCTACGAAGTATTTATAGCCGCGCATCCATAAATAAATAGTGCTTATATTATAGATTGTGGTAAATATTATAATTACTATAAGTGTCACGCAGACACCAACTTACAGGTTCGAAAAGTTTACCAGCTTCGTACAGATCCATGAAGAACTGAGGCTGGTTCTTCACTTGGATAAGGAAGACCTCTTTATCCGTGAGAACGGTACAAGCAGACATGTTTATCAAAGTCACCTCTAACAAAAACAGAATCACAAAGGGAACATTTGACTGATTCTGGTTTGATTCCGTTTCTGACATTCCTCTCTCGCCTTATTTCTTGATTTGTGTATGCTGTTCAAGGGATTTTAGGTGAGTGAGGGGTCCATCGTAGTTACCCTTAGCATGGTTGCACACGCAAAAATGTTGAATGAATAAGATCTCATTTGGGATAGAGGCGTGAACCATGAGAACCTATTTGAAAGTGTGGTACAATAGTGAAGGAGCCAATCCAGTGGTCGTAGCACAGAAATTGAATAATATGGGTTTTAAGGCGATAAAAGGCCAGTTTGATTACGTTTATGATTGGCGCAAGGAAGTGGAGTTAGAGGACATACTACAAATCATGACCGCTGTCCACGAAACGCTCAAGGGCTCAAAGGTTTCATACAAGATGGAAACCATGTAGCATGAGTGGGGAGAGCATCATAGTTACCTCACAGTATTCCACACCCAGTTTTATGCGCCGTTGTTTCATCACCCTCTTCATGGGGTATTGCTACTCATTTTTCATCAAGCTCGGGTAACAACGCCTTCTGAGGGGAAACCTATTCGCGGAGACTAAGTTCCTTGGCTGAAAGGGTATTTAGGATCTACGACTCAACGACAGCTTAGGAAGTGGAGACAGAGTAGGCTCCAATTGAAGCGAGCAATTGCTCATCCCTATCCACCGTATTCTTTATATTATGCTAGGGGAACTGAATTACCTCCATCAACGGTTTTAAGGAGATGATTAAGAACGCCCCAAAAATGCAAGGATTGCAGTGGTCAACTCGTTGTTCTTGAAACCTTCTGCACGGAGATCTATAGTAACGGCACGGAGTGGTTTAGG
>JAOUKN010000049.1 GCA_029882515.1 Candidatus Bathyarchaeota archaeon
TGATCTGCACCTGCCATAATGTCAATGATAGGCTTTCCTCCCAAATCAGGCACTGCAGTACTGCCAACGTGTTCAATAGCAACTACCTTATGCCCAATTACCTCAAGAATTCGACACTTCTCTTCTTTATACAATATTGGCCATTGAAAATCATAGTCCACAATTCTAACTGGTCTACCCATTTTTCTCTAACTCTGCATAGACAAACGTAGTTAAGAGTTTCTATGTCTCTATCTCTAAAATAAGTTAAAAATTATAAACTTATAAAATTCTTCTTTTATTTAGAAATTAAAGTCAGAAACTTGGAAGGATTTTTCTCTTTGATTGTTTCCTTATCTATTTTTTTGTATTAGTATATGAGCGGCGAAGCCTGTTAATCCTTTTATCCGACAGGATGTTCTTGAATTCTCCCATCGTTCATACACTTCTGAGTCCGCAATCTCTATTTTCCCTGATATATAAAGTCGCAATATGCCGCTAACCGACTTTTATGTGCGCTCGAGTTACAGTTAAATATAAATTTGCAATGATTTATATTCTGTCGACAAAAATTATATAGGGAATAGAGGAGACTCCTATGATCCATAAGGTGTTTGAAACATTTAGAGAATGGATAGACAGTCGTCACGAGTATGCTAAGGCTTGGAAGGGAAGAACAGGCAAAAAGATTGTAGGCTACTTCTGCACCTACGTACCTGAAGAAATTCTCTACGCCGCCGAGATACTCCCAGTTCGAATACTTGGTAGTCATGAACCGCCAACCGTGACTGAACCCTATATCTTCGCCATGTTCTGCCCCCTTTGCCGCGATTGTTTGGCCCAAGGTTTGAAAGGAAGATTTGACTATTTAGACGGAATAGTAGAAGGCCAATCCTGTCTACATCTCAGGCAGACGTTCAACGCTTGGCGACTGCACATACCCATTGACTACACACATTGGATACACGTACCCCACGGAGTCCAAACACCCCATGCAATACCATATTTATCTCAAGAACTAGCCAAATTCCAACAGTCTCTAGAGAAATGGATCGGCAAAAAAATCACGAACGAAGACTTGGATAGAGGAATAAAGATTCTTAACAGAAACAGAGAATTAATGCGAAGAGTCTATGAATATAGAAAACTGGACAACCCTAAGATAACTGGGCTTGAAGTCATGGAAATGGTCCTCTCAAGCCAGATGACTGACAAAGAAGAGCACAACAAGCTTCTCGAACAACTGTTACAGGAACTCCCAAATCGAAAACTTGACCGCAATCCAGGAGTTCGACTAATGATCATCGGCAGCGAAGACGATGACAGAGTGTTCATGAAAAACGTAGAAGATTTGGATGCAACCTTCGTAATTGACGAACACTGTACAGGAAGCAGATATCTCTGGAATGATGTCGTTCCTAATGAAGACAGACTGCTAGCGATTGCGACACGTTATGTTCAGAGGGTGCCTTGCCCAAGCAAAGACTGGCCCGAGTTCACGAGAATTCAGCACGCCGTTGATCTGGCAAAACAATTCAGAATCCAAGGAGCCCTAGTCATACAAAACAAGTTCTGTGACCCCCATGGAATTGAGGTCCCACCTCTCAGAGAAGCCCTAAAGGATATTGGAGTGCCCACATATCCGTTAGAATTCGACGTAACCGTACCGTGGGGACAATTCAGAACCCGAGTTGAAGCCTTCCTAGAAACTCTAACCGGACTTGAGGAACTATTTTGAGGTGAAAAAATGACAAAAATTAAGGAACATCCAACCGAACGGTTAAGATGCTGGAATGAAGGAAAAAATCTGAGAAAAAGTTACTACGAGGATTATCTAGAGGCCCCTGAGAAAGGTGGAATACGATGGGCAGGCGGCGCCTGGGCCTTCAGTTCAATACCAGCCGGCCTTGGTGATGACGTTTACTGTATAACCGGCGAGCCTTATGGAGCAACGATAGCATTTTTCAAGGATTTTGCGGCCCAATGCCATGATGCGGTGGAAGGAGCGGGTTTCCCACGAACGTTGTGCGCTTACATGAGGAACTATTGGGGGGCAATTTTGCTAGACAAGTTTATACTAACTGACGGAACGGTTGTTGAGGGAGCGCCAATTCCAGACTTCATATGGCAAGATCACATCTGCTGTAGTCATGGCAAGTGGTATGAAGTGGTCAGGTGGCTTGAGAAGCAGAAGAAGAAAAAAGAGATTCCCATGTACTGCGTCGATGTTTCAGTAGGATATGCTGGTCCCAATGAGAAAATAGAAGATTACAAGGTAAATTATATCATCCAACAACTGAACGACGGCATCGACTGGCTTGAAAAAACGACGGGCAGAGAATACAATGACAAGCTTCTTTGTGACGCTGTTTGGAATGAAATGAAGGCTACATCCTTGTGGGCTGAAATCTGCAGTCTCAACAAGGCTGTTCCAGCACCCTTGGACGAGAAATCCATGTATTCCTTGTATGTAATGGGTACTTTGATGAAGCATAAATCCGAATGTGTTGCCTTTTATGAGACGCTGAGAGATGAAATCAGAGACAGGGTCAAGAGAGGAATCGCAGCCACACCGTATGAACGATTCAGAGTGATAACAGACACTCAACCCCCATGGGGCTTCCTAAAAGTGTTCAGGGAGATGGAGAAATATGGAGTGGTTTCTTTGGGCTCACTTTACACCTTTGGCTTGATCGGAATGTGGGAACTCAAGGCAGATGGCACATGGACTCCAAAAACCTTGCCTGAAAAAAGGCCACAAACCAGAGAAGAAGCTTTAAGAGCAATAGTAGAATGGACTCTACACAAACCTGAGTGGGCTCATTTCTACAGGCCAGAACTCAAAACCCAAATGATAAAAAACATTGTTGACCAATGGAACGTGGATGCTGTGCTACTACATTACAATCGAGGTTGCGAAGGATTAAGCGTCCACATAGCGGAAAACCGTCTCGGCTTACTCGAAGCTGGCGTTCCAGTCTTCCCCTTCGAAGGCAACATGGGTGACGAAAGAGAGTTTGACTTTGCTGGAACCATGGCACGTCTCACCGCCTTTTTCGAGAGCATGGGATTAAAAAAGCTGATAGAATGATGTAGGAGGTAATTGTATGATAACAGCTGGTATAGATGTAGGAGCCAAATCCGTAAAGATTGTCATCCTGAAAGACGGGGATGTGTTAGAGCAGGCGAAGACTCTGGTTGGGTTTGACGTTTTGAAATCAGCAATTGGCCCCTTTGAAAACGCCTTGGAAAAAGCTGGGCTTTCACGGAATGGCATTGAAAGGGTTTTTGCCACTGGAATGGGTAGAGAGGCGGTTCACGATAAGCCTCCAATAAATGCCGAAGAAGTGGTCTCTGTAGTAGTGGCTGATGCAAAAGGAGCTTTCCACATCGTTCCTACCGTAAAGACCGTTATAGATGTGGGAGCTGAGGAAGGAAGGGGAATTAAGGTTGGTCCAGCAGGGATAGTGAAGGATTTTGTGATAAACGAAAGGTGCGCTGCGGGTGCCGGAACTTTTGTGGAAACCATGGCTAGGGCACTTGAAGTCAAGGTTGAAGACATGGGTCCTTTGGCCCTTAAATCCACACAGACGATACCTATGAATGCCCAGTGCTGTGTTTTTGCTGAATCAGAGGTTGTGACGCTTATTCACTCCAAAGTGGCGAAAGAAGACATATCTCGAGCCATCCACGATGCCATTGCCAGCAGAATAAGTTCAATGGTTCTCAGAGTTGGCGTAGAAAAAGATGTGGTCTTGATAGGGGGGGCGGCGCTAAATCCCGGCTTCTTACCACCCTTAAAAAAGGAATTGAACACTGAAATAATCGTTCCTGAGTATCCAGAATATGTAGGTGCTTTGGGTACCGCAATAATTGCCTCTGAATCTGAGGAGGGATAAGAAATGGCTGAAATGAACACTCAGGAGTATTGGAGATGGCCGGAATACCGCCACACAGTACTTGATAAAGATTGGCACAACTCCAAAATCATAACCGCCGGTGTTGATGTAGGATCTGTAGGCAGTAAGGCAGTAGTAATGCTCGATGGTGAACTCTACGCCTATTCTGCCATGAGAACCGGAGGGGTCAGTGAAGCAACAGCAGTCAAGGTGATGAACTGGGCTATAGAGGAGACTGGATTAAAACTCGACGATCTGCACTATGTTGTAGGAACTGGTTACGGAAGAGTAAACGTTCCCTTCGCCAAAAGAACCATAACAGAAATAGCATGTCATGCCAGAGGGGCTCATTACATATACGGGCCAACGGTCAGAACCGTTCTCGACATCGGGGGACAAGACTGTAAGGCCATTCGATGTGACGAGAGAGGAAAAGTCCTATCCTTCCTGATGAATGACAAGTGTGCAGCAGGAACTGGCAGAGGTCTAGAGGTTTTCGCCGACTTGGTCAGCGTTCCCATTCAAGATTTAGGAAAAGTTTCTCTGAGTGTGGATGAAGAACCACAACCAGTCAGTAACACGTGCGTTATCTTCGCCAAAGCAGAGTCTTTGGCACTATTGCGGCAGGGGTGGCCAAAAGAGAGGGTCGCAGCTGCCTACCATGCAGCTATGGCTGACAGAATAGTTGATTTGCTTATGCGCGTTGGTGTTGAGAAAGACTTTGTCGTGACTGGAGGTGTTGCGAAAAATGCGGGGGTCATTGAAAGAGTTGAACGGCTATTGAGCATTAAATCGTTGAAACCCAATATTGACCCCATTTTGGCTGGGTCCTTAGGAGCAGCCTTATTCGCTAAAGCCCTCTACGAAAAACAAATTGGTTTACGTTAAAGGATGGCGGTTGAAATGCTGGCACACTACGGCTACAAGGATGGTTCAGGTGACTACTTCATAATAGTAGACACCGACAAGTGCAATGGTTGTGGCGACTGTGTAAAAGCTTGCCCCTATGACGTCCTTGAAATCATCCCCAATGAATACGATATAGAAGACGGCGACATGGCAGTAGTGAGAGAAGAACAGCGTAAAAAAATCAAGTATAGTTGTGCTCCGTGCAAGCCAATAAATGGAGCAAGAAAGATGCCCTGCGTTGTCGCTTGCAAACCAAAGGCGATAAGTCACTCTTGGTGAGCGCGAACAGTTTTCATAAATTTTGGTCATAGAAGCTGAAGCTTATGGAAACAGTGGCCTTCTTTATCAACGACACCAGAATTCTAGCAGTTAAGGAGTTGTCTATACTAGAGGCAGCAAGAAAGAATGATATCTATATTCCATCTCTCTGCTACCACCCGGACTTAACACCTTCCCGTAAGGGAAAAGCCATTAACACAGTTTATCGCGGTAGTGAGCAGATAACGGGGGATACTCCAGAGAAAGAATTCGATGGTTGCAACCTATGCTTGGTAGAGGTGAAAGGACAACCAGAATTGGTTCCAGCCTGCGACACCCTCATTACAGATGGAATGAAGGTTTACACAGACACAGAACGAGTTCGAGAAACCAGACGAGAAAATTTTATGCTCATCCTTGCGAAACACCCTCACGCCTGCCTAATATGCGCCCAAAAAGAAGGTTGCACACGAGAACCATGCCCAACTAACGTTCCAGTCGCAGAGCGATGTTGCCCAAAACTTGGAAATTGCGAACTAGAAAAGATTGCAGAATATATAGGGATCAGAGAAGACACCCCACGCTATGTGCCTCAAAGCCTTCCGGTAATAAAAGATGACCCATTATTCACACGTGATTACAACATATGCATCGGCTGCACTCGCTGTGTGAGAGTTTGCCAAGACATCCGAGGTGTCAAAGCGTTAAGCTTTGTCTGCAAAAATGGTGAAGCCTTTGTAGGCACGGTGGCTCCTACTCTCGAGGAATCTAGTTGTAAGTTTTGTGGCGCATGTATAGAGGTCTGTCCCACCGGAGCCTTAACGGACAAAGAAGTCATAGCCGGTGAACGTGAAGTCAGTCTAATCCCGTGTAAGTTCTCGTGTCCCGCCGAAATAGACGTTCCTCGATATACCTATCTAATAGCCCAAGGTCGATACGCCGAAGCCGTAGCAGTCATTAGAGAAAAAATGCCTCTTCCATCCGTTCTCGGTCATGCGTGTGCCCGTCCATGCGAAAGTGAATGCCGACGTGGAGAAATTGATGACCCAGTTTCAATATGCGCCCTAAAACGTTTTGTGGCTGATCACGGCACGAAGATATGGAAGCAAAGGGTCAAGATTGCCCCTCGAACTGGAAAGCACATAGCCATCATTGGTTCAGGCCCCGCAGGGCTCACAGCTGCCTATTACCTAGCCAAGCTTGGCCATTCAGTGACGATGTTTGAGGGTATGCCTGAACTTGGTGGGATGATGCGGTATGGGGCGCAGGAGTATCGTTTACCAGAAGAGGTTCTTGAAAGGGATTTAGAAGATATCTTGAATCTTGGAGTAGAAGTTAAGACCAATACTTTGGTTGGAAAGGATTTCACCCTAAAAGGACTCGAGGACAAAGGATATGACGCCATACTCATCGCCACCGGTTTGCCACTGAGTAGAAAGTTGAGGATAGAAGGCGTCGAGTTACAGGGAGTTTTGGGAGGGCTAGATTTTCTAAGAGATTTTAGACTTGGAAAAGATGTGAAAATTGGTGAGAACATTCTTGTGATTGGCGGTGGCAGTGTTGCTATGGATGTGGCGTTAACCGCCCTAAGACTCGGCGCAGAACAAGTCCAAGTCGCCTGCCTTGAGACACGTGAAGAGATGCCAGCCTTCCCTTGGGAGATTCAGCAGGTCTTAGAGGAAGGAATCACCATCGACAATTCTTACGGAATCAACAAAATCACAGGCGAAAACAGCCGAGTTGCTGGTGCAAGACTAGTTCGTTGCATATCCGTGTTTGACTCAGACGGCAAGTTTAATCCTTCCTTTGATGAATCAGAGACGAAAACCGTGAAGACTGATATGGTAATTTTTGCCATAGGCCAATCTTCAGACATCTCGGGTTTTGGTGGCGAAAGCCCACTAAAAATTTCTAGTTTAGGCACCATAGAAGTCAACAAAGCCAAGATGGAAACTAACATCCCAAACGTGTTCGCATGCGGAGACATTATTAGCGGACCAACATCAATCGTTGAGGCTGTGGCATCTGGAAGGAAGACTGCCGCAGCCATAGACAAACGCTTGGGCGGAAGCGGAAATCTTGAAGAAGAATTAGTTGCGCTTGAAAAACCAGACCCGTGGCTTGGGCGAGAGGAAGACTTCCTGAAGAGAAACCGTGCTGAGATGCCAAGCCTCCCCGTTGAAAAACGGCACGGAAACTTCGCTGAGGTTGAACTTGGCTTTGGCGAGAAGATGGCGGTTGAAGAGGCAAAGCGTTGTTTAAGGTGCGATTTGAGACTGCAAATTTCTCAGCCGACTCTACCACCAGAGAAGTGGCTCAAACTTGAAGCTCCGAACATAGCCACGGTTCCCGAAACGGAAGGCGTCTACCAACTGCTCGACGAGAACAAGATGGTAATTTACATAAAGGGAACTATGAATATGCGAAAGGAACTGGAGGAGCAGTTGGCTTCTAATGAAAAAGCCGAATATTTTGTTTTTGAAGAGGCGAAGATGTTTACCATGAGGGAGAGTGAACTCCTTCAGCAGTTCCTTAAGAAATATGGGAAACTGCCGGAGCAGAATTTAGGAGTTGAAGAAGACCTCTACTAGAATGTAGGCTTTAGTGCGCAACAAGTATCAACTGCCATAACAATAGTTGATTAATAATACAGTTCTAATTATGTGATTGAATGACGAAAGGAAAATGCGAATCAAAGGATGAAGTTCTTCCTTTACCATATCGGATAGCAACAGTTATTCTGATTATTGGATTCTACTTAGCAGGTTCGTGGGCGGCGACACAAGAAAGTCCTTGGCCACTAATTTATGTAATATCCATAGGAATACCATTACATGTGTTGCTGGTGGTATCTTATTTTGTTCGCCGCCGAAGAATGAAGCGCCATAGGCTCTAGCTGAAACTACAATATCTCTGATACCCATTTTTTCATCATCATTAAAAAATCTAACTAAGGTTCATATCTATACTTGCTATAGTCCTTGGATAGGAGAAGATTACTTGGGGACGCACTATACTAGAGACAAAATAGAAAGAGAGTTAAAGCGGAAGGGTTGGGTCAAACAATTTACGACAGATGAACCTCGCCTGAGCGAAGCTGTAGAACTCTACAAATCGTTAGGTTACGAGGTCCGTCTGGAAAAAGCCGTGTTAAATGAAGATAATGAAGCTTGCAGAACTTGTTTTCTAGTTGAGTGTGATAAGTGCAAAACCATCTACACAAGAAGAAAGAAATCTGCAGAAGTGTAACTTGGAGCAATTGGGCGTTCAACTTTATTATGGAGTCTCCTTAGCAGCATCGAATCTATAGAACACTCTTCCGTCGTCTAGTTCAACAACTTTCAGCTGAACTTTCTGTCCTATCTTAAGGTCTTCATATTTTGCGTTGTCTATTCGAGCAGATATTGAAAGGCCACCTATTTTCACGATGCCGATGCAGAAGGGCACATCGTCTACAAAGCCTAGAGGTGCGCCAAGTCTCATCTCTGTGAAGGCGTAGAGTTCACCTTCAGTTCCCAGATCAATCCATTCCAGATCATCCGAGAAACAGCTGGAGCAAACGATTCTTGGGGGCCACAACACCTTACCGCATTCTTCACATCTTGTTGTGGTTAAACGCCTTTCTTTCAAATTGCTGAAAAAGGGACTGATTCGAGTGTTTTTCTCGTCTTCCAATGGATAAAAGTCCAGCATGCTTGGGAGCTTTATTGTTTCTGGTCGCTTTAATTTCTCGAATTCTACTTTCTTCATTTTTCAGTCCTCGAATAGGCTAATATGCTGTGGACGTTGGCAGCGCCGCTGAGGTTGTGGGTAACCGCTATTTCCGCATCGCTAACGGATCTTCCTTTGGGAACATCGCCTCTGAATTGGTGTAGTATATCGAGGGTTTGGAGAATTGCGGTTGCACCTAATGGATGACCGCATCCAAGTAGTCCTCCTCGTGGATTTGCCGCTATTGTTCCGCCTATGTATGGTTCCCCGTTTTCAATGAATTTTCCGCCTTCGCCTTTTTTGGCCCAGCCGAAGGCTTCGTATTCCATAATTTCAGATATAGTGAAGCAGTCATGCAGTTCCGCAATGTCTATTTCCTTCAACGTGATTTTTGCCGTCTTCAGCGTTTCTTCAACGGCTAGCTTAAGGGGAATCCATTCTGTTATGCTGGCTAAGTTGTTTATGGCATTACCTATATTGGCTTGTCCAGATCCAATAATGTACATAGGGGTATCTGTATATTCCTTAGCTCTATCAGCAGGGACAAGAACAACTCCAGCAGCTCCATCGGTTATGCCAGAACAGTCAAACAAATTGAGTGGGGGCGCTATCATAGGGGATTTAAACACGCTTTCTACCGGAACTTCCTTCTGAAATTGGGCGATTGGGTTCATCGTAGAATAGTGATGATTCTTTACTGAGACCAATGCCATCTGTTCTTTTGTTGTGCCATATTCATACATATGCCTCTGGGCGGTCATGGCAAAGAAAGGCGGAGCTGACAATCCATTTATTCCATCCCATTCTCGATCAAGCACACACGTCATATTTGTCTGCGCCTCAGCCATGTCCGGCATATACATCTTTTCCACACCAAATGCAACAGCCATATCAGCCATACCGCTTGCTATGCAAGCCCAAGCGTATCTGATGGCGGCTTGACCTGAAGCGCACATGAGTTCTGTTGTCGCGATTACTTTCCTAGGGGTTATACCAAGATGTTCAGCGACCATTGGTGCTACATGGACTTGAAACACGAATCTTTCTGGTTGTGCTGCGCCGACTAAAAGGGCGTCCACTTCTTTTGGAGATATGTTATCGACATCTTCAAACATTGCTTTTCCTGCTTCTTGTACCAATTCTCTCCAGGTAGCCTCTCTTTTTCCACAGCGAGTTGCTCCTCCACCGACAATAGCAACTCTTCTCAATTCTTGCTCTCTCCAGTCAGTTAGAACAATTTTACAGAACAGCACAATATTTAACGTTACGCTTTTGTGATCGAAATAAGCGGTGGAAACACTCAAGGCTTACAAAAGTTTGTTTCCTTGTGTGTTATGCACGCTCAACGATTCTTAGGCGCGCGGTGATATAGGTTGAGGGCAAACTAGGAACGCAAATACTCCGTCATTTTCCTTTGTATTCCGGTTTTCGCTTTTCTAAGAAAGCTGTTACTCCTTCTTTGAAGTCTTCTGTGGATGCGAGGATGCCGAAGGCTTCTGCTTCGTGGGTCAGTCCCACTCTTAGGTCGGTTTCCGTGCTGTTATGGATCAGCTGTTTTGCGAGTTCAAGTCCTATTGGAGGCTTGTTCATAAGTTCGTTGGCAAGTTCCGTAACTGTGGAATTCAACTCGTTGGCTGGCACAACCTTGTTTAACAAACCGAGTCTTTCTGCAGTTTTTGCGTCGATCATTTTGCCAGTGAATATCATTTCTTTTGCTATTGCTTTTCCTACGAATCTTGGGAGACGTTGAGTGCCTCCCCAACCAGGTATTAATCCTACATTTATCTCCGGTTGTCCCAATTTTGCATTTTCAGAGGCTATCCTCAGGTCACACGCCATGGAAAGCTCAAGTCCCCCTCCAAGGGCATAACCATTAATGGCGGCAATAACTGGCTTTTCCAATTTCTCTATCTCCGTGGTCAGTTTTTGTCCCACCTGAGACAAGTGCATCCCCTTTACAGCTCCAGCTCCCTTCATCATTTTGAGATCAGCACCTGCAGAGAATGCTTTGTCTCCTGCTCCCGTTATGACTACAACCTTGACATTTTCATCTTTTTTTGCATCCTTAAGGCGGGCTAACAACTCTAGGACGGTTTCTTCATTCAAGGCATTGAGTGCTTTAGGACGATTGATTGTGATTGTTGCTATACCCTCACTTTTTTCATATAGTGTATTTTTATATTCCATGTTCATCTTCCTACTCTGGAAATGATCTATTTCTTTCCCCAATCGTAGAAGCCTTTACTGGTTTTTCTGCCTAATAAGCCTGCTCTAACCATTTGCCGCAGTAGTGGACAAGCTCGATACTTGGAATCACCGAACTCCTTCGTGAAAAGCTCCGCTATAGCTAACGTCGTGTCCAAGCCAACAAAGTCCAGAAGCGTTAATGGCCCCATTGGCCAGTTCAAACCTAACTTTATAGCCTTATCAATATCTTCTGGATCCGCTATACCTTCATGTACGAGGAAGATGGCCTCATTCAGCGCTGGAACGAGAACCCTATTGACAATAAAACCTGGGGCGTCCTTCTTACAAATGACCGTCTCTTTTCCCATTCTCTTGGCTACCTCAGCAACCACTGTGACAGTTTCATCAGAAGTTTTGGCTCCCCGAACAATTTCCACAAGATTCATTATTTGTGGTGGGTTGAAGAAGTGCATGCCGCAGAATTTTTCTGGTCTATGTGTGGCTGACGCCATCTCTGTGATGCTGATGGAAGAGGTATTTGAAGCGAACACTGCTCCTTGCTTAGCATACTTGTCAACTTCTGCCCATACACTCTTCTTGAGTTCAACATTTTCTGGAATAGCTTCTATTATGAGGTCAGCGTCCGCAACTGCCTTCTTTAAGTCAATCATTGGATGAATTCTGCCTAGAATTTCATTCATATCTTTCTCTGAGAGCTTTCCCTTCGAAACAAATCTTTGCAGACTTTTCTTTATCATTCCCATTCCGGAGTCTATGAATTCTTGTTTTATGTCTCTAAGGTTGACTTCGTATTTTGCGTTTTGAGCCGAGACCTGGGCAATTCCATGACCCATTAACCCAGCCCCCAAAACTGCAACCTTTTTTATTTCCATCATGAACACCTCACTCTGATAGGGTATCTCAATAAGGCAACACAGCAAATATAATAATTTCTCATGATACAAAAGGCGATAAAGAAGAAAAACAATTTTAAAATCTCTGACGATTTATTCTTCCATTCATCTGAGGTTTAGGCTAGGAGGGCTAATAGAAAACATGATTTCGTTAAACTTGGGTCAGATTCTGAGAGTACATGCAAAGAATCATCCTAAGAAATTAGCTGTCAAAGATTGGCACGGAAAAACACGAACATATCCCGAGCTGGAGTCAAGGACAAATAGATTGGCTAATGCACTGTTGGACATGGGGCTCCATAAGGGAGATAGAGTTGCGGTTCTACTTTACAACTGTATGGAATTCATAGAGACTGTCTGTGCCCTTGCAAAAATTGGAGTAGTGGGTGTTTCAATTAGTTGGCGTCACATCGGAAAAGAAATCGAATACGTAGTTGACAACTCTGACGCAAAGGCAATAATAGTCGGTGAAGATTTTGTAGATGTCATCAATTTAATTCGTTCAAACCTCAAGAAAATCAAGGGTAATGGTTACATTGTTGTGGGCAAAGGGGCTCCAGAAGGGTACGTCAACTATGAAGCTCTTATTGAGGAAGCTTCAGAAAACAAGCCCGATGCAGGAGTTGATGTTAAAGACACTTGGCTTCAAATATACACTTCAGGAACGACAGGGATACCGAAAGGAGTTGTTCGCTCCCACGAATCATACATAGCTTTCTATTTGATCAACGCTGTGGAATTTGGCTTCTCAGAGAAAGATTACGGAATGATTCTTATGTCCCTTTATCATGTGAACTCCACTTTTTATGGTCTCTTGTTTTTGTATGTTGGTGCATCCCTTTATGTAGGGCGAGACAAAGGTTTTGACCCAGTTGAACTTCTAAAGGTGATGGCCAATGAGAAGATAACCTTCACCTCACTGATACCTACCCACTACAACTTAATGCTGAACGTCCCAGAAGCGGTTAGAAAAAAGTATGAAGTGAGTTGCGTCCGTAAACTTTTGTGCTCTTCTGCCCCAGCGCGAAGTCATATCAAGAAAGGCATACTCAAATGTTTTCCAGGTGTTGAATTATATGAGGCCTACGGATCTACAGAAGCAGGAATGGTGACAATTCTTAAGCCTGAAGATCAACTGAGAAAGTTGGGGTCGATGGGGCGAGAGTGTCTCGGGACTGATGTGGTACAGCTCCTAGATGAGAATGGAAACGAAGTAGGCATAGGTAAAACTGGAGAATTATATTCAAAAGGGCCCATGATGTTTGACGAATACTACAAATTACCTGAAAAAACTAAGGAATCCTTCAGGGGCAATCTTTTCACTGCACGAGACATGGTTAAACGTGATGAAGAAGGCTATTACTACATAGTTGACAGAAAAGACAACATGATTATAACTGGTGGAGAGCACGTCTATCCTTCTGAAGTCGAAGAGATAATAGCAAGGCACCCAAAAGTTTTTGACGTTGCAGTAATCGGTGTCCCCGACGACATCTGGGGAGAAGCTGTGAAAGCAGTTGTAATTTTGAAAGAAGGCAAAACTGCCACTGAAAAAGAAGTAATTGAATGGTGCAGAGGAAAAATGGCCGGATATAAAAAGCCAAAATCAGTAAATTTCATTTCACAGTCTGATATGCCGAGAACAGCGACTGGAAAAATTCTGCATAGGAAACTAAGAGAGCGTTATGTAGAGCCCCTATGAGCTTGCACATCCTATCAAATTCCTCATGCCCATCATGAAAAAAGCATGATAATGTCGAACT
>JAOUKN010000155.1 GCA_029882515.1 Candidatus Bathyarchaeota archaeon
TACGCTTGGACCTTAGCGCAGTCTGTTTAAGGCAACATCAAGCTAAGCGTGTACTCACTGTTCCATGAATCGCGGAATACATAGACATATGGTTGCGACGGTCATTCTCATTCTTGAATGAGCGAATCGTGTCATTTCTCAGGTAACTCTTGTTGCGATTTCCAAATACCTAAAGGTGGATTCGCACGTAATTGCCTTTTGAGTTTTCCGATTCGGTTCAAGACCCATTCGTGCTCCCGTAACCCAATAACCAAATCTTTTTTCAGGCAAAAAGTCACGGGGGAATGCAATCAAATCGTTTTCAGCTTTAAAACTGTTAAGAAAGGAAAATGAACGTTTAAACCATGGATGTTCTCTAGCTATTCTTGAGCGACTCATCAGATTCAACAATAATAAAAAATGTCCAAAATCGTTCGGCTGGGGGCTCGATTTAAAATATCCTGGCAAATGAATACTCCATCCCATGACGTAGTATTTGCCTGGTCCTTTGCGGATTACGCCATAGCCAAAGTGGAGCTTTTGGTATTCTGGTTTTAGTATGAATGCGACAATTGTCTCCACTTTCCCTCTTAGTTCGACGTCTTCCATTATGAAAGGAGAATGCAAGAAAGCGTTGACATCATGTATCCATGGAAGTTTCATTTCGTCGTCGGGATACAAATCTGGATTTAGCAGAGGATAATTTCTGAAGCTTTTTGGGAAACCTGGAAATGAGTCGTGGGGTACGTAAACATCGTTCAAGTCTCCTTTTTTCGCAAAAGGATAAATTGTTTCCAATCTTTTAAGAATCATTGTTTTAACAGCATCCTCATGGGCATATCCTGTCATAGACAAAAAGGCTGCAACCATTGTACGATGGAAAACTGGAAAATATCCCTCATTTGGAAGACGTATCTGCTGTGCCAACCAAAGACGGAACGGTTCTGTTTTCTTATCCAAAGCCTTTACACCTTTTCGTAGTCCTAACTCGTATAGTTTGCCCATTGTATTCTCGAAGGCTTCGGACTTGCCACTGTGCAAGGCATTTTTATCAAAGTCCGGGCGCAGATTATCTAACCAAAATTGCGCCAAATTGCTAGAAAGAAGGTCTTCTTTCAACAATTCAGTCTTCCTCTCGTTAGTCTCTCTAAGAAGTTCCGTGGAAGTGCGGTATCTAATTGGCGGGCCCGAATTCTCAAGGAGCCAATTCAGACTTTCATAGTTTATATGCATTTCTGCACCCAGCCAATGTTGACTGGCTAATTTCCGAAACTCTATTTTCTGTTTTGGCTACTTCACCAATCCGGCTCTGACTCTCAGGCTGTACGTAGCACCATAACAGACACATAGTCTAGAGAAGTGTGGTAAGTTCTTTTCCGCAGTGGTAACACTTTTTGGCGCCTGCTGGCAAAGACTTCCTGCAGCTAGGGCACTTGAACCGTTCTCTGCTCTCTCTTAGCCATGTGTCCGTCTGCCCTGATTCGATTCTTGCCAGGCTTGCTCGAATATCTACGTTGTTTTCCAAATAGTCTTGAGCCAGCTTCTCGAATTTTTCGCAGGATTTGTCACTGAATTGAGGGCATTCATAGCAAAACTGGAAGCCCTTACTGTTTAGGCATTGAACGATTTTGCATCCGTTTCCCCAACATTCGGGCGTCAGAACTTGACAACCTTCACATCGAACTTTTTCAGGAGCACATTTAAAATGCTCAGCCACCCTTTTCAGATATTCCCCATTGTCCTTGTATGCTCGGTATATGCTACACGCACCACAATAAAGACCACATCGACCAACTAGGTCTGTTTCTGTCATAATATTCCTCACTGCTCTCGACAAAAGAAAAGCAAGAAATAAAAGCTTTTAGCCGTCATGTGACTTAGGCGTTCATGTATTTGCTACAACGCGGATAGACTACGCCGTAGCTATCTTTAGACTCTTCCTTTTCTCCTCGGGAGCTTGTCTGAACAGTTGCAGGTATGGAATTAGAGATGCAATGAGCTTGTTTTCAGCCTTTTTCAGATGCTCTTGAAACGTTGTTCTGGGCAGCCGTTTCTTGCTTGCTATTGTCTCAATATTAGCTTTTCTCGGCAGCCTGTAGTAGCCGTATTTGTAAGCAGTCATTAAGGCGTCTGCCTGCTTCTCAGTAAGGTCCGAAAATAGTGCGTCGGCTGTCAGTGTAAGAGAACTCGCGAGAAAGCCGTCAAATGGTACCTTCCGCAAGATTTCAAAGACAAATCCCCTATCTTCGAGCCTTTGGAGAAATCTGTTTAAATCTTTGTGTTGGAAGGCTACGATACGGTAGTACTCCCAGCCTCCGCCGTAAATTGCTGGCGAAATATGAAGAAGGTTGAAGGCATCGATATTTTTGCCCACAGAATTCTCTAATCTGCAAGTGCACTCTTTTATGATCATGTGAACCTTTGTTCCATCAAATGATTCGTCAACAATTCTGCCGATCTTGGATAGTTCACGCTGGACCGCGGAATATTCTTCTGGATTTTCAGTGGCAATCTCGATGGCTTCATGCTCACGGTTGCACCAGACGAACATCTTTAGAGCTGGAAATTTCTTGGAGATGTTGCAGAACGGGCAATCATGCGTTACTTTTAGCACAACTTCATAGAGTACCATAGAAGAAAGATAGACTCACACATTATATCAGTTTTGTGGAGTCATGCCATTGCTCAGATTACGATGATAATCAAATCAGAAAGAATACCCGTCCCGAACACTTGCCCAGCTCAGATGAGCTCTTGCAGTAATACTCTTGTCAGGCGCAGTATTCCACAAGAGATGAAATTCACCTTCAGAAGGATTGCTAGGTTAGGAACAACACTGCAACTCCTACGACCGTCGTTATTGCTCCTACTATCCCTCGCAAACAAGTCTTTTGTCTGTGCAGAGCCCATACTGCAGGAATTATTAGAACGGGCATTAAGGACATTAGTGTTTGAGCAATACCAGTTTGAGTGTTAGCTACGGCAACCATTGAAAGTGTCACGCCCAAGAATGGGTCAGTGAAAGCAGCAAGAGCAGTCTGTTTGATTCCCTCTTTATCACTTAAGGCTTGACGAAGCTTGAGCGGTTTTCGGAAAGCAAGCACGACTATCCATATAAACAAAGCTCCTATTAGCGTGCGCATCAAAGTTGCAGATAAAGGGTTCAAGATCATATTCGGGTCAGAAAGCATTCCTTTTTTGGCAAGCACGACGCCAATTCCTTGGCCAAATGCTCCAATGAAGGCGAGTAATAGCCCCCAAATTCTTGATTTCTTTGAAACAACATCGTCTCCAGATTTACCTTCCGCCAATATAGCTATGATAATGCCTGTAAGTGTAACGGCAATTCCAACGAGGTCGAGCGGTCGGATCGTCTCTCCAAGCATTAGGTAAGCTCCTATAGTCGCAAATATTGCTGATGAGCTCATTACAAGAAGTGAGAGCTTGGGACCAGTTACTACAAACGCCCTGAACAATCCAAAATCACCAATGCCAAGACCAACGATCCCACTCAATCCCATCCATAGCCATTGTTCGCCAGTGGTGATTGGAAATGGAGCTCCCAGAAAGATGAGGTTCGAAACAACTAGAAAACCTGTAGCCATGGCGATGCGGTAAGCGCTAACACTGAATGAGCCGATCCTCGTGCCAGCTGATGCATACCAT
>JAOUKN010000044.1 GCA_029882515.1 Candidatus Bathyarchaeota archaeon
CCGTGTTAAACAAAGACGCAAATTCGCTGGCTTAGGGTCTAGATAGGTTGTTAGCAAACGCGTAGCCATCAAACGGAAAAAGAAGAGGTAGCGAAAGAACAAAAATTTCGACTAGCTAAACCTCTCTTTCATGAGGGGATAGTTGTCTTGGTTGTCTTCATCCACCATGTATGGAGTATCCCCAATTCCATCACCGTTCAGATCTTCCCCTTCATAGTCGCTCCAGTAGTTGCCTTCCACACCATTATCCAAAGTATTCCATGAAACCATGGCCCCTGCTTGTTCTGTGTTGTTGATGAAGTTGTTGTAATAAACTCTATTGTTATTGGAATCTCCAAGGAATAGCCCTCTCTCATTGTCTTTCATCATGTTGGCGATTACGGTATTGTTATGACTAAACAGCAAAGAAAGACCATCCAACGTACCTGCGATAATGCTATCGACGATTATACTATCGTTTGAATACTCTAGAAGAATCCCTCCACCCCCATTTCGTATAGTAAATCCACTAAATCTGACTTCATTTGCTTTTATGACTACTATGATTCTCGTTTCCCCTCCTCCGTCGATTATCGTCGTATTATGGCTTTCGCCTGTCAGCGTCAAAGGCTTGTCTACACCTATATGTTCATGATAGACTCCGGAGGCGACAATTATGGTTTCTCCGGAAACTGCGGCGTCAATTGCCTCCTGAATAGACACAAAATCCTGTGGAACTCGTATTTGCGTCCTAACTACAACGTTTGCTGAAATAACATTGTTTTGTGTATGTTCTTCATTAGGTACTGGTTTGACGTATGCAGTCACATTGTAAGTTTTCTCTTCAGCAGGCGCAAACATATATGTCAAACCGATGGACGATCCGGCTGTTAATAGACTTGTAATCGTTGAGTTAACCACTTCACCGTTGACGAGAAGTTGAAAACTCACATCTGTCTCGTTCGAAAGGCCTTTATTTACTGCTGATCCGTTAATCATACAAGAAGATCCAAGTTCAAGATGAACCGGGGCGTCAAAATAGGATGCAATCTCGTGCTCATATATCTTGCATTGTACGTAGCCGTTAACAACATTGTGCGGAATGCGCACCGATGAATCTTTGACAAGCATCGTTTCGTGAAGTTTCAGAATACAACTTCCAGTCGATATTGCTTTGAAGCGAACTGTTGCGAGCGTTCCATTTCCATTGACTTTAAAATGAGAGCCTAAAGGACCACATACTGCGACAGATATAACGGAGGTTTTTCCTCCTTCAAGTCGTGCTGTTAGGATTTTCTTTTCGACGACATAGGAATCTTTTGGGAAGAAGCCACCCAAACTAATCCTAGTTACAGAAACAATAGTGGCGTTGTATTCAAGCATAAAAGCATATGCCTCCAAGTCGGTTACGTTAATCACGTTAACATTAATGGTGAAGCTGTCACTAGCTGTCAGGTTTATAGTCTGTGGACACACAGCGATTAAAGTCCAGTTTGGGGTTATTGGCGTAGCTGGAGTAGGTAGGGTCGTTGAGGGCTCAGGAGTCATTGAAGGTGTGTGAGGTGGGGAACTATTATGCGGCACATACGACAAAACATTATAATCTACATCTGTCGAGGCAGACATCTTGCTGTTGTAAGTTAAGTTCAATCCCCATAGTATAGGACCCAAAACAATGGTGGTCACGCAAAAAATAAACATCTGTTTCTGAGAACAGATCACCCTATTCACCCACAGTTATGACTGTGGAGAAATATTTAATACTATGCTTTAGAACAGGCAAAAGAAATCATTCGATCTCGTTTCGGCACAGGATATGAATCTGATTGTCGCTGCTCATGAGAAGGATACAGCAAATTTATTGAACAACAACATTTTAGAGGAGAGCTCAGATGATTTCGTAACTTTGAAATTGCAGCAATCTCTACAGTTTCGGTGTGGTCAAGTTGTTAACGCTTATTCTAGCAGAGTCGGCTCTTGAGACTATTCCTAAGAAGTTATGGAAGCACTCAGTGATTAAACATTATTCAGAGAAACGTGGCAAGGCTCCTAAGTTCCTTCTTCTTGATCGGTCTTACCACCACACTGTGATGAAATCGCTCAAAGGAAACGAAAAAAGAGGACGTCCCGATATAGCACATTTCACCTTGTTAGAGGCTTTATCTTCCCCTCTTAACAAAGAACAATTACTCCAAGTCTTCGTGCACACTATAAACGATTATGTAATTACAGTTAACCCTCAAGTTCGGTTGCCAAAAAATTACAATCGTTTCATCGGTTTGATGGAGCAGCTATTTGAGTTTGGGAAGATTCCACCCACTGGATCATCTCTACTCACCTTAACACATGAAACTTTGGCACATCTTCTTCAAAGAATTAAACCAACCTTTGTTTTAGCCCTTACTAGAAAGGGAACATTACTCACTGTGGAAGAGACTGTAGCCGGGATTTCAGATGAAGGAAGGCCCGTGGTGGTGATCGGTGCGTTTCCTCATGGGCACTTCTCCAGTAAGAACCTGAAACTTGTGGATAAAGCAGTTTCTATAGATGCAGAGATGCTTGAAACGTGGATTGTGACTTCGAGGGTGATTTACGAGTATGAACGAGCCATTTCGTTACCAAAGAAGCGACTAAGCAGGCCTTGAACGATTTGAAGGAAAGAAGATCACTTGAAAAAACTCTTCAAATGGTCGCCCTGATCAAACGCTCTCTTTCGTCAGCATCCACATCCAACAAGTTTCTGTATCGAGATAAATTAAACCCAGTTCTATCTGTCTTTTCAACAGGACAAAAATCGTAGCAGTATCCACAGTAAAAATGCGCGCGCATATTTGTGTGCACTGAAGGCTATGATTTCGTAGCTGCACCTGTCTTCTTGGAATAACTCAGCAGATAACTGCCGAAGCCAACTGCCCACAGCAGAGCAGGGTAAGCTATCATACGCTCCATTCCCCCCTTGCCTATACCCAAGTAGGTGCTGGACCCAAAGAGAGCAAGCGCTGCGAGTGACAGGACTCCTAATAGAACAGAGAAGTAAGAGAGCGGGGGGCTCTGCAGTTTGTATGACATGATGGCAGACAGTCCTCCGAATAGGAAAGTGACCAGGGACGCGACAGCGTGTAGTATTCCAAAGTTCTCTGGGAACAACCCCACCCCCATGGCCCCGAGACCCGTTATAGCAAACAAGATGGATAGAAGTTTAGAATCAAATGCACATTGAAAGAAGTATGCACCCGCTACTACAGTTACACCAAGCAAGAACACCGATGAGTTGAAGACGAGAGAAGTAGTTCCAACACCTAAGTCACTTATGTAATTTTCTGAGACACTGTAACCTGGGTACAACGATTCCGCTATGATTAAAAACAAAAGAAACTGGACACTACCAACGAATAGAAACCCCCCAGCCATCTTTCTATCATCATATTTCATAGGGTAAAGTAAATGTTTTGATTCTTAAAACTTGGGATGCACATAGATCTTTGGAGGATCACAAAAACAAGATCAAACTACACGACCTCCAAAAACGTTTGAGGAAATAACACGCTTTCAGTACCAGAATAGTGCGTACAGACGCACACCCAGAATTCTATCGCCTAGTTTCTGCGTGTTCCCGCATTTGCTTTGTGAAGCAGTCTGGACACACAGGAAGGGGTATTGTCTCCCATGAGCCATCTTCATTCCTGATTTTCATCACATCATCATCGGTTAGGGTTGCCCCGCATTTTCCACATTTTCTTCTTTCATCTGGCATTATTGTATCCACTTGTACGCGCTTTTGTGTCCTTTAGGTGCCGAGATTCTCAATTTGGCGTGTGCGATCTTTGTTCCAACCTGAAAAGTTCATTATTGGTCTTAAAACTTTCCTGCCATGTTTCCATCGATAATACAGCGCGTAGGCAACCATCGCGGCGAGCCTTATTTTCCTTTGAAGACTCTTCGAAACGAAAACTTCTATGTTGTATTCCCAGCATGTGGCTATAAGTTCCCATTGCAGCGACGTTAAATACTTCAAATCCATGTGTCGTGCCTCTCTGAGCATGCAGTCTTCTTCCGAAGTGAACAATAAAGGTACATAGAATACCTTGCTGTGTCTCAATTTGTCTAGTAGTTCCAGCGTCGCAATCGTATCCTTCTCGGTTTCACCGGGCAATCCAATTATCAAAGTTGCCAATGGCCAAATACTATTCTTGTTTAGAATCTCAATTCCTTCCGTCACAACGTCATGCCACTCCTTAGGTTTGTAAGGTAACATCTTGCCCTTCATATGCTCATTCATAAGGCGAATGCTTCCGGTCTCTATTCCGATTTCGACCGAGCTATGTCGAGTGCCATTTGTAACCCAATTCGCTTTCTCAAGAAGAATTGGACCAATCTCTTCGATCATCTTGGGATCATAAACAACAGGTGCCAACGACGCATGCGCGGGTTGAATATACTCGACCCCAGGCACTGCCGCAATTGATCTAATTAACGTGACAAGTGCCTCACGATTTGGCAGAAATTTTTCCTTAGATCGGTACAAGAAGATGTCTTCACTGGCTAAGAGAATCATTTTTGTGCCATTTTTCGCGTTCAATTGTACTTCTTTCAATATATGTTCTAAGGGAAAGGAGTAACTTCTTCTAAACGTAGGAGAGCAGAACTTACATCCACGACCGCAACCTCGTGTAATCTCCACGGTACCAAAAATCGACGGGTGCACGATGCATGGAATTTCCTCTGGATTGGGCGACTCAGTTTCAACTATCTGAGGAATCTCCTCACCGTTGAGAGCCATGCGAAAAATTTTCAAAACTGTCCTCTCACCTTCACCCATAACGATGCAGTCTATTCCATATTTCCTCTGTAACTTTGCCAGATGAATTTGCCAAGCACCTGAGCCGCCAAGGATTATTTTAGCACGCCATCTTCGCAGAATCGGCTTTCTTATCAAGTCTCTGAATTCTGCAGCCGCCATGGGTTCTCCGCCAAAGCCCATAAAAGAGGTGTAAGTTCGGCTAACAAAACCTATCCCGGCTGGCTCCATAGAGGATATTCCAATGATTTTCGTTTTCGGTCCCACAACTTCTTTGAGGTTATCTGGACGCGCCACAGCAACATTTTTTGAGCCAAATTCCCTAATTAGCAAGGCCTCGATTTTTCGTATCCCATAGGGTGCATATTTGGCAGTTTCATCTCCATTGTTGGGCACAGGTGGATACCAATATTTTCTAAGTAATCTTCTGGGGATGATATTGGTTGGAAATCCCCCTGTGAATGCCCGAAAGGGACTGAGGTTGAAGTCGCTCATGTCGGTAGCTGACGCTGTGAGAACGATGGGAACTCCTTGACTCGGTGTCTCGACAACGTTTCTCAAGGACCTGCATCTCGCAAACTTACTGATCACCTTAGTGTGTAGAAAAAAAGGTTATGAAATGAGCAGAAACGATTGGTTAAAACCTATCATTAGTACCTTCTCGACGGTCGTTTCTTTGGCCAACATTCCCCTACAAAACACAGGTCTGCTTGGATCAGGCTTGAATGTAACTTCGCATTCGTTGCCGCAATCTGTGCAAACAGCCTTATGCATTTCTCTGGGTCCGTTGAACTCTCTTCGTCTATACGACATTCTTTGCACTCCTTTTTTCAAAAAACAAAAACTAGATCTTAACGAATCTTGTTCTTGTATCCTTACACCTTAGCACGTTTGCTTATATACTTTACATATATTGCGCGTGCGCCTGCAGCAAATGAGCATTCAAAAACTAGGGATAAAACAAACGAACTGCATTCACGCATTATTCATGATTTATGAGTCTCTTCTCTGTTTTCTGTTCTTTCCATTTTGAATAGTCGCAAAATGATCTCTAACTACATTAAATAATAATCAATTCGCTGAAAATGAGCAACCTCTAAAACTAATTCGCCCGAAGGCATGCTATGGTTTCTGTTGATCCTTATGGTCTTTTCCTAAAGTTTTCTACTAGGGTATTATGTTGTTTGCGGACATTCTTTATTTTGTTCCAATATAAAGTCTGCTTTTCTTTTCAATTTGGCGTGAGCATGAGCGAACGCAGGGGTGTGCAACTAGAATGGTGCGGCCGCCGGGATTTGAACCCGGGATTGCAGGCTTGGAAGGCATACACCATTAAACGGCTGTGTCCTAACCAGACTAGACCACGACCGCCGCCCGAACTGTATCATGACAGAAATGGCTTGGTTGCAGATATATCTATTACGGGTTCAGAAACAGCCCTCTATTTCTATCGGTTTAATGACTTGTCAATGTCCATTGTCGTCTTTTTCTTTTCTTCATTGAAAGGTTATTTAATAAATGTAGAGCTTTTTCTTCTGTCTCAACGGGCCTGGTTCTTATCACATTTGCTTTCTCTGCTTCTTCAAAGAGTTCTACGCCTTTCGGTGTCCGGAGGATTGTAAAACTCCAATTAGTGAGTCCTAGTCCTCCAACAGAAATATCTGCTAGTTCTGCAGAGAAGTCGCTACATAAAACGCAACTTGTGCGTGTGTACTGTTTTGCTTCAGATAACGAGATTTCTTTAGTTTCTCCGTTTTGTAGGGTAATCGAAACTTTGCCTTTAATGTTAATTTTCTTTATATCCTGTGGGTTGATGTTCATAATTCCTTGAATGTGTTTTTTCATTAATCCATCGTAAGTGAAGCTTTCAGTGCACATTAATCCAATCGCAATACCGAGTTTGTTTGCATATTTCTTAAGCGGAACCATTTGAATTCTGCGAATTGCCGATATTTGACATGGAGTGCCAACAAAGGCTATACTTTTGTTATTTTGCTTTACTCCTCCCCAAAATGCGAGCAAATTCGGTGAATAGAAGTATTTGGTCCCAGCACAATCCAAAATCTCTTCCGAAGTTGTAGCCAATCTTGGAACTGGATATATTGTGTTCCCTGGCTCTAACGTCGTAGTCGCTTCAAGGAGGCGTTGTAGCCCCACTCCTGTGGCAAGCTGATCCCTCTGCCAATAATAAAGGATAGTCTTCGCAAGATCACTAGGCAGCTTCTCAGCATTGGACGAATCTGGGACCATATCTGCCAATTTTTTCGAGGCTGATTTTCTTCCTTTGCTGGTCCCCGAAATGGCTCCTCCGTCGATTGTTCCGTTCTCTAAAGCGAAGCTGAGAAGAGCGCTGACTACCCCACCGTCCTGACCAACTTGAAGAATATTTTTGTCGGTGGCTTGGGCGATCGCAAGAAGCTTATAGATGCCAAACTTCTCTTGTGGTTTGCTTCTCCGTCCAAATACAAACTCTTCAAGGGCAGACCAAGACACATCATACTGAGGGCAGACGTTGGGGCAAATGCCACATATTTTGCATTCATTTACTATCTTCGGTCTCTGCGCCTCATAATCTAAACAATTGAAGGGACACACTATAACGCAAGCAGCACAACCAACACACTTTCCAGCCAAAACCACTCCATTTTCCAAAGATTCTTCGAAACTCACTCTTGGCATCTTCATTTACATTTCTCCTCACAAGGCTTTTTCATTTGTGTGCGCGTTGCCACTACAGCAGTGGTCTGAAGGAGATCAACACGTGAAACATAAGAGCTCTAAGCAGGTCTCTCTGGGTGGCAATTCCAACCAGTTTGTTATTCCTAATAACGAGTAGTCTTCGTACCTTGCTCTTTTCCATGGTTCTTATGGCCTGAAGGATTGTCATTTTTTCGTCGACAGTTACCAGTGGTTGGCTCATGATCATTTCTATTTTCACTTTTGAGGCGTCAAGTCCTTTAGCCACAACTCTTTGAAGAATATCCCTCTCGGTGACTATGCCAACATGTCTTCCTTTTTTTGTCACAACGATAGAACCGATGCGTTTTTCGGTCATTATTCTTGCTGCTTCTTGAACTGAACTATCAATATCTGTGGTTATGACGGGTGTGGTCATTATACCCTTCAGAGTTGACGGTGCTTCTTTCTTTTCCATTGCTTCTTCTCCAAAAAATTGCATTTTAGCTCTTGCTGGGTTTTTTGATCTTAATTAGAGTTGTACTGCTCTCAACTCCTGAGATCATTCGGATGGTGTCGAAAATAAATGTGTCCAGGTCTTCCATTGAGGGCACTTCTATTCTTACAAGGAGGTCATACTCTCCATATACTACAACAACTTCTTTCACTTGTAGCAATCTTTTAACATTTAGAAAGACGTCTTTATCCATACCCGGTTTGACCCTTAACAACACATAGGCGGTAACCATCTTTGTTTCCTCAATCTGTTCTGAAATGGGGAAAGATTTCAACTGCGATTGTATTTATTGATTTACGTACATTAGGTCCTATAGGAGACCCGACCACTAGTTGAGTAATTCCAAGTTTTAATAGTTTATCAATTTTTTCGATGCAAACAGCTGGAGTGCCACAGATAGAAAAGGCTTCAACCATTTCAGGCGTTACGTGTGAAAATACATCTTTCCATTTCCCATGCACTATAGCTTCTCCAATCTTGTTTGAGCTTTCCACTGAAATTCCATGTCTTTCCAAAACTATTTCGGGGCATCCTGCGACGATATATGCTACCACTGGAGTGACCGCTTTCATAGCTTTTTCCTTTTCTTGTGCCACTGAGAAAGAAGTGTACACCCCAATATCTAAGTCCTCTTTCATTCTCTTTCCAGCTTTTTCAGATCCTTTGCGAATGAAGAGCAGTGCATTTTCTACGTCTTTTGGACTAGCGGCGTTTATTAGAACACCGTCACCCACCTCGCCAGCCAACATCAACATCTTTGGCCCTTGGGCGCCTATAAAAATGGGAATTGGACTCGCCATTCGAAAGTTCAGTTTTGCTCCAGAAATGTTGAAGACTTCCCCGTCAAACTCCATGTTCTTTCCTGACGTGACTTCGCGAATTATCTGCACTGCCTCCCGAATCGTAGAAAGTGGGTTCTTTTGTCTTATATTAACCATTTTCAGAGTAGTTTTGTCTCCAGCTCCTAGTCCACAAATAACTCTTCCAGGAGCAATCTCGTTGAGAGACGCTACTGCTTGGGCTGTCACTACTGGATGAAAAAAATATGGGTTTGTGACCCCTGGGCCAAACTTAATCTTGTCTGTGTAGGCAGAGACGATAGATAAAGCAACGTAGACGTTGCGATTGTTGAAATGATCTGTAATCCAAAGATAAGTGAATCCAGTTTTTTCGGCTTGAATTGCATAATAAGTCGTTTTCCAATAAAGATCTCTAGGAACAAATTCTATACCAAACTCAGTCATTTGTCTGTATAGCTCCTGTATGGAAGTAAAGGCGTCACTCCCTTAAATTCTTCTAAACGGAAGAGAAAAAAAGGAGAGATTTCTCCAAACTTACATCTCTTTGAGCATTATGACAAGTTCAGGCATTCCAAGGGAATCCATAAGTTCTATTGTTTTCTCTGGCTCCAAGAGCATAGTCGCTTCAAGGAGGCGTTGTAGTCCCACTTCTGTGGCAAGCTGATCCCTCTGCCAATAGTAAAGGATAGTCTTCGCAAGATCACTAGGCAGCTTCTCAGCATTGGTCGAATTCAGGGTAATGTCTATTAGTTCTTCCGACAATATCGTCCAAAGAGACGTAGGTACTTTTCTTGCAATTCTCTCTAAGGCCACTCACAATCACCAACTATTACGTGCTCGATTATTGTATTGTCTTGACGAAAAATAAGCTTTTTGGTGACGAAAATCGTACGGACTATGTTAAATTCCGGAGGTTTCCAGTCAGATCTGAGTGAGAAGTAGTGAGAAGTTGGAAAAACGTTTTAGTGTTTTCTAGCACTTGTGTATTCTGAAGTCGCACAATTTCATTGAAAAAGGTGCGAAAGCTGTATAAATAACGAAGTGGAAATAGTTATTTCCTTAGCAGCGTGATGAAGATTGGCGTTTATCGACACACTTGATATGAAGATTTTGAAATCGCTTCAGATAGACGCTCGAAAGCCTACGGTCAAGATTGCCAGAGAAGTAAATGCCAATGAAGCGACCGTGCGCAGAAGAATACAGAAACTGATCAAGAATGGAATAATTGAACGTTTCACAGTTGTGCTTGATTATCACAAACTTGGAAGAGTAATTAAGGCCTTTATCGGCTTACGTGTGCAGCCAGCAAAACTAAAAGATATAGTAGACCATCTTGCTAAACATCCTGATATTCAAGTCTTGTATAGAACCAGCGGTGACACAGACATCATCACTGAAGTCATATTTGAAAGGATGGAAGATCTAAACGCTTTTCTTGAAGAAGAATTGAATTTGGAAGGAATTGTAGGAACTATCGTGACAATTGTGATTGGGCCCTACAAACGTTGCCCATGGACAGGCCTTTAGAGATCACCTAAATCCATACCCTTTTTTTTACCGGCTATAAGAACAGCCACATTCGGGATTTTAGATGGATGGAGCTCAAAATCGAAACCAAACATCGTCTCGAAGTAGCCTAAAAGGTAAGGAATAGGAACCACGCAAAACTCAACTCTAATCTCGTTTCGAAATCTTTTGAATTTCCCCCACCCCATGATTTCAAGTTCCTTCAACACAAGAGACCAGTTCTTTGGACGCGAAAAATCCACATCTTTGAAAAACGGATTGACAATCTTTCGTTTAAAGGCAGTGGCTCTCGCGGCGTTATAGATTTCACGGTTGGTTAGACCATGAAACAGATCGGTAAGCCCAGTGGAATTCATTATGAGAACTCGTTCCCCTCCCATACGGTAGGTGTAAGGAAGCCAGTCATGTAAAGATAACCTTCTATAAAATTCAAGAGCAGTGTCAAATGCTTCTTCTTTGCTTCTTACAAAATGTGTCTTTTCTAAGAAGTAGATGTACTTGTACAGATCGTCGGATATGTTCACAGTTATTTTCTTCAATTGGCATTCCTCAGATGCTTTATCTCAGTTACTGATTGTGAATCTTCATTCTTAGGTTAAAACTTATCTTTTTCTTTTTCCATATGCATGGAAAATCTAAAAGTTCTATAGCTTGAGCATAAAAGTGTAGTAAGGCAGACAAATGAAGGGGCTATTTTCCAGAACAGTTTTTGCTATCATCAGCTTTTCGATGATCGTCGTTGAAATTTTAAACTCTTTAGGTAACTGCGTGCAAACACGACTAGTTTGATAAGCTTTTAACAGGGCGTGACGATCTTATAAAGAGCAAAGAAAGGAATAGCAAGAATTGGGAGCTAACTTAATGATGCACGTTAAAACGTGCTGAACTATTCATTCATTATGAGCGGTGACATGTGATCTACTGTTTCTTTTTTCTCTTTCACATCTTCAAATAAGGCGTGGAAAATTATGTGCCCCTTAGAGGAAGAATGGTCTTTCGTCAGTTCTCCTTTTGTCTTGAGATGGAGATGATGCTTTCCATTTTTGGATTTCTATTGAATGTCTTCTGCTTTTTATCTCCATTCGTAAAGAGTATCCACCCCCAAACCATGATAAGGGTGATCATGACTGAGAACAAGGATATCGGCATACCGGCAGCTTCTACGGCGATTTCTTCAAACAGTTTAGGTGCTCCTTCTTTCTCTTGGTAGTTACCCCTTTCTCTTGGCAGCTTAAAAGCGAAGTTTCCAGAACTAAAATGAACATGTTCAGAAAGTATTTCTAAAACCGATAGGTCAGAGCATGGAAGAATCTCATTTTTGCAAATAGTATAACTCGCTCGGTTGTGTGCGTTCTGGTCTTTTAACCGATGGCCTCTAGAACATTTTCTGGTTTTTTCACAAGTTTTGCCTTCGCTCTGATACTGTTGTAGAGTTCTTCACCTTCTCGGTCAGCAAAGTTTCTCCCCGAAAAGGGAGTAGACTCCACCAGTATTATTGGCATATGATGGTCTAACGCCGTTTTTGCGGCTTTAAGGTTCAATAGATTTCCCTCTCCGAAGAAAGCATTGGCCACCACAACCACGTCTGAACTGAGAATAAGCTTTAAGTTTCGTTCATAAGATTCATCCGTTATTCGCGAGAAGGGAGCCTCCTCAACCGTGGATATGCCCAAGGACACAGCCACCTCATAGTCGCTGTCCAGAACGTTAAGCACGCCAGCAGTCAGGCTGTATCCCTCATCATGAAGAACCCTCATCAACTGAATCCCTGATCCGCCTCCACAAATGATGTGAACACTTTTTTGACACGATGTTAACTTTTGGGCCGCAGGATAAAACGGAATCACATAGAGAGAAGATGACAACGGATGCTCTTTGACCAAAACGTCGATGTGGTACGTTTTCCTGATGTTTTCAGGGGTCAGAACGTCGTGAGGGGTCCCGATGGAAAAGACCTTCCCAGAGTCAAGCAACATTAACCTGTTACAATAGTGAGCAGCTAGGTTTAGGTCATGAAAAACAGCCACAACAACGATATCATTGTCTCTGTTCAGCCTTCTAATCAACTCCATGATCTCGAGTTGATGACTTATATCCAGATGAACAGTAGGCTCGTCCAAAAGCAGAAGTTTGGGTTCTTGAGCCAAGGCTCTGGCAATGATAATCCTTTGCTGTTCGCCCCCGCTGAGAGTGTCCATTTGCCTTAAGGCGAGATGCTTGGTGTTGGTTAACTCCATGGCGTTCTCAGCGATTTTGTAGTCTCTCTCATTTTCCATTCTAAACCTGCTAATATGGGGGTTACGCCCCATCATCACTATCTCCAAGGCAGTGAAGGAAAAATTGATGGCAGATGCTTGAGGCACCACAGCTATATTCTTGGCGATTTCCCTTTCGCCAAGAGTGTACACATTCAAGCCGTTCACTCGCACACCCCCAGAGCGTGGCTTCAGAACCCCACTTATGCATCTAAGCAGGGTCGTCTTACCGGAGCCATTAGGACCTATAACTCCGAAAAATTCCCCCTTGTCTACTGAAAAAATCACCTGTTCTAGGACCTTTTTTGGGCCATAATAGCTGTCGACGTCATTAACCTCTAGAAACTTCATGTGGACCTTTTTCGCCTCCATAAGAGATAGATGAAGAAGGGTGCACCGAACAAAGCCGTGATCATTGACACAGGCACTGCGATGAGCGTCCTAGCGATGGTGTCACACCAGATTAAGAAAATGCCGCCTACGATAGCTGATGAAGGAATCAGAATGCGGTGGTCTGGACCCACGATAAGCCTCATGACATGGGGAGTTACCAGCCCGACAAACCCAATGGTGCCACTTGTGACTACGGCAGCAGCAGTGATGAAAGAAGAGACTACTAGAATTATCTTTTTAACCTTTTCAGCTTCTATCCCTAGATGCTTAGCCGTTTCTTCGCCTAACATAATCCCATTCAGGTCTCTAGCAAAGAAAACCAGTATAACAGTTCCTAATACGCAAGCTGGAAAAACAACATTAATGTCGATCCACTCCGCTGCTCCTAAAGACCCCGTAAGCCCGAAGAGAACGCTCCAGATGTCTCTGGAATAAGCATACTTCACAATTGAGGTGACGGCTGAAAGAAAAGAGGCCACCGCCACACCAGCCAACAACAGTGTTTCCACAGGAAGCTTTCCACCGACCCTCGATATACTATAAACCAAGAGAACCGCCCCTAAGGCACCTACGAAAGCGAAAAATGGAGCCACATAATGGACACCGGTATCTAAAAGAACAGATTCCATGGGGAGGGTCATTACGGCACCTAAAGCTGCCCCTGAAGAGATGCCTATGACGAAAGGGTCTGCCATGGGGTTTCTAAACAGCCCCTGCATGGAGGTTCCAGCAACTGCTAGTGAGGCCCCTACAAAAGCTCCCAACAACACTCTTGGCAACCTAACCTCAATGATAATTATTTCCCAAGAGGGCAGATAGGTGGAACTGATGAGAGCTTCGAGCCCAGGTATTCTGCTTAAAAAAATGTTCAAGATATCATTCATGGGTATGGGCGCTGTACCAACAACCATGGAGAGAACTATCGTAGCAAGAAGTAGGAGCAGGAGAGATAGAAGTATGCGAGACCACCTTGTCTTTCTCAGCAAGATCGTTCACGTCACACTTGACCAAGATTTGTGCGGTTATGAGAAGAGTTCTGGATGAAGGATTCTAGCCGTCTCTTCGAGACCATCGACTAACCTAGGTCCCGGTCTTGACATAAGGTTTGCATCAATTTTGTAGACTGCATTGTTTTCTATTGCGTTGATTGTGCTTAGTCTGTAGTCGTTTAGGAGGGCATCATAAGTTGGCGTGGGCCATTTATAATCTTCTATAACTATGATTATCTCTGGATTGGCCCAGATTATGGCTTCAATGTCCATTTGGAAGTAACCACCCTTAACACCCGCTATGTTGATCCCTCCAGCCATTTTAATGACGCTGTCTCCAAAGGTTCCATAACCAGATGTCCATGGGTCACTTTCACC
>JAOUKN010000156.1 GCA_029882515.1 Candidatus Bathyarchaeota archaeon
ACCAAGCATGCCCATTTACACAAGGACTTGAAAGGGAGCATGCGCGGATACCCATAGTCTTAGAAGGCAAGAGGTGAAGTTGCACGTTACCTTAATTAATCTGTCAGCACCACACATTGAAGTTTCCTCTGTGCTTGGTATAACAGTTCCCCCTTTAGGTCTCGCTTGTCTAGCTGCTATACTTGAAGGAGAAAGCTCATTCAAGTATAAACCCCGATAATTTAAACCGAGATTCAAGACTATCTCGGAGCACCACCCAACCCTCGTTGGGTGGGCAGATTTAGAATTACTTTGTCTGTGCACTCATCTAAAGGCTCAGCACACATTTTTTAAGTCTAATCCTTTATACAATATTGAATTTCCTCCTTCGAAAGGTGCATGCAATGAGTAAGAGAAAGAAACTTGAAAAAAGAATTCTCTCGTTGTTCAGTCAAGTGGATAAGCCCTTAACCTTGGCTGAAACTTCGCAGCATCTCGGAGAGTCTACAAAAGATGTCTACAAAGCTTTACGACATTTGTTCGAAAATGAAAAAATCTACGCCGTAGAGGGTAGACGATATAAACTTTCCAGTTCGAATTCTGGTAGTACGTAAGCAAAGGCGTAGAGAGAGTTTGAAGGAGTAAGTGTGAACGTCCATTCGAAAGAGAACTACTCATTTTATGATCATTACTGAGCAGTGAGTCTTTCTGCAAACTCCATGACTTACGCTGCCTAGTAGCAGTTCTTTTATTCTACTTACTCCCCTCGCCCCCATAACAATCAAATCAATGTTCTCCTCTTTCGCGGTGCGAACTATTTCATGAACCGCGTCTCCTTCTTTCAGGACGACTTTTACGGGAATTTTCTGTTTCTGGACTGCGTTTTTGGCCTCAGCTAAGATTTTGTTACCTATTCTCTTTGCAGCTTCGATGACTTCAGCTGTGATTTCTGCTGATGCTACGGTTGGGGTGGGTAGGGCACCTGTTTCTAGTGTAACAAATGGTACAGCCTTAGAATATATGTGAAGCAATATGATTTCTGAACGAAATTTCTTGGCTACATTAATGCCGTATTCTAGCGCCTTTGATGAGGGCTCTGAACCATCCAGAGGAACTAAAATCTTCTGGAACATTCCTTGGTTCACCACTAGTAGTTTAGAGGAATTGTACTTATTAATTTGAACTGCGTTTCAAGGTTTTAGGTTCCGTTGTACTTAAGTATCTGAGTTAAAACAGCACTATAAGATGTGGAGTAAAGCTTGGAGGTGCATTGAGCTCACCGACGTTTCAGTTAGCTACTCGCTTTCCATAGACAACATTATAAGCTTAATTCTCCCTTGCCGACGTTATCATTTAACCCCGTGGATTAGGAGGTGTTTAGATTCGAAAAAATCATAATAACGGCTGCTCTCCCCTACGCAAATGGCGAAATCCATTTGGGAGGAATCACATCAACCTATCTACCTGCGGATATACTTACAAGGTTTCTTAAGCTGAGAGGAAATGACGTGGCCTTTGTCTGCGCCACCGATGACTTTGGTACTCCTATATTAGTTGAAGCTGAAAAAGAAGGAAAAAGCCCAGAAGAATTCGTGTCCCACTGGTACAAAACAGACAGAAAAGACTTCGACGACTTAGGAATTTCATTCGACATTTTCCATCAAACCAGCTCCAAAGAAAACATACAATTTACACAATATTTCTTTAACAAACTGCATGAAAAAGGGTTTATTTTCAAAAGGCTTGTCTCGCAACCATACTGTGAAAAGTGTGAAAAGGTTTTACCAGACCGGTACGTTAAGGGCACTTGCCCCTACTGCAACGCCACTGACCAATATTCTGATGGATGCGAAGAATGCGGAAAAGTGTTTCAACCAGGAGAGATCAAGGACCCACATTGTGCGATCTGCGGGTCAAAACCAGTGAGCAAGCAGAGTGAACATTATTTCTTTAAGCTCTCACACCTTTCAGACAACCTGAAAAAATGGTTAGTGGAAAACCAAAGTCTTCAACCCGAAGTGAAGAACTACGTGTTAAACTGGATTAGTACAGGATTAGAAGATTGGGATATTACAAGAGATATAGCTTGGGGTGTACCAATTCCCTTAAATGAGGCGAAGGGAAAAGTGCTTTACAACTGGTTTGACAATCATCTTTGCTATATTTCTACAGCGCTAAAATATTTCTCGGATAGAGGAATCGACGGAAAAACATCTTGGAACTCTTCAAAGATCTATCATTTCATTGGAAAAGACATAGTATACCATCATTATCTATTCTTGCCTGCTATGCGACTTGGTGTGGAAGAATTCAAACTTCCAGATTTCATTCCTACCAGAGGTCATTTGCTACTTCATGGAGCGAAATTCTCTAAAAGCAGAGGGTGGTACGTTAGTTTAAGAGAGTTTCTTGATCTATTTCCACCAGACTATCTTAGATACCACTTGACAACAATTACATCATACAGTCAATCAGATGTAAATTTTGATTGGGAGGATTTTCAGTCAAGAATAAATAATGAGTTGATTGCGAATATTGGAAACTTCATCCACCGAACGTTGACTTTTGTCTGGTCAAATTACAATGGAAAGATACCTAAAGCGAAGAGTTATGACAAGTTAGATGTTCAATTTAAAGAGAAGATTGAAACAATAGCGAATGATGTTGGAGAAGAGTTGGAAAAGATCGAGTTGAGCAGAGGACTAAAAAAAATCTTGGAATTTTCCAGCTTTTGCAACCAGTATTTTCAGCGAAAGGAGCCATGGACTAAAAAGGAAGACACAGCATCCTGCTTGCATCTCTGCGTAAACGCCGTCAGAACTCTGTCTATTTTACTTGAACCTTATCTACCGTTCTCAGCTGAAACTCTCTGGAAACAACTGAATCTAGAGGACTCTGTTCACAAACAAGATTGGGATTCAGCATCGGAATTAGCCATAAAAAGTGGGCATAAAATCAACAAACCGAAAATACTATTCAGAAAAGTAGAATCGGAAGAAATTGAGAGGCAAAGGAGAAAGCTACTAAGACTACCTGCTGATTAGACTCGACCCCTTGTGGTATTGCAGTGATGAAAAAATAATTATGAGTTTCACAAGTGAGAGATTTGCGCCTCAAAATCGATCTTCACGTCCATACACGGTATTCCCACGATTCCACAACTACCCTCGACGAGATAGTTGCTTGCTCTAAGAAAAGAGGTTTGGACGGGGTTGCCATCACTGATCATGACGTTGTTGGAGGGGCGCTTAAACTTGCCCAAAAAGTCAAGGAACTTGTTGTTATTCCAGGAGTCGAAGTTTCCACTTCGCGAGGTCATGTCCTAGCCCTCAACATGACCAAGCCCGTTCCTACAGAATTAAGCCCTTTTGAAACGATTCAAATAATCCATGAAGCTGGGGGAATAGCTGTGGCAGCTCACCCAACTGTATTTTACAAGGGATTAAGAGGACAGGTAAACCCAGACTTTGACGCTGTAGAAGTGATTAATGCCTCAGCATTCCCTTTCTTCCTCTCAACTTACCTAAGCCGAAAACTTGCTGTTAGGCTTAATCTACCACAGACTGCAGGAAGCGATGCTCATTATGCTTCGGAAATTGGCTTGGCCTACACAGTCGTTGATACAGAACCTGAGGTTAACGAAATTGTGCAC
>JAOUKN010000045.1 GCA_029882515.1 Candidatus Bathyarchaeota archaeon
CTGTAGATTGCCCTCACTTCGAGCTAGAACCGCCGAGCTATAGGTTGTTCATAAGAACTTGATCTAACTCGACTAATAGTTCTCGTAGTTTTTCATCTGATCTTTTCCATTAGCGCTTGTCAGCTGGGCTTCTGGAGGAATAAGTACTTCATCTTTCTAAGGGATGCTGGAACAAAGTTTTCTGAAAAGATGAACTTTTGCGTGTAGATTCTGGAAGGCTTATGGCGGGCCCGGCGGGAATTGAACCCACGACCCCCGGGTTAAAAGCCCGGTGCTCTATCCTTGCTGAGCTACGGGCCCACGCAGATTCATGTTTTGATTGAATAGAGAAGCCAAATTTAGGCGTTTCTGATTTAGAGATATTTTGTGCATCTGTTTGTATATCTCTTTTTGTCAGTTTCTTGTAGTCTTCTGGTAGTTTTTCATACTTGCCTAGATAACACCATTTGATTTTATTTCCTATGTGGTGTTCAACATACCAGTATTCATAGGTTATTACTTTAGACTTTGTTTGTTTCTTTGTTAGGCTTCCTTCTCTGCTACATTTGGTGCATTGTACTTTGACGATCTTCTCATCTCCTATTTGTTTGTGCATCTGCGCGCGCCAAGAGTAGTCAGCGTTCAGGTTTCCACCATGTTCTACTGTTTCAGGCTAAATACCTTCACGCATCAAAGCATTTCGAGTATCGTATCGCGTGAACGGTGACGGGGGGTCTTCGGGTGCAATTGATAGAGTTGGGTTTGATTTTTTGCAATAAGAACCCGCACGCGCAGCTTATGCTTCTTTCGAAGAGGACATCAAAGGTTCAATTGAAGTTGGGAAACTAGCAGAGGTGCCTATAACCATAATAACATACTGAGGGGCTCCCGCTTCAAACATTGGGTTGAACGTCAAGGGCTTTTATGAGGGGGTCAGCAGCGGTGACGGCAATGCTCATCTATCGTTTGTATTTCTGTCTGTGTTTTTATTCCTCCAGATGCCTGGTTGGGTTTTGCCGAAGATTAGACGAAATAAAATGGCAAGCTACAAGGTGTTTTGTCGAGGTCCCCACGTCGATGAGTTCAGGTTCTTCCTTCTTGCATATGGGTTTCGGGGTGTAAGGGCATCGGGGGTGAAAGCGGCAACCTGGTGGGGGGTCGATCGGTGTGGGTGGGCTCCCTTTCAAAACGATTCTTTTTCGCTTCAGTTTTGGGTTTGGGATTGGGATGGCCAAGATAAGAGCTTTAGTGTAAGGGTGTAGCGGATTATTGAAGAGTTCTTTAACATCGGCTGATTCTATTATCCTCCCAAGATACATCACGCAGACCCGATCACAAATATGCTTAACCGTGCTTAAATCATGAGAAATGTAGAGGGTGGTGAGTTCGAACTCCTCTTGTAGGTCTTGCAGTAGATTGAGCATCTGAGCTCGAACTGATATGTCTAGCGATGACACGGGCTCGTCTGCGATGACAAACTTGGGTTTAAGCGCCAGTGCCCTGGCAATTCCTATTCTTTGCCTCTGTCCTCCGCTGAACTCATGGGGGTATCTATACATGTGATGAGGTATCAACTCAACTTTCTTCATTAACGATATTATTCTTCTGTCTTTTTCCGCCCCTCTGGCTAGACCATGGATGTCAAATGCGTCACCAATAATATCATATACAGTCATCCTAGGATTAAGCGATAAAAATGGATCTTGAAATATCATCTGCATTTCTTGTCTTAGTTTTCGCATCTCACGTTTTGTTGTCTGAAAGATATCTTTTCCTTCAAAGTATACACTTCCGGCTGTTGGTGGGTAAAATCTTAGTATTGTTAACCCGGTTGTTGTTTTCCCACACCCGCTTTCCCCAACTAGGCCAAGCGTCTCCCCTCGGTGGATGTCAAAGCTTACTCCGTCAACTGCTCGAATTACCGCTGCCTTTTTGAATATCCTTCCAGTTAGCCGAAAGTGCTTCTTTAGACCTCTGACTTTTAGTAGTATGTCAGACGTTATTATCGCCTCTTTCAGTGTCAATGTCGTTCATGCGCAGGCAAGCTACTGAGTGTCCCCGTTTGATTTCAATGAGGGGTGGAACTTCTTTTCTACAAACTTCTCTTGTGTATGCGCATCTTGGAGAGAATCTGCAACCATCAGGTGGATTAAGGAGTTCAGGCACTGTCCCTGGAATAACCCGAAGCCGACGGGTCTCTACGTCGAGTCTGGGAACAGACTCGAGTAACGCCTTCGTGTAAGGGTGTAGCGGATTGGAAAAAACTTCCACTACATCGCTATACTCCATGATCTTTCCAGCATACATGACGGCCACATGATCAGCCATTTCAGCAATAACGCCGAGGTCGTGGGTGATTAGCAGAATCGAAGTTTTAAAATCGCGCTTTATTTTCCTCATTAGATTTAAAATCTGTAATTGTATAGTGACATCTAAGTTTGTGGTTGGTTCATCGGCTATGAGAAGATCAGGATGGCATGACAAGGCCATGGCGATCATCACGCGTTGTCTCATCCCTCCGCTAAACTTGTGGGGATGCTCTTTAAGTCTCTTTTTTGCATCGGGTATACCGACTTTCTCAAAGATATTCACCACACTTTGCTCAATCTCAGATCGGGGTATATCCTGATGTAATCTAATAGCCTCAGCTACCTGATCTCCAACCGTGAAAACTGGATTAAGACAAGACATGGGATCTTGGAATATCATTGATATTCTGTTACCCCTTATATGTCTCATCTCCCTTTCATTTTTTTCTAAGAGGTTTTCATTTTGAAACAAGATATACCCATTGAGAATCTTGCCTGGATAAGAGACCAGTCTCACTATGGAAAGAGCCGTCACCGTTTTCCCTGATCCTGACTCACCTACCAGTCCAAGGATTTTACCCTTACCAATCTCTAAGTTTATTCCATCTACCGCCTTCACTACTCCTCTCTCTGTGAAGAAATGCGTCTTGAGATCTTTGATGCTTAGGAGCTTCTCGCCTTCTTCAGTCACAAGTCACACCCTGAGTTCTATATCGTTCCTCGTAGTCTAGGGTCTAGGGAATCTCTTAGCCCGTCACCGAGGAAGTTAAATCCCACTGCTGTTATAAAGGTCGCTAGTCCAGGGAAAGTTGCCAACCACCATGCGTACCCTATGTACTGACGCCCTTGGGATAGCATTATGCCCCAAGAACACGCTGTTGGGTCGCCCAAGCCTATGAAGCTTAACGCTGCTTCCATGATGATGAAGCCAGCTATATTCATCGTCGCCACAACTATGATCGGAGCCAAGTCATTTGGCAATAGGTATCGAAAAATTATATGTATATCGCTGGCACCAAGTCCTATGGCTGCCTTTGTAAATTCCCGCTCTTTGAGGGAGAAAAAATCAACTCGTACTATCTTGGCAAGTTCTGTCCACCCAGTCAGGGCGAGCAAAACCGCAATATATTCTGGCCCTCTCACTCTAAATATGGAGACAATTAGGATGTATAAGAAGAAGGATGGAATTACTAGAAGTATTTCACAAATCCGCATCATGGCGTCATCTATAATTCCACCGTAGTAGCCCGCAATAGATCCAAATGCCACTCCAACTATTACTGATATTAGTGAAGCACCCAGCCCAACCATGAGAGCGGTCCTCGAACCCCATACGACCCTGCTCAAACAGTCCCTGCCGATCCCATCGGTCCCGAACCAAAATTTATTTGATGGTGGTTGAAGCCGCCCGGCTACCACATCATCTGGATTGTACGGAGATATCACTGGTGCAATGATTGCGGTGATTACCACCGCTAAGACAATTAACCCGCCAATAAGCGCCGCCTTGTTTTTCCTAAATCTTCTCCAATTCTCGCTCCAAGTCACCGCCCTTTGCGCAAATTGTGTCAAACGATCACTTCTCTAATACCTTATCCGAGGGTCAAGATATGCATAGCTTATGTCCGCAATAAGGAGGGCGATAAGGACAACAGTGGCTACAACCATATTGATACCCAGCACCACGGGATAATCTCTCTGTGTCGCGGCCAGCACTGCAAGCCTACCTACCCCAGGCCATGCAAATACGAATTCAATAACAGCTGCTCCTCCGACTAAATAACTAACATAAAGACTAACTACCGTTACTACTGGCAGTATCGCGTTTCTTAGGGCGTGTTTGTAAATTACAACCCTCTCTTTCAGCCCCTTCATTCTTGCGGTCATAATATAGTCCTCTCTCAACACTTCGAGCATGCAAGACCTGGTCAACCGAGTTATAAAGCCCGCCCCTGAAGTTGCATACAGCAAAACGGGCATAATGAGATGGCTGATTTGGTCGACCACTGTGGGGGGTTGCCCGAAGGTGTACATCCCACCTGTAGGAAGCAGGTGTAGGTACACTGAGAATATGTATATCGCCATTAGTCCAGACCAAAACCAAGGCATAGACCACATTAGTAGGCTTGAGGCCATAACGATGTGGTCGGTTTTGGAGTATTGTTTAGCAGCGGATATAACCCCTGTAACGATCCCAAACAGTATTGACAGCACAAAAGCTGGAATCATCATTCTTAGTGTATTCAAGATACTTGATCTTATGAGGGGAAGAACTGGCTGGTTCCAAATGTATGATTGACCAAAGTCGCCTTGTATCATCCTCCAAATCCATCTAAAATACTGTATATGAATCGGCTGGTCGAGACCCAGCATTTGCCTTATATAATCTAACTCCGCGTGACTGTATCTTCCTCCAATCCGTGACAGGTAGAACACAGTAACGGGGTCGCCCGGAGCTAGGTAAGCCAAGAGGAACATGATCACGCTAATGACTAAAAGAAAAAAGGGTAGTTGTATGAGTCTCTTAGCGACGTATTTTTTTAGGGTCGCGCAGCCACACCTCCTTTGCGCTCGCGCGCTCTTTGATTACCGTTCTACCGAGGCTTCCGTACGCGCGTGATGACGAAGACGATCGTTGCACCCACCGCGATACCAACCACGAGGAAACCACCGACGTATAGCGGGTTGACGGCTGTCGTAGGGTTTAACCAATCATAGTCGAATCCAGCTTTTTCCATGTTTGCCTTTGCCTCGGCTAGGTTGTATGGGATCAAGTGATTCTCTGGGAAGTCTTCCATGGTCCAGTAGACGCGTCTAATAGGTAGTGACGTGGGGTATCCAATCCCGTAGCGGACATCGTCGACATACGCCTCACTATTGATGGCATTGGCAATAGCTTTCCTTACCCACTTGTTGCAAAGAATAGGATGATTGAGATTGATGAATAAACCGTCTGCTTTGTCCGTCAATCCTGTTGTAAGTTGGATGTCAGGGTTCGCCTCGAGATATTCGTAATGGGTTTCCGCCGCGTACCACCAGCTTATGTGATGAACCTCCCCCGCTTCGAGAGCTGCCAAGGCTGACGCTTTCTCTGATATCACGTGGCATATAACGTACTTTGGCCCTATGGTCGTCCAGGGTCCCCATGGCCATTCTGGGTTGCGCTCCCATTTGTAGTATTCTCCGGTATTCGCCTCTATCATATTGTACGGTCCGGTGACAGGTACAAGCCCCGGCTCTTGGTTGTAGACACTTTCGGAAAGCTCTTCGGCTGGGACATCGGCCAAAACGTGTGCAGGCAATATCCCCATCCCTCTCCATGATAGCACCTCTTCTAGTGCAGGGCTTCTGCCTTCTGGGAGGATGTTGAGGACCACTGTGTGTGCATCCGGCGTCTCAATGCTAGAGATCATGGTGGTCATTCTGGTGTAGTCCGGCGATCCCGTGTCTGGATTCATGATCAGCTCGTATGTGTACTTTACATCTGTAGAGTTGAAGGGTACACCGTCGCTCCATTTCACATCTTCCCTTAGGTGGATGGTGAGTGTGCTATGACCTTCGGCCCACTCCCACGTCTCAGCTAGGTCTGGCCTTACCGAGCCATCAATGTTTGTTCCAAAAACTCTCATGAACATGCCTTCTGTTGATGCGTATCCAAAGGTTGGTAGGAATCTGTCTAAGTCCCAATCCCACGCGTAGTGAAAGGTGTCCCCCTCTATCCCGGTCAAGAATTGGGCACACCAAGCATCATCGTTGGCGACTCTTTCTCCTGCGTATGTTTCTATCCCTTCAATCCCGGCTCTGAATGGATGCAGGCCTTCTACTGTGTAGAATGGTATCACAGGTAGTTCATCTAAGATAAGTTTGTAGAATTCTTGGTAAACTTCTCTGCGCTCATCGGGATCAAACGTGCTCATGCCCGTTTCCAGCAGTTGGTCGCTGTCAGCGCTGCGATAATCCATGTAATTGAAGCCTTGTGGAGGTACGCTTTCAGAATGATATTGTAGCGTCTGATCGGGGTCGGAGAATATGTCTAAATACGTGGATTGTATGTCCCATCCACCCTCAGCATAAGGTTTTCTCTGTGTTCTAAGCATCTCCATCTGCATGGTGTACTCGACAGGATCGATCTCAACGTCGATTCCTATCTCTTTCATGCCTGGCACCGCGTACCCTTGCAAGAATTCTAGGCCCGTAGTATCGGCTGCGTCTATGGTAATGACTACCTTGAAGAAGTACTCATCTGGGCTAGCCTGGGCTATAGAGGAGTACAGTGCGAATACACTAAGCAGAACCATACAAGCAATGGGTACTGAAGTCTTTTTTTTCATTTGGTATCTCTCCTTACAGCATCAAATTGATAAAAAATATATAAGCCTTTCCTGTACTTTCATCAAAAATGAGAGGGGTCTAATGTTTCCCAAATTGCGCGCGCATTTCAAATGATGCATTGTTTAATAAGGATTGAATTATGCGGCGTCCCAAAAAGTTTGAGGGTTAACAACATACTACTCGAGGTGGCCTAACCTCAGGGATACATTATTTTTGACACTATCTACGGGGCAACGTCGGGAAGGAAAGCTATCTGACGCCGATCGAGTTATATCGAAAACAGAACCAGAATTACCACCAACACTACGATAAATATCAAAAGGGGAAGGAGGACAGTCTCCAATAGGGCAATTGTAAATGCAAGGATGTCTTTCCAGCCGAAAGACAATTTCTTTTCGTCTTCTTCTTTTTCTCCGTTGGATGTCTGAATGCTAGGGGGCATGACAAATTGTCTCTTTCTGCTTCATATAAATATTGTCGCTCTGATTAAGGAGCTGTTTCATTCCGCGGGAGCTGATTTTGTCGTCACTCAAAGTGTCTCTCTAGGCGTAATTGAGGTTTGTGCGCCCGATACACAAATCTCAGGTGAGAGCCAAAAAATAGGTATTACCAGCAGATAGATCGGGCACTTCTGAGCCACTCCTCCTTAATGTAGTCTTCCAATACTATTTCTTTTACTCCAGGTATTGTCACCTTTTCTCCGAAAGCTTCAAGAGATCTCGTTGCATCTATGCCAACTCTCATTGGCAGCTCATCTTCTGATGAGGGATCTGCTGATCCACTTGCTACAGGAATTAGGATGACATCTTTGTTTGGTCTTGTTCTAGTCACGAGTGCCCATAAAACTTCACTTTCATTAAAGATATCCACATCGTCGCCAACTATTACTACATACTTAAGATATGCGTCAGCAACAAACGCGGCTAAAATAGCAATTTTAGGATCAACTTCTTGCAATTTCTTGAGTGATATGTAACAAATAAGTCTGCCATGTCCAGAAGGCGGAACATGTACAGCCTTTACGGGAATAGAAGGTGTAAGGCGAGAGACAGCATCGTATACCGCGGCCTCTCTTGGCAAGGCTCCAACCATGTAGTGGTCTATATTGGGTGCAGAGATATCGTGATAAAACGCATCTTCCCTACGGGTAATTGCCTTAACATTCACTATCGGATTTCTCATTTTAGGTCCATAATATCCAAAAACTTCTCCAAAGGGCCCTTCATCTTCCAGAAGGTTGGGGGGAATCTCTCCCTCAATGACCATTTCAGCACGAGCAGGTACCTCCAAATCAACGGTTTCCCCTTGGACTACTTGTAAGGGTTCGCCTAATACCCCGCCAATGATTTCATATTCATCAATGCCCAGAGGGTTACGTGCCATCACTCCCAAATAAAAAGCGGGGTGCATGCCTATGATGATGGCAATCTCCAGAGGCTCGTTTTCTTCTTGGGCCCTCTTATAGTAATCATATATATGTGATGTTCGTGATGGCCATATGCCAAGTTTGTCTTTGCCTTTCAACTGCATTCGGTATATACCTATATTTCTTAATCCTGTTCTATTATCCTTGATCACGGCGGCTCCAGCGGTTATGAAGGGTCCCTGATCTTTTTCATGGTAGGTTATTATGGGTAACTCGAACAAATTTACGTCTTCTCCTTCCTTTATGACTTCTTTAATTGGACCGTCTTCTAATAATTTTGGAGAAAGACAATTTTTCATCTTGGTACTGTATACTTTGAACAGCTCCTTTTCGGTGGTTTCAAGTGCCATCGCAAGTCCCTTCCGACTTGCATACAGATTAGTAAGTACGGGCATTTCGTATCCTTCAACGTTCTCGAAAACAAGTGTAGGAAACATATTTTGTCGATCAAGTTTCGATATTATGGCAGGAATCTCGTATTGAGCCTTCACCGTCTTGTGGACCCTGACAATGTGATTCGGTGCTTTTTCTTCCACATATTGAATAAACGTCCTCAGGTCCTTCATTATTCAATCCTCTTGTAGCCCAGTCCTTTCGGACTCGATAAAAAGGTATCGGTTGCAACATAAAGTGATGACCACAAAAGAATCAAAGTACTGTATAAACGCATAATCAATTTATAGCTCATCTGACACATGGTACATCATGGAAAAGATTTCTTGCTTTCAGGAGGGCGATGGGAAATGGAAGGTGAATCTCACCTTGATTAGAACAACCGAGGGAAAAGGAATAGTTGCCGTACTAGTCGGAGGAGAGGAACCGCATATAGGGGCCATAGCGGTAGGACTTCCTAGATCCATTTCTCACCACCCTGAAAAGATAAGAAGCACAACGTCAGTTTTCACGTTTCCAGGCCACTTGGATGACAGAGTTGCCGTTCCGTCGGCAACGGAGCTTGCCGAAAAGCTTAGAGAGCCGGTTGTGGTCGTAAGCGGAATCCATGTATACCATGCTACAACGGATGATATTGACAAGTTAGTTTCAAATTCGAGAAAAATCATCGAAAAAGCAACCAAACGATAACCGAGAGATGGGGAAAACATCTACACAAGCGGGTATGCGCGCATGACCACGCACACTTGCACCAGCGTACTTCCACTGCAGATTGAATTGGACACATTAAATGGAAAAACTTTAACTATAGGTGAAATGTCATATGGAACATCCCGATAGATAGGTGGTGCCTATTGAATGGACTAAGCGTGCCGTTCCACGATTGCTTTCGGTTACTGGACTCACAGAGTTTCGATCGTCCTTTTTGTAGGGGATTAACCATTGAGAGTTGCACTTATTAACTCTAAACTCTGTTCTGGATGTAGGGCTTGTGAAGTTGCCTGCTCCTTTTGGCACTATAAAACGTTTAATCCAAAGAGATCAAGGATAAGAGTTGTAAGATTGGAACGTGCTATCGATGTTCCCGTTGTATGTCGCCAATGCGGGATTCCGCAGTGTGCAAAGAACTGCTTCGTTCACGCGATAAGAAGAGATGGAGAGATGGTGACTTTGGATCAAAATAGATGTTTCGGATGTGAGAAGTGTGTTGAAGACTGCCCATTTGGAGCTGTTACAATCGATCCCAAGAGTGGGAAAGCGGTAAAGTGCGACCTTTGTGGAGGGAACCCTAAGTGCGTTGAGGCTTGCGTTTCTGGTGCATTGAAGCTTGTAAATGGTGAAACTCTAGCCAAAATGAAAAGAAAAAATAGCGCCAGATTGTTCATTAGAGATTAGAGGAGAATTGAAGATGTCTTGGGTTAAGGGCGGGTACATGGGACGTATTCTATGGATAAATCTATCTAATAGAAAAATAGCAAAAAGGCCTCTAAGCAAAAAACTTGCGATGGATTACCTTGGAATGAGGGGGTTCGGATCGAAGATATTATGGGATGAGGTTGATTCAAAAATAGCGCCGCTCAGCCCCGAAAATATTTTGGTGTTCTCCATCGGTCCGCTGACTAGTACTCTTGCCCCATCTTCTGGTAGGTGGACGGTTACATCAAAATCTCCGCTAACCGGACTTTTGGGGTACGCAAATGCAGGAGGACATTGGGGCCCTGAGTTAAAATATGCCGGATATGACGCCATGGTGATCTTCGGTCGGGCGAAAAAACCCGTATACCTCTGGATAGACGACGAACACATTAAAATTAAAGACGCAAGCCAGATATGGGGTAGGGATACGCACGAGACAGACGCGATGATTAAGGAGGAAATAGAGAATTCTGACCTCAAGGTGGCATCAATCGGTCCAGCTGGAGAGAACCTAGTTAATATCGCGAGCGTTATGGCCATGGATCACGCGGCTGCAAGGACGGGGATGGGAGCAGTTATGGGGTCAAAACAACTAAAAGCCATAGCCGTGCACGGGACAAATGATGTCACGGTAGCCAATCCTCAGAAGTTTATTGAAGCTCGAGAAGAAGTGTTGGACAACATGTTGGAAGACGAGGTATCTAGTGAACTTGCTCCAAAGTTCGGAACACCCATGTGGTTGAGCACAACTAACGAGATGGGTGCACTTGGGACTAGAAACTTTCAAACTGGAGTGTTTGAATGGGCTGACAGGATTAGTGGTGAAGCGCTTAGAGAGGAGTTTACTACCAAGGCAATGGCCTGCTTTGGTTGCCCCCTAAGATGCGACAGGTATTCGGTTGTCGACAAAGGACCCTTCTCTGGCACTTGGGTATATAGTGGCCCTGAATATGCAACCTTACACAATCAAGGTTCTCGCGTCGGGATCAGAGATCTATCAGCCATAATCAAGGCGAATGAACTCTGCAATAAATACGGCCTTGATACCTACTCGGTGGGGGGTGTTATAGGGTTTGCAATGGAGTGTTACGAAAAGGGGATTCTTACGAAGGACGACTTGGATGGCTTAGAAGCTGAATGGGGCAATACTAGCGCTCATCTTGATTTGATTCGAAAGATAGCGTACCGGGAAGGAATTGGTGATGTTTTGGCTGAAGGAGTAAGTAGGGCGGCAGAAAAGATTGGTAAAGATGCAGAGAAATACGCTATTCATGTTAAGGGAATGGAGTATCCATCTATGGACCCAAGGGCAGCTAAGGGATACGGCTTCGGTTGTTTGGTATCCAATAGAGGAGCAGACCATCTCTACGCCCTCTGCAGCCCCGAATTCTTCACACCGGACCAAGCTGAGAAATTATTCGGTGCCCGTGAAGCTTCAAATGACTTGGATGCTGTGGGGAAGGGAAAAATGGTCATGTGGTTTGAGAGAGTCAGTGCGATAGTTGACATGATGGGAGTATGCAAATTAGCTTACAATTGCTACGTGAAAAATATGGATTCCATTGTTGTGAGGACTTTTAAGGGAGTGCCCCAAATGTACTCTGCTATTACTGGAATCAAGATAACTGAAGAGAAAATTGTCACGGCGGCGGACAGACTTGTAAATCTAGAAAGAGCTTACAATATGCGGGAAAGAAAGTTTACCCGAAAAGATGATTGTTTTCCAGACAGGTTTTTGAACGAACCATTGCCTGAGGGACCAGCAAAAGGACAGATATTCGAGCAAGAAATGATGCTGGATGAGTACTACGAAGCTAGAGAGTGGGATGTCAAACTGGGCATACCCACAATAAAAAAATTAGAAGAACTGCGTTTGAAAACCGTAATTAGACAGTTAGAACAGTTAAAGAGGCTTCCTCACCAGTACAAAGAAGGCACGGAAGACTGAAAGACATTGCGCAATGCGATTACACCTCCACAAGCTTCTAAGCCTTGGATACACCGAGTGAAGAAATTGCCGTGGACGAGTCTAGGACAGCTTGGAAAAACAATTCAACATCCAGTTTTCTGTACGTATTAATTCATTTTGGCCGCGCGCGCATTGCACGGTTGAGATCAATTGTGTTAATCACGTAGACCACAAATAAGACTTTGAATAGGTTAAATGTTATTTGGAAGGATCACGCTCGTAGATGTAGCACGTGCCAAGCAGGAAGTGAGAACAATTCCAAGCAGGGAGATCATAAAGGAAAAACGGGTTTCTATTGGAAAGGGAAAATACTTGGTTGATTTAATAGCCACTATTACTATGGATGGATTAATAGTCAGCATTGTAGGTGGAGAGACACCGCATGTGGGTGCAGTAGCTTTAAGCATCCCCCGAACTAGTTTGAAGAATTCATCCAAACTCAGCGCCACAACATCTGTCCTCACATTAGTTGGTCACAAAGATGACGAGGTGGCAAGGTCCGCCGCCGAGAGACTCGCCAAAGAGTTTAATCAGACGGTGGTGGTAATTGCAGGGGTGCATATAGAGGAAGCGAAGGAGGAGGATATAGAGAAGCTGACACACAATTCGATGCATGCCGTTGAAGTTTTCTTGAGAAACTTTAAAAAATAATCTTTATAACCATCAATTACTATCCCTAGGAGAAAAATGATTATGCAGATAACCGTCGGAATTTCGGGAGCGAGTGGTGTTATTTATGCGTTGAAGCTTTTGAAAATACTTAAAGATTTAAATGTAAAGGTACACCTTGTGATAACAAGAGCTGGTAAGAAAATAATCAAATATGAAACAGGCTTAACAGAAAATGTAATAATTCCTCTTGCAACCTACTATCATAACGTTGACGATCTGACATCTCCTATTTCCAGTGGCTCCTTCAAAACTGACGGAATGGTTGTGGTTCCCTGCAGCATGAAAACATTAGCTGGCATCGTAGTGGGTTATTCAAGTAACTTATTATTAAGAGCTGCTGACGTCACCTTAAAGGAAAGAAGACCCTTAGTTCTCGTTCCCAGAGAGACTCCTCTTAGCATTGTCCACTTGGAAAATATGTACAAGGCAGCTTTGGCGGGAGCAACAGTATTGCCAGCTATGCCTGGATTTTATCACGAACCGAAATCAATAGACGATCTCGTTAATCACATTGTCGGCAAGATTCTAGACGTATTTCACCTAGAACATAAATTGTATAAGAGATGGAAGATGCAATGAGAGTATACTCTTCAGAAATCTAATTAGCGCGCGCAGTTTAGTACTGTAAGCTCTTCTAAATATTCTCTATCCACGTCTTTTCGAAAGCTTCCCTTGCACCTAGCCACCTCGTAATGACAACCTTCTGATCGGTGTAGAAATCGAATGCTTGCCTCCCTCTAGATCGCAAAGCACCGAATTTGGATTGTCTCCTCCCACCGAGTGGGTAGAAGCCTATAGGAGCAGGAGTACCGATGTTTACGCCAACTTGCCCTACGTTAACTCCATTTGTAAACCGTTGAGCCCATTCACCCATCTCAGTGTAGATAACCGCTGAGTGTCCGTATTTCCCAGTATTTATACACCTGATCGCCTCGTCCAACGATTCAACTTTTTTTAGGCACACTACAGGACCAAAGATTTCTTCCTCAAGAATATACATAGCAGGTTTCACGTCTTCAACTTCAAAGATTGTTGGTCCAAGCCAATTTCCATTAGGATATCCTTTGACCTTAATATTCCTTCCATCAAGCAAAAGCTTCGCACCTTCTTCTAACCCCTTCTCTATCTCTTTATGAAGCATTTCTAGGTTGTCTTTAGCAACTACGGGTCCAACATCAGTTCCCTCATCGATTCCATAACCTACCTTTAGATTTTTTGCGGCGTCTACGAATCTCTTTTTAAATGGCTCGTAGATCTCTGCCATAGGTAAAATAGTTGATATAGCAAAGCATCTCTGTCCAGTATTTCCGAAACAAGATCGCAGTAGGTTTCCCATTATAGCATCAGAAGTGAAGTTGGTATCAGGCATCACAACGGCACAATTTTTTGCTCCCGTCATGCATTGGGCTCTTTTTCCGTTATCAGCAGCAAGTTTGTAAACTTGATGCCCTATCTTAGTTGACCCTATGAAGGTTATTCCTTCCACAGCGTCAAGCTCAAGGGCGAAACTGAATGTGCTGCCAGAGCAGTTGAGCAGATTTACCACCCCATTCGGGAAACCTACTTTGTCAACACCCTCTTCGAATATCTTGTTCAATGTGCAAGGCGTTTTCGAAGGTGCCTTTACGACAACCGTGTTTCCGCATGCAACTGCCCAGACCCAATATAAGCTGGTTAAAGCGGGAAAGTTAAAAGGACCAAGAAAACAAAAAACTCCTAGAGGCACCCTAACAAAATATTCGCTAATATCATGTCCCACAT
>JAOUKN010000157.1 GCA_029882515.1 Candidatus Bathyarchaeota archaeon
GTTTGTATTTTACATAGGATTACATGAGGGGATAAACAATGGGGGAGGTTCAATTGTAGGACCTATTTTATTTTTGACTAGTTCAGTTTTGGGAATACTCGTTGCTCTCTTCTTCCCTCTTGATGCTGGGGGCGAAATAATAACTCTCAGGGGGAAGATGCATCTAATTCTTGTGATTGGATCGGGATTACTAACAGTTGCTGGGATGCTGGCACTGTATTTTCGATTACAGTTGGTAGAAGTATGGAGTGTTTTTGCAACCTATTCACTCATTTCCGCTCTAGTTTCACTCATTCTTGTAATTATCTCAGGGATGTTCATCAAAAGCAAATACAGGGGTTTACTTGAAAGACTAGGGGTCTATCCCTATCAACTCTACTACTTTGTTCTTAGTCTGATGGTTTTTCTGAATAATTAATCATTTACGCCCGCGCATTGTAAACCTTTTTATATGTGGGTTGTTTAGTTGAGCTGTCGCATTGATCCATGCTTGAATTGAAGAAGCTTTTGAAAACTCTTGAAGGCTTTTGAAAACTGCATGAAAAAATTTTGTGACAGGAGAAGTGAAACATATGCAAATGGATTGCTTTAGAGACTTGCCGTTAAATCCAGAAGTCATGAAAGGTATTGAAGAACTTGGGTTCAGAAATCTTTTCCCAATTCAGGCCCAGGCAATTATCCCATTACTCGAAGGCAAGGACGTTATTGGACAGGCACAGACCGGAACTGGTAAGACTGCAGCTTTCGGAATTCCAATGATTGAGCGCCTGAATCCAAAGATAAACAGTGTCCAAGGTTTGGTATTAGAACCGACACGCGAACTCGCTGTTCAAGTTGCACAACATATAAGTCAACTCAGCAAATACGCAGCATTCAGAGTCTTGCCAATCTACGGTGGAGAATCTATCCGAAAGCAAATATCAGAGCTGGGAAGAGGTGTCCACATTGTTGTGGGTACTCCAGGTCGCATAATAGACCATCTGAAACGAAGAACCTTGAATCTGTCGTCCGTGAAGATTGCTGTTCTTGACGAGGCTGACAGGATGCTTGACATGGGGTTCATAGAGGATATAGAATACATACTTTCAAAGGTTCCAGCAAATAGGCAGACAAGCCTCTTCTCTGCAACAATAGACCAGTCAGTGATGAACGTATGCGACAGATACTTGGAGAACCCTGAAAAAATCTTGGTGAGCAAAGACGAAATAGCCCTTACGCAGATAACCCAACATTATATGGTTGTGAACCCTTGGAACAAATTTGAAATCTTATGCAACATTCTAGACGAAAACCACATAGAACGAGCCATAATATTCTGCAGAACACGCAAAAGAACAAGCATGCTGGCGGACAAGCTTAGCTTTCGAGGATATGACGCAAAACCTTTTCATGCTGGCTTCAGTCAACAGCAAAGAGACTTAGTTGTCAACTCTTTCAGAGAAGAAAAACTGAAACTACTGGTGGCAACGGATGTAGCTGCACGGGGCCTAGATATCCAAGGAATAACCCACATAATAAACTATGACGTCCCGTTAGATGCACTGGTATATTTCCATAGAATTGGAAGAACTGCTAGAATGGGACGCGAAGGAACAGCCATATCACTTGTTGGTTATGGAGAACTGACACAATTCGGAAGCATACAAGCCTTAACGAAAACTACAATAGAAGAATTAGAACAGAATAGTCCAACTGTTGTTTTCAGTGTCCCCTAGAGATCTTCCATGTGGTTACTATCGAAAGAAGACCCGAGATTATCCACAACGAACCCTTCAGCATCCAAGTTGCACTTTGCATATGGTCCCAGATCGTGAGCGCTCTTACACCAGGCAGCAAACTCCACTCTAACAACTCCTCGTACATCCCTGTTGGAAACAAGGTTGCGAGAAGGCCCCATATGAAGAGAAGAATACCGAAGACCACAATGAAGGGCAGTTCTTTAGATTTCATTTCCCTCTTTCTATATCCCACAAGAGAAAGAGCTATCCCGCAGCTTTGAACACCGATGACGAACAAGTTTATTCCTGTATGCCTTATTATCGGAAGCAAATAGTTCGGGCTCCACGTTATTAGGGTATTAGTGAGAAATATGGACAATAAAGGGCTAATACCAAGCATAAAATAGCCTACAGTAAGATAACGCATACTGCTTCAATGAGTATCCATACATGTATACCTATTAAAAGTAGCGTCAGCATGATGAAGTAAATAATTGACATTGAACAATTCTTCTTTCCTGACTATGCCCGATTATAGAACGAAGAAGTTACAGTTTGTTAAAATCAGATGTCAATGTGACATTTGATTCCAAAACAAATATTAACATGACATACGTCATATTTTTATGAGGGGAAATTTCAGCGATGTATGGAAAAAAGTCTCTTTTCTTTGCAGTCTTGTTACTTTGGATGGTTGTAGCAGTTGTTTTTATTGGTAGTGCGGTTTGGAGGAATGACACGACAAATGGAACAAGTACACTGAGACGCGTAGAAATTAGAGAATACGAAGGACAAGAGCTCTCGTCCATAGAGGATTTCAGAGAAAACTCGATCAAAGGGTCTCAGTTCATAGATAACGAAAGCTACAGGCTCGTTGTAACTGGTCGTGTGGATAATGAGATAGAATACACATATGGTGATGTCCTTGGGAATCATCAGCTTTTCGAGAAAGTTGTCACACTGCATTGTGTAGAGGGTTGGGAGGTTACCATACTCTGGGAAGGTGTCTTAGTTAAGGATCTGATAGAAGCAGCAGGAGCTGACTCAGGGGAGAAGGTAGTAATATTTTATGCCTATGATGGGTATTCCACCTCTTTGCCACTAGACTACATAATCAATAATGACATACTAATGGCTTACAAAATGAATGGTGTAGTTCTTCCACGTGAGAGAGGCTTTCCTTTCCAGCTTGTAGCGGAGAGCAAGTATGGATACAAGTGGATAAAATGGATAACCGAAATTAGACTATCTGACAATTTAGACTACCGAGGATATTGGGAAAGCCGAGGCTTCTCCAATGATGCGGATCTGCCCTGAGAGCTTCCTATCAAAAACAGAATCGAAAAGTGACATAAAATGAATCCAAATTCGGTCAAAAGGATAATCGATTGGACGTTATATGCGGTGACGATAGTTTACCTTCTCACAGGATTGGGTATTACGCAATATCGAATTACCGAACGCTTAACATTTGGACTACTAAGCAAGAGTTTCTCTTTAAACATCCATGAAAACCTATTGGTACCGTTCTTAGCATTATTAAGCATACATCTTCTTTTTAGGCCGATTATACAAATTTATTCAGCAGTAAGAAAGGATAGGGCAGGACTAACAAATAACATTCTTTGATAATTAGAGTCTGAACATAGCAGCCCAACTGGTGTCAGAGTCTACAGAAGAAAACATTCTATGTAACTGCATATATGCATGGGTAGGAATACCGAAATCAGAGAAAAGGGACTAATATCGCTTCGCGTTTTTGTGACTTGTGGAAGACTGGTTCCAGTCGCAGAAGTATTCCATGTTTATGAACCTAGAAGATGTGAGAAACTTGGGAACTAGACATTTACCCATATTCGTGCTCTTTTCGGATGAGTATAGGGGATTGGAT
>JAOUKN010000158.1 GCA_029882515.1 Candidatus Bathyarchaeota archaeon
TGTTTCAGTGAAAGATGGTAAATACATAGTCTTAGATCAAACTATTTTCTATCCTAAGGGTGGAGGACAACCGTGGGATACTGGGAAGATCACGAAAGGTGATGAAGTTTACAATGTTGTTTATGTTGGCAAGTTCTCTGGGGAGATTTCTCATGAGGTTGATCATATTGGTTTGGAATTCGGAGATAATATTCATTGCTTTTTGAATTGGGATAGGCGGTATAAGCTTATGCAAGCACACACTGCAGCTCATGTATTTGCTTCTCTTCTATATATTGGTACAGGAGCACTTATCACTGGAAATCAGCTTGAGGAAGATAAGATCCGTTTTGATTTTAGCCTTGAAAAATATGATCGCGAGATACTTGCAGAGTATATTGGGAAGGCTAATGAGCTTCTTGGGAAAGATATCCCAGTGAAATGGTATGGAATACCAAAAGATGAAGCCCTAAAGATTCCAGGCATCGTGAAAATGGCAAAAGCTCTCCCTCCAAATGTTCCTAAACTCCGCATTGTCGAGATAGTCGGTTTGGATAAACAGGCTGATGGAGGAACCCACGTTAGAAACTTGAAAGAGATAGGACATATAAAACTACTTAAGACCAAGAACAAAGGGAAGAACAATCGAAGAGTCTATTTCACAATTGTATAGAAGCAAGCGATTGCGACGTACATTGATGCGCGCGCACACACGCATTCTATGGACATTGAAGCACAGCTTCAATCAGCGAGATTTATCAGAACAATGGGCAAAACGTGTATTCATAATCTATTTTTAGATTGCCAGTTTAATATTTGCTAAGGTGAAGTTTTCTATTCGGTTGTTCCTGTCCTAGTAAATGGAATTTCCTTCTAGAATTTTGCTCTACCAATTTTTTTATGCATGCAAGCATATTAATTCAAGCATAAAATAGAGCTATCGAGAGTAGAAGAGAGGATAGATTTGAGGAAGAGAATAGTTTTTGGAACACTCTTGATGTTTTTACTAATTAGCATATTAACGTGGCCATTGGTTGACGCGGGTACAAAAACAGATATCTCTCCAACCTATGGGGTATACGACCGCTTGGCAGCGTACAACTACGCCCAGAAATATTGGGACGAAGTTTGTAGCGACGGCTATTTCGTGAATACTCGCACTACCTTTATCCGTTTGGATCCGGGAACAGACATTACAGGCATGACCGGGTATGACTGTGCCCACTTTGTATCCTGTTGCATCGGTAATGAGTCTCATGAACCTGGTGGCGGTCTAGATGTTCCACGAAAGGCGCCGCACATCTATGGTGAACTTGGAGCAACATGGCTGGGCGACTGGCTTATCACTAGCGGTAATGGTGTAGAGAAAACAACGGTCTCTGAATTGATGATGGGAGATGTTATAAATTACGATTGGAATGGTGACGGATACTGGGACCACGCGGCACTCTATCTTGGCGGTAGCGAAGTTGCAGGTCACACTACATGTGTGTGGGAGGCAGATTGGCAGCTAGTCGGTGCAGCCGACTACAGATTCGTCCATATACTATCCGCCCCTTGGATTGTGGATGACGATGGGCCAGCAGACTTCCACACTATACAAGAAGCAATTAATGTAGCTGGTGATGGAGACACGATTTTTGTCAGAAATGGAACATACTACGAAAATGTTATTGTAAATAGGTCTGTGTCAATTATTGGAGAAGACAAGACCACTGCTATTGTAGATGGAAGTGGGTACGGAGCTGTTTTTAGCGTGACAGCTCAGAACATTTTGATCAGCAACTTTACAATAAGAAACAGCTCGGGGTCATATCCGAACAGCGGTATATTTCTGGCTAATTCAAACACTACAATCTATAACAACATAGTAAGAGATAACAACATTGACATTTTACTTCGCTCTTCTTCAGGTAACACTATATCCAAGAACACCGTGACCACCGCAATAGCTGGGATAGCTCTTGACAGCTCCAGCAACAACAACATCCTATGCGATAACGTAATAAATCAACTCACCGGTGACGCCTTTAGAATATTCTCATCAGAAAACAACATCTTGTACCGGAATCTGATTGCAAACAACACAGCCTACACAATCTATCTAAACCAAGCAAATAATAATATGTTAGTGGGCAATACAATCCTAGGCAACAGTTACATCATTATTCAACTTCACACTACAAGCAACAACAGCTTCTATTACAACAATTTCCTAGACAATTCAGGAGGAATATCAACCTACGCTTCTGTTAATGATACTTGGGATAATGGTTGTGAAGGCAATTATTGGAGTAACTACAATGGCACTGATTTGAATGCTGATGGGGTTGGTGATACCGAATTGCCTTGGGAAGGCGTTGACAATTATCCTTTGATGAACCCTTACTGGAACCCTGGAGACGTTAACCATGACTTGAAGATTAACATTTATGATGTTGTCCGAATAACATCAGTTTATGGCTCTCAAGAAGGAGACCCTAACTGAAATCCTCACTCTGACATTGCTAAACCATACGGCGTCATAGACATATATGACGTAGTCACCTGTGCAAAAGATTATGGAAAAGAATGGAACTGTTCCTGACCAAAGTGCGCGCGCATGATATATGGAAAAATGGAAATCGATATTCAAAGCTTTTTGGATTAGTAACATTATTCCCACAAGGGTGGGATTCGAATCTCCACCCCAACCCAAACCCAAACCCAACTGAAACTTTTTTCTGTTTCGCGTGCGTCTATAATGATGCATGCGCAGTGATGGATGGGTTTACTGGACAGAATAGTGAGGAATGAAGTGTGAAAGCTACAAAACTTACTGACAGAGTGTATGTTGATACAAGTGGTGAAGGAAAAGGAAACATCGGAGCAATAGAACTAAACAACTACACAATAGTGGTTGACTCAACCATCTCCATCAATAGCGCCAAAGCCTTTAGGAATTCTCTTGAGTCTCAAGTGAAGTCTCCTGTACGTAAACTAGTTTTAACCCACTATCACTCAGATCACACATTAGGAATCCCTGTCTTTAGAGACTGTGAGATAATTGCAAGTGAACCTTACAAGAGGTTGAAACGATCTGCCAAATACCAGCCAACACAGACATTTGAAAACTCGTTAGTCCTTGAAGATGGAGACTTGAAAGTTGAGCTAGTTCTTGCTGGAGGTCATACTAAAGATTCTTCATACATTTACTTTCCTATTGAGAAGACATTATTTTCTGGCGACTTGATCTTCGCTAAAACCTTCTTTTATGCCGGTGATCCAACATTCAATCCAGAAACGTGGCTGGATGCTCTGAATAGATTCTTATCTATGCAGATTGCAATTGTAATTCCAGGCCATGGCCCCGTGTGTGACAAAGAAGAAATTGTTACCTATGCGAAGTTTTTCAAGGATATGTGTTCGGTAATTAAAAAGCTTGTTGAGGATGGCGCAAAAGAGAAGGAAGTTATAAGGTATGAGAGTTTTCCTGAGTTTTATACCGAATATCGTAAGGGAGTGAAGGAGTTAGCTTTAACTAACTGGTATAAATTCTATAAGAAGAAATTCGTGAGCGCAAGGAAATAAATGAAGTGATATCTGTTTCCGGATTTTTTTCTGGTTATCTCCCGTAAACGCGCAT
>JAOUKN010000046.1 GCA_029882515.1 Candidatus Bathyarchaeota archaeon
GTGTATGATTTTATGAAGCCTTTTGAAGGCACAAAACATATTATGCGGGATGAAAATACGGGAAAATATTATGTGTCAGCTGAGCATGATATCATTTTTTGTGGAGATTGTTTAGGACGTTTCTGTGAGGAGTACTTTTTTTCAAGACGATTGGGGTCTAAAGTGGAAATTATTCCGCTCGCATACTATTCAACATAGCTTTGACTTCTTTAATCTCTGTCTTCTCTTTTGCCTTGTTGTGTTAGTTCATAGTTTTCTAGGTTTTCGTCCTGCTTTTCGAGCTCTTTCTAGTAGACTATGAATTCTTGCCCAACCCTTGATTGTTTCGGTTTTAGGTTGAGAAAAAAGGGGTTTTCGGGAGATATCTTCACACTCTGTAAAGTTTAATTGAACCCTATCAGATACGCATGAGTGTGAAAGACGTGTTGGTCAGGATTGTTCGAAGATTGACGCTTGAGGAGATCAGTAAACGGATTGAGAGTTTTGAGAAAAAATGGGGAATGAATTTTGATGAGTTTGAGGAGTTGTTTCTCGATAAGAGACTTGACAGAAATATGGTGGACAATTACTACGAGTGGGCAGGTCTTGTCCATGCATATCGAGGCTACATGGAAGAGGGTGAACTCGATTATAGTGTAGAAGAAATACGTGAGTTGACTTCAAAAAAATTGGCGCTTTTAACTCCAAAACGACTGGAGCTGCTGTATAGTCTCGGTGGGCAAAGGATAGAATCGATAAATGATTTAGCACGAAAAACCCGAAGAGATGTAAAGAACGTCTATCAAGACCTTCAGTCACTCAGCGAGTTGGGGTTCATTGTCTTCAAAAAGATGGGCAAACGAAACGTTGTTCCAGAAACGCTCATTGAAGAAATTACGCTTCTGATTCGATAGTTTGACCCCTTGAATTGTTCGAGACGCAAACCTTCTGTCCCAATGACCCTTCCACAACTGAGAACCACAGATGACACGCGTGATCAGATATCAAGAATAAATTTTACCGTCACATCTTTTGGCTTCTTCAAAATTTCCATCTGATGGTAAGTTATCGCTTTTACTCCTGCCTTTTGGGTGTGTTTGTTGGGATTGAAGGTTTCTCCCCAAATTTTTGCTTTCAGGTTCAAACCTTCGAGATTTTTTTTAATGGGAAAAATCTTAAAGCGAGAATACAGATTTTCGGTGATTTCGAATTTCACGATGAGCATTTCTAACCAATTGTAAAGTAACGCTTGTTCATCGTAGCCTTCAACTTCTATTTCGTCTTCGACTTTTGGCTCAACTTTCGCGGTGTCAGTCATGATCTCAAATGTTGCTAAAGCGGCATTTTCGAAGGCTTCTTCTAAGGTTTTGCCATGAGCCACCACGTAAACGTCGGCTGTATGCTCTAAGAACTCAAACCGTTTCGTTAAAGGCACCGCAGTCACACTATGGTCAAATAGTTGATTTGCTAATGATATTTTTTTCGTAAGCTAGCGAAATATACATCTGAAACTTTTTCCATGACCTTGTCACCACTAAACACTTTATTAGTCCAATTCTTTAGGGTAAGACATTCACTATGAAGCGCCAGATGGTGGGTGAATGGTGGAACATTGGGATGTAATCATAATAGGTGCTGGACCCGCAGGGTTCACAGCAGGTATATATGGCGCCCGTAGTGGGCTCAGAACCTTGGTCATTGAAAGGAAAACCGCTGGGGGCGCTGCTGCTGTAACGCCGCTCATAGAGAATTATCCAGGCTTCGCCGAAGGCATAAGTGGGCAAGATTTAGCCCTAAAAATGGCAGCTCACTGCCGAAAAGTCGGTGCTACCATTAATGAAATAGAGAGTGTCAGCAGACTCAGTCTCAAAAATAAGGAAAAACTTGTCGAAACGGATAGAGCAAAATACACGGCGTCGGCAATAATTGTTGCCTCTGGTTGTGATTATCGACAGCTGGGAGTTCCCGGTGAAAAAGAATTTGCTGGCAGGGGAGTTAGCTATTGTACAACCTGTGATGGCCCTTTTTTCAGAGGAAGAAAAGTTCTGGTTGTAGGCGGCGGAAATTCGGCTGTTGTGTCTGCCATATTCCTTGCAAACCTTGCATCCAGCGTAAAGTTGGCTCACAGAAGGAACCAGCTAAGGGCCGAAGAAGCTCTAATAAAGGATTTTGATATGCATAGGGTGGAAATTCTGTGGAATACTGAACTGAAAGAAATTCAAGGTGATGCCACGGTGAAAAGTGCGGTTTTATTTAACAATAAAACGGGTGGAACTACGGAAATTGATGTTGATGGAGTATTTGTTCAAGCTGGCGAGGATCCAAATAGCCAAGTTGCTAAAGAAGCGGGGGTCGATGTGGATGAAGAGGGCTACATTATCGTTGACGAACGCCAAAGAACAAACATTGAAGGAGTCTACGCTGCAGGCGACGTAACTATAGCGCCTGTTAAACAGATCGGAACAGCCGTTGGACAAGCGATCATAGCTGCAGTAGAAGTCTTTGGATACATCAAACGACCCTACTACTACAAATAAAGGACTTGTACCTAAACCAGAAACCTTTAGAAGAAAGGCGTGCGTGCAAGTAATGCTTACTTACGTGTTGATTTCCGTTTTTTCATTAGATATTCATGGATACTTTTTGCGGCTCTCTTCCCCGCACCCATGGCGCTGATGACGGTTGCTTCACCGGTTGCGATGTCGCCCCCAGCGTAGACTCCTTCCAAGGTGGTTTGTCCAGTCTCTTCGTTAATGATTATGGTGCCCCATTTTGTGGTTTCAAGTCCTTTTGTGGTTCGCTGGATGATTGGGTTGGGAGTGCGTCCAATAGCAATTACTACAGTATCGACGTCCATGATAAATTCTGAACCTTCGATAGGAATGGGCCTTCTCCTTCCTGACTCGTCAGGTTCGCCGAGTTTCATTTCTATGCATTCCATGCCTTTGACCCAATCTTGCTCGTTGCCGATGAATCTAACAGGAGTCGTTAGGAACTTGAATTGGATCCCTTCTTCTTCAGCGTTTTCAATTTCCTCTTCTCGAGCAGGCATCTCGTTCCTTGACCGACGGTATACTATCCAAACTTCATCTGCACCTAGTCTAAGCGCTGACCGTGCCGCATCCATAGCAGTGTTGCCGCTGCCAATTACTGCAACCCGCTTGCCGACTTTGATAGGTGTGTCAAATTCTGGAAACCGGTAGGCCTTCATCAAGTTCATGCGAATCAAAAATTCGTTAGCTGAATAGATTCCACCCAAGTTTTCGCCGGGTAGGCGCAAGAACCGAGGCAAACCGGCGCCAGTTGCAATGAAAACGGCGTCAAACCCTCTCTTGAAAAGCTCATCTATGGTAAATGACCGGCCTATCAAGGCATCGGTACGTACTTTGGCACCCAGTTTTTCGACGTATGCGACCTCGGCTTCGACTACTTTTTTAGGCAGCCTGAACTCTGGGATGCCATACATCAAAACACCACCTGCCGCATGGAGGGCCTCAAATATGACCACCTCGTGCCCGAGCTTAGCTAAATCCGCGGCTGCTGTGAGACCGGCAGGTCCAGCACCAATAACCGCCACTTTGTTGCCGGTTCGCTTCGACAGTGGTGGAAGTTGTATTCCCTTCTGTAGTTCCAGGTCAGCAACAAATCGTTCTAGTCTACCTATTGCGATGGGGTCCCATTTTTTACCTAAAGTGCAGAATTTTTGGCATTGTTCTTCTTGGGGGCAAACTCTCCCGCAGATGGCCGGTAGGCTGTTTGCTTCTTTCACTTTTTGGATGGCTTCGTCGAATTTTCTCTCTTTAATCAATTTGATGAATGCGGGTACGTCAAGTTCTACGGGGCACCCCTTTATACATTGGGGTTCGGGGCATTGTATACATCTCTCAGCTTCGGCAATGGCCTGCTCTTTGGTGTAGCCTGATGCGACTTCATTGAAGTTGTGAATTCGATCTTCTGGTTTCTGTTTCGGCATCGGGATACTGTGTTTAAGTTTTTCTTTGGATTTACTCATGTCTGTTTTTCTCCGTATTTTGGTATAGCTCATCTGCTTTCCTTTCGTCAGGGAAGTAGATTTTTAGACGTTTGATGAGGAGGTTGAAATCCACGAGGTGTCCATCAAATTCTGGTCCATCGACGCAGGCAAATTGGGTTTTGCCGTCCACAGACACTCTACAAGCGCCACACATACCCATTCCGTCAACCATTACAGGATTTAGGCTAACTATTGTCTTGATGCCATGAGGACGTGTTACTTCGCACACTGTTTTCATCATTATGGGAGGACCTATGGCATAAACTATATCGAAGGATTGACCTTCTTCGATCAGTGTTCTTAGCACGTCTCTGACGAAACCTTTGTATCCCTTTGAACCATCGTCGGTAGAAATGTGAAGTTCGTCTGAAACCGCTTTCATTTCTTTTTCTAAAATTAACAAGTTTGCGGTTCTGGCTCCAACTATTGAGATTACTTTGTTGCCAGACTGTTTTAATGCCTTGGCTATCGGATAGGCCGCGGCTGTTGCAACGCCTCCGCATGCCACAGCGACGGTGCCATAGTGTCGTATGTCGCTTGGATTTCCTAATGGGCCGACAATGTTCAGTATTGCATCCTCAACTGCTACTGTACTAAGTTTTCTCGTTGACACTCCAACTTCTTGAAAAATGAGAGTTATTGTTCCTTTCTCTTTTTCCCAGTCTACTAGGGTAAGTGGGATTCTCTCGCCTTTTTCGTCTACTCTTATTATCACAAACTGACCGGGCTGGGCTTTCTCCGCAATATCAGGTGCGTGAACCGTCATCAGCTTGATTTGAGGAGCCAAATCCTCTTTAGCTAATACCTTATATGTGTTTGCAGTTTCCAAAACTCGTGTGCACTCTGTTTTTTGCATGGAAATCGTCCTCTTGGAACGTTATGGAAATTCTCCAAAAAGAGAATATTGTGTATAAAGCTTTCGGAGAACGCTGGTTTCCGTCGTGGTTATCAGTAAGGTGCTTGAGTGCATAGAAAAAATGCGGAACCTAGAAGAGTTAAAAAAGGCTATTATAGAGGAACCGGGAGCATAACCCAATGTTAAGGATTGCGTTGTTTGAGGGCAGACAATGTTGGATTTAGTGGTAAAGAATGGGCGTATTGTTGATGGAACTGGAAATCCTTGGTTTCGGGGAGATGTGAGTATAGCAGACGGACGAATAGTGGAGGTAGGAAATTTGGGCACCAGAGAAGCTGAGAGAATTATTGATGCTAAAGGGCTTGTAGTGGCTCCTGGCTTCATTGATATGCATTCCCACTCTGACCTTTCACCATTGATCAATCCCTGTGTGGAAAGCAAAATTAGACAGGGTGTAACAACCGAAGTTGTTGGAAATTGTGGAATATCTGCTGCACCGCTAAATGACTTCTTGAAAGAGGAAATCAGGAAAACAACGCCAATTTTGGAAGAAGCTGGATTGAAACTAGACTGGTCCGCTATGAGTGAATATTTGTGTCGATTAGATGAAAAGAAGACAGCAGTAAATGTTGTTTCCTTGGTTGGTCACGGCAATGTAAGAGCAATGGTTATGAAGTACGATGTCCGACCGCCAACAAAAAATGAACTTGACGAAATGCGAAAGGTTTTAGCAAGAGCTTTGGAAGAAGGTGCCTTCGGCTTGTCGTCTGGATTGATTTATCCTCCTGGCTGTTATGCCAATACCGCGGAGTTGATAGAACTCTGCAAAATTGTGGCGCAGTATGATCGATTATATTCGTCTCATATACGGGGTGAGGAAGAAAGGCTCATTGACTCCGTGAAAGAGGCCATCGAAATTGGCGAGAAGGCAGGAGTACCCGTGGAAATCTCCCATCATAAGGCAGCGGGAAAGGCAAGTTGGGGAAGGGTCAAGCGAACTCTCAGGATGATTGAAACAGCGAGGGGAAGAGGCATCGAGATTACATGCGATGTTTATCCTTACTTGGCGGGAAGCTTTGGCTTGGATGCTATGCTCCCGCCTCATGCCTACGAAGGGGGTGTAGAGAAACTAGTTGAGAGATTGGAGGATGAAGAGACTCGTCAACGGCTAAGGCGTGAAATGACGGAGGGGATAGAGGGCTGGTCAAGTCCGTTGAGAGCTGGCGGTTGGGATGCAACTATGATAGCCTATTGCGAAGGGCATCCTGAGTTTGAGGGAAAGATGATTTTGGAGATTATTCAACCGAAGGGTGTAGACCCGTTTGAGTTTGTCTTTGATTTGTTAATAGAAGAGAACGCATCTGTCTCTGTAGTGCGGTTCTTAATGTGCGAAGAAGATATGCGTACAGTCTTGAAGCATTGGGTCTCCATGATAGGAAGTGACAGTTCTGCACGGGCACCTTACGGAGTGTTAGGGAAAGGTAAGCCGCACCCAAGGAGTTACGGAACGTTTCCCAGAGTTTTGGGAACGTATGTGCGAGACGAAGGAGTCTTGACCCTTGAAAAGGCCATTAGGAAGATGACTTCGTTGCCTGCACAGAAACTCAAACTACGAGACAGAGGTTTAGTTAGGGAAGGGATGTGGGCAGACGTCACCATTTTTGACCCTAAAATGGTAAGAGATACGGCTACTTACTCTGAGCCCCATCAATATCCGAAAGGAATCGAATTCGTACTAGTAAATGGAAAAGTTGTAATAGACAATGGAGAACATACTGGAGAACTACCGGGACAGGCCTTACGAAGCACTTGACAGATCATTCCCCTAATCACAAAGCCGAATTTTCAGCACCGTTCACCGAAGTGAATATTGGAGCGAGACTGAACTCAATGTTAAATCTCAGAACGATGCTTTCAAAAGATTTGGGATTTGCTCAATACCTAACCGAAACAGTGGGATGGAACAACAGTATAAGTGATTTTGAACGACTATTGTATTATGAGCCGGAAGGCTGTTTTGTAGCGGAACAGAATGGTGAACCAGTTGGAACGGTCACTACCACAACCTACGGAAAACTTGCGTGGGTTGGTTGCCTAATTGTACTAGAACACTATCGTCGTCAGGGTATTGGACTCGAATTAATGAACCATGCCATGAACTATCTCAAAGCACGAGGCGTCGAGACTATTAGGCTAGATGCAGTTCCAGAAGTAATCCCATTATACCAGCGACTAGGGTTCAACGCTGAATATGACTCGCTCAGGCTTATCGGCACTGGACGAACGATGATGTGCCAAAAAGTAAGCAAAATGAAAGATGAAGATTTGGACAATGTCGTCCATTTAGATACACGTTTTTTTGGTGCTAACCGTGGGCGAGCTTTAAGAAGAACGCACAAGGACTTTCAAGATTGGTGTTTTGTTTCCGTTATTGACGAAAAGCTTGTAGGGTACATCATGGCAAAGAGAGGACTCGGCCAAATCAACATTGGGCCCTGGATCTGTGATCCAAAACATACAGAAATCGCGGAAGAATTGTTGAGAGCTATTTTGAACAACGCAAAAGGGGCCAGAATTTGGGTTGGGGTTCCAGGAGGAAACAAGAGAAGTGTCAACCTTCTTAGAGAATACGCGTTTGTAGATCACCCGAAAAGCGTGAGAATGTATCATGGGAAACGCGACTATAGGGGATTAATCAATGGAGTTTTTGGAATTGGGGCACCCGAGAAAGGATAATGTTGCAGGCCCTTCAACGACGTTTAATCTAGTGTTCTAATGAGACTGTAGAAATTGGCGTGTATGAAGGAAGGAACAAAAATTTTATTCCACACACGTAAAGTTTTAACAATTCGAGGATAGATTACAGACGATCTCTATTCTTGTCCAAAGTTCAGGGCTATAGCCAATATGTCATCAACTCGTATTCGTGCGTCTTTGTTTATGTCAGCGGCTGGGTTCCATCGTGGATGATCTGGATCAGTTCCGAAGGCTTGTGCGCCTAGTAAGAGGTCGTCTATTCGCACTTTGCCATCTAAGTTCAGATCTGTGGGGAAGGTGACGGTGAAATAGACTGTTTCAGACGAGCCGGTGTTCCCAGAGGAATCGTTTGCATGAACGGTTATGGTGTGAGAGCCGAAAGACAGGTCAATTAGGGTTGTGTTTCCTGTTATCGTTACGTTTGCTTCACTGTCTAGGCTGTATCCTATCCAAGAAATCGGAGACATGTGGACGGGGTCGCATACAGTAAAGTTCAGTGGGACAGGAGGGTGGTATGTAATGTTTTCAGGTAAGATAATGCCTGTTGTCGGCGGTATCGTGTCAACTATCATCCATGGGTTCATCAAGGGATAGTTATCTTGATCGCCACTACCTATTGGGTGCGATTCATCGCCGATGCCATCACTTCCAGTCAGATTCTGATGTGGGCCCCAGTGTAAGTCCGTTCCGTAGTAGTCGCTCCAGTAGTTTCCTCCAGAAGGATATCCGTTATCCCAGATGTTGCCTGAGTCGATGATAATATTCCAAAAAGTATCTATGAAATTGTTGTGGTAGATTCTGTTGTTTGAAGACCAAGCCCTCATGCTGAGTCTGTTGTTTGCTAGGGTGTTTCCTGCTAGTAGATTTTTTGAAGACCTATATAGATCTATCCCGCAGTCACTGTTCATCACACGGTTTCCAGAAAGAATATTGCTGAGAGACATTGTTAGCCAAAAGCCAGAATCCGTGATATTGGCTATGTCGTTCCCAGAAAACGTGTTGTTAGAGGAAGTAGACACTACGATGCCAAAGCGATTGTTCGATATGTCATTTTCGCTCACATTATTGTCTTGGGAATCACTAAGAGAGATTCCCTTTCCACGTTCGCCGTTCGCGATGCTGTTCTCGAAAATATTGTTGTCATTGGATTCACAAAGATTGATGCCGTTCCTGTAATCCACCATGCTGTTTCTAAGGATAATGTTATTGTGAGATTGGAGTAACGAGACACCAGATAGAACGTTTACCATACTATTCCCAGAGATATCATTGTTGGAAGAAGAATAGAGCCATATGCTGTATGAAGTGTTTGTCAGGTTATTGTTTGTTACCTTCGAATTGTTTGTATTTGCTAGCAAAACCCCTTTTCCCTTGCTCGTCAGTGTGAACCCCTCAACCATTATGTTGGAGCAATTCACGAGTGCTATGTACCCAGCATTAGAGGGAACAGCTCTATCATGCTCGTTTATCCAGTAGTACATTGGCTTGCCGTTCACAGTGTTCGATTCATCTATATCTTGGTAGAAATAACTTAATTTGCGCGCGTTCGGAAAAATGGAAGTCAATACAAAGAAGTCGTATTTATTGCCATTTAAAATGTTATTTCTGAGCACGTTATTAGCGGATTCGTCGAGTGAGATGCCATCGCTGTTGTCCGTTACATTGTTTCCAGATATGCTGTTGTCTGAAGAATATTCCAGAAGGATACCTTGGATGTTGTTTGCCATCGTGTTGTTTTTGATGATGATATGTGTAGAACTAGATAGGTAGATGCCGCATTCAAATTGTCTGATATGTGTATGTTGAATTGTCGCGTTGCTTACGTTGGTCACGTTGAAACCACAGCCGACATTATTACCTAGTGCAGTATACTCTTGGCCATCAATTGTTATGTTGCTCCTTTCAACAACGATGAGAGCGAGAACATCTCAGTCAATCTGTAAGTAACATTATCCAAGGTAGTTATAGGTGCTGTTGGCGGGTCAACTGAACCATCAGCCTTGATAGTAATTTTGTCGGGCTGCCAAGTGTTGGTATTCTTGATTAGTACCCTAACGGATATGTAGGTTTCATAGCCTTCAGTCAGTTCGATGCAGTCAATGATGGTGTTTACTTCATCTAGAATCCCTGTTGTTTTGTCATAATAGAGATGATGCGTTTGGTTGACTATATGATTCGGCGCGTACGAAGATACATGTTGATCATAGACATAGTTTACTTCTCTGAAAGCCCCAGCGTATCTTCTGGTTGATGTCGCATTTACAACTGGTGAAGCAGGACACAGAGACGTGGAGTTTCCAGGCTCAAGGTTGGCAAGGATGAACCACATCGCTGTCTGAGAACATTCAGTAAGGTTCATCGACTTGGACTCTACCATCGCTGTCTCGTTCCTGAAAATGACCCACTCCAAGAACGTAATTTTTTTGTCTACCACTGACTCGACAGTTATACCCAACCTTTCAATCTCGGCACATAGGCTCTGATTCGGCAAAACCCCAGGGGGGTTAGGATCGTTGCTCGTGTAGTTAAAAGTCATTTGATATACTGCATAATCACTTGGTTTGACACCAATTGTACCTGATTCTTGATTAGATGCTTCAATTGGTTGAATGTCAAATGTCAATGTCAACATGCTTATGAGAAACAGTGTCAAAGTTGTTCTAAAAAATGCGGTTCGATTCATTCCTCTACTCTCTCCACTGCATAAATAACATAAGATTCAGATATTTAACCCTTTAGAAACATGATTGTACAGACAGATTGGCTTGCCAACTGACATAGGAGCCCTATCCCGATTTGTTAATCAAATGGTAAGTGTAGCGAAGGGTAATCAACAGACCGAATATTCACACGGCAACGAAGAAAGTGAGGAGAAAGGTCACAGGATTCTTTTCAGGTGCGCGCACTCTATATTTGAATTCTGAACCCTAAAGAATTAGATCCAATGTTGAAAGAAGGTTGTAGGATGCAAAACCAATCTGTGCGCACAACGTCTCATTACTCGATGAGCTTTAGGAGATCTTCGGAGATGTAATTGATGAAATCTTGGGGCGTACCTTTGCTGAAGAGGGTCACCACGCAATTTCTCGTAATTCCGACCACAATCCCACGCTTCTGCACTTCAAAGACCACGTACCAGATCATTCCATGCTCAAGATAATTGTGATACACAGTGGTGTCAGCCAGGTCTGATCCAGCCAGACACAGTTTTTCGACGCCGGGGATGTCAACTTCGTTGAACCAGATGAGTTTTGTCGCTTCTGGGTTTGCCTCGTGGAGTTCCTTCAGAGAGGTGTTGGGGATTCTGGTCTCGACGATTGCGTGAGAGGTGATGAAGAGAACTTTGCTGAGCTTGTTTGCCACGTAGTTCGTCAATAATTTTTTTACTCCACGAGCCACTGAAGGTGCGGAAACAATTAGAAACACTCTTTCGTTGAAGCGTTTGATCCAAAAGAGAGCTTCCTCGGTCACGGGAGTTTCAACGGGTTTGCGTTTGTAGAACCGTATGTGTATGAAATCTTTGCTGAAAACTCCTACTACTGAATCTTCATTTAGTTTCAGGTCTAGAATTTCCGCTACGAGATTTATGGCGTCTCCTTTCTCGGTTTGGTACGGCTCCTCTTCACGGAATCCCTTGAGCTTCCCAACGATCACTCCGAGATCAGATTCCTCTTTTATCTCAAAGACCTTAGCTGGCAGAACCAATTTTTGCCCCTCCAAACAGGTTTGCAGTATCTTACTTTAAAACGTTCTACTGGCTATTAAGACATGCGCACAAATTAGAAATGACTGCTTTTGACATTTGTTTTCATCAGTAGAACAGTCTCGTGCGCGACTTGCCTCTTCAGAAACCAACTAAGACTTTGAGACTTGTCCAGCAACGTTCTTTCCCAATTTGCGGCATTCCTCTAAACCTTTTTCATCTGGGGTATACTTCAGCAAGAGCGGTGGTTTCAAGACCCTCATTTCGAATTTGTGTTCCATTATTTCAAGCACCATTCTTGGTGCTTCGCCACTCCAACCATAGGATCCAAACGCTGTTCCAATCTTATTCCTTAAGTCAATGTTATGAAAAGCGATTTCTTCCAAGAATTTCTTGATATTGCTAGTCATATTATGATGGTAGGTTGGAGCACCAACTAATATTGCGTCAAAATCTGCTAACCCCCAAGCTGATCCGTAACGTTTCAATTCTACTTCGACGCCTTGAACTGATCTAGCTCCTTCGGCTATGGCCTTAGCCATCTTTTCAGTGTTTCCAGTACGACTATAATGGACAACAATTATTTTGGGCATGACTTTTCCCAATGTTTTGGTTTTTTTGAACTTGTTTATTAGCCTTCGCCCACAAAGGAGTCTAAGCCTTGACAAATCTCATTGGTTGACCGCAACAAACAAGGGTTCCTGCTCCAGCTTCTACTATCTTAACCTTGTTTCCGCAGATCTCACACAGGTAGACTTCTCCAATTGTAGTCATTTGCTCACCTCCATTAGTCTAATGAACAAATCATTTCAAGCACAGATTCCAGACGTCTAGTTTGTCGCATGTTTAGGCAGTGCTGCACAGGACCTTATGAAGGTTCCTTGTTGGTTAAATGCGTCTGTACTATGTCTTCGATGTCTGCTAGCTGAGAGATAACGGTCATTCCTCGCATTCTCTTCAGTTTCTGCGAGTTCTCCAAGTCAACCTCTCTTATTGTCAAAGCCAACTCTTTTCCGTCAGGTAGAATAGTAATTGTCTTACCGGGTTTCTGATCTACTGGATAGATGTACACCCTATGGCTTGCTTTGAGTGCTTGTGATACACAATTAGAAATCAAACTGTCAGCAATTCCATGAGCTATCTTTGCAGTTGTGTTTGCTGTTGCAGGACATACTATGAAAAGATCGTATCTGCCTATCTGAAGCGGTCCTGCTAGGAAAGGATCGTTTGGTCCTCTCTCTCTGAGTACTTTGAAATTGTCTTCTAAAGACTTCCAGAGTCCGTACATATGAATAACCAGTTCCGCATTTTTGGACAGCACTACTCTTACGTTGATATCATATTCTTTCTGAAGATTCCTCATAACATTCAGTGTTTCTTCAATTTTGTCGCCACTTCCTGTGATTCCCCATAGAATCTTCAGAGTCATAGAGCCACCAGCGATTGTGTATTGCGAAAGTCACGTTACTTTCAAGAATTTAGTCTTTGGCGCACTACAGATTGGGCATTTATCTGGTGGCATATTTTCTACAGTGTTTCCACACACCCTACAGACGTAGTAAGTCACTCTTTCGAGATCATGGTTGTTTCTCAACGCTTCGGCAGCTTTCTTAAACAAGTCAGCATGAATCTTTTCGACTTGGTTTGCTACGTCAAAACTCCAAGTTGCTTGTTTGTTTCCTTCTTGCTTGGCGATTTCCAAGTACTCTGGATACATTTTCTTGAACTCGAAAGTCTCACCAGAGATTGCTGTGCTCAAGTTTTCGGTTGTTGATTTTATCTTGCCTATGATTTTTAGATGATTGAGAGCATGAACTGTCTCTGCCTCTGCAGCGGCTCGAAAAAGATTTGTAACTTGGGTGAAGCCTTCTTCCTGAGCCTTTTGAGCAAACGCCAGATATCGTCGATTTGCTTGTGACTCACCTGCAAACGCGTTCTTCAAATTTTCAATTGATTTACTCAACTAGTCAACACTCCAATAAAATAGATAGACAATGACGCGATATAAGATACACGTCGCGTGTCTTTATAATGGAAAAGGCTTTAGACGGGGATATTTCCATGTTTTCTTGGTGGGCGTGATTCGCGTTTGTCCAGAAGCATTTCTAGTGCGGTGATCAGTTTTGGGCGGGTCTCTGCAGGTTTGATCACGTCATCGATGTATCCTTTTTCGGCTGCGACGTAGGGATTAGCGAATTTGGCTCGGTACTGGGCTGTTAGTTCTTTCCGTTTTTGGTCAGGGTCTTTCGCCTTGGCGATCTCTTTTCGGAAGATGATGTTGATTGCTCCTTGGGGGCCCATTACGGCGATTTCGGCGGTTGGCCATGCGTAGTTGACGTCTGCTCCGTGATGCTTGCTGCCCATTACGTCATAGGCGCCACCATATGCTTTTCGAATGATGATTGTGATCTTGGGAACCGTGGCTTCACAGTAGGCGTAGAGGAGTTTGGAGCCGTGTACGATTATTCCACCGTGCTCTTGATCGATTCCGGGTAGAAAGCCGGGGACATCGACGAACATTATGATGGGGATGTTGAAGGCGTCGCAGAATCGGACAAATCGGGCTGCTTTGATGGAGGATTTGATGTCGACGGTTCCGGCGAGGAATTTGGGTTGATTGGCAACGATGCCTATTGTGCGTCCGTTTAGTCGGGCGAATCCGATGACGATGTTGGGTGCCCACAGTGGATGGACTTCGAGGAAATTGTTGTTGTCAACTACGTTTGCAATGATGTCTTTCATGTCATAGGGTTTGTCGGGATCGTCAGGTAGGATTGCTTCGAGGTGCTCATCGATGCGGTT
>JAOUKN010000159.1 GCA_029882515.1 Candidatus Bathyarchaeota archaeon
GCACTGCTTGTGGGAGACGCGCTTCTATTAAAGGGTCTTACGTTGCTACATTATGCAGTTGAAAAGGGAGTGCCCACTGAAGGGGCCTCGATTGTTCTTGACATTGTTAAAAGAATGTTTTTTGAGCTTGGAGATGCGGAAGCGTTAGAGCTTCGTTTTAGAGGACAGGTAAATGTTGCACCGGAAGAATATCTCAATGTACTGAAAATGAAGGCAGCTGACGTTGAGGCCCTCGCGAGAATAAGCGCTATTCTAGGTGGGGGATCTGATGAGGAGATTGAGAAGCTTGGCAACTATGGAAGACTTTTGGGGATGATTCTGATATTGAGAGATGACATACTGGACACAATCGATCACGCGGAGACTTTGCATAGAATTGAGAAAGAATGTTTGCCGTTGCCGATACTTTACGCTCTGCAACCCGATAAAACAAGATCCGAACTGGTCTCTTTGATCTGTAGGCAGCCATTAACAAAGAGGGACGTAGAGAACATACAAGAAAACACGGCGAGATCAGGCGGACTCGAGGGGTCACAGAAAATCCTAAACGAGCTTGCCAAAGATGCCTGTTTGTTTGTTCAAAAAATTGATAAAAACGGGGATCTAAAAGCCTTTGCAATAGCCTCTTGCGTCCCCTACTTGAAGAAGGAGATTAAGGCTGGAAAAGCATTTTGGAGATTCGAAACGAAGAAAAGGTTGGAGATACATGCATACAACTAAAATTAAAACCAACGAGAAGCTAATTGTACAAGTTCAAAGACTTCTGGAAGAAAGAAGCAGAAAGTCTCTAGATATCGCAAAAAGGGAGGTTCTACAAGAAGAAATGAAATGCAAGGAGATCAATGATGCTTTTGAGTACTACGCAGGAAATTGGAACGACGTTATTCATCCTGGGCTGCTTTCAATTGCTTGTGAGGCTGCAGGAGGAGATGCTGACAAGTCAATTCCGATGCAAGTCGTCATGTTGTTGCTAACTGCAGCGGTTGACATACATGATGATATAATCGATGAGTCAAACACAAAATATGGAAAGCCCACAGTTTTCGCTAAATTTGGCAAAGACATCGCTCTTCTTGTGGGTGATGCCTTGTTGATGAAGGCCTTGGTTCTTCTTCACAAATTGGAGAGACAATTTAAGATAGAAAAGATAGATGCCATTTGGAATATAATAAAGAGTCGATTTTTTGAGATGGGAAATGCTGAGGCTCTTGAAGCTTCTTTGAAAGGTAACACAGATGTTTCTGTGAAGGAGTACACACGGATTCTGAAAATGAAAGCTTCAACTTCCGAAGCTCACATGCGCATTGGCGCCATTGTAGGAGGTGGAGAACAAGAAATTGTTGACTTACTGGGTAATTACGGCAGAACACTAGGGATTCTAATCGGCATAAGAGAGGACTTCATTGATGTATTCGAACCTGAAGAACTCCAGACCCGAATTAGGAATGAATGCCTTCCGCTTCCTATACTTTATGCTTTTAAGAACCCACAGATCAAAAAGATCATACTAAATTACCTTTCAAAACGAGAAATTTCTGACAAGGATTCAGAAAAAATGGTTGATATCATCTTTAAGCAAAAGGATGTTGAAATGTTTAGAAATAAAATCAAACGTTTGGCCGAAGAAGCGTGCAACAACATCTTCAGTTTACCAAATAAGAATTTAGCCTCTCAAATGAAAATATTAATTAAAGGCGTAATTGAAGATTTATAAGTGATCTGTAACAGATCTACCAGGCATACAACCGCATTGGCTTCAATTTCTTTTCTTTCTTCTTATTTGCCATGATCCTTTCCTCAATTGTATTATTGTTCTACAGGTTGCATATAAGCGTTTTGTTGAACACAAATACAGTTTTTCTAGAATCCCCTTGGCGCAAACTGAACCTCCATTCGCAAACATTTTATCTTTCTAATGCACATTATGGACAAATTGAGTTGTAGGAGAATGGCTAGAAAATCTGTCATAAACAGCGTTCTTTTGCAAAGAGATTTTCTTGCTGTCTTAATTGTTATCGTAAATGCTTTTTCATGGTATTTTCCATTGTATCTTTTTTTCGAGAGTACTTTGGGAAAATTTCAGGTGGAGCCCACTTTATTGTCAGTGGCATTCGGAGTTCAATGTGTGGCAGCTGTGGGTTCTGCGATAGTAGGCACGGTCTTGGTGAAGAGATTTCCAAGTCGCGATGAATTTCTATCCGTTTGGATGTTCATTGGGATCATAGCCTCTGCATCAATGGTCATGTTGGAGACATTCAATATGGCATGCATTCTAGTAGTTCCTTTTCTTTTGGGGATTTCATTAGGATTGGGGTTTCCCTCTTGCCTCGCATATTTCGGAGATTATAGTGCCGAAGAAAATAGAGGACGGTTAGCGGGGATCACGTTTTTTGCATCGTGTCTGTGCATGTTCTTTATTGGTTTGCTACTCAGTTTCTCTACTCTAGTTGTAGGCGCGTTGATACTGGCTGCGTGGAGAGGAATTGGTTTGTTCTTGTTTCGGCTTACTAGATCAAAACAAGATTACGGGAAAGAAAATGTGATTGAGGTTTCCTACAGATCAGTTTTACTTGACAGATCTTTTCTCTTGTATCTCGTTCCATGGATTATGTTCTGTTTGATAAATTTTCTGGAAAGACCAGTAGTGACTATACGCGCGAGCGCGTTTTTTGGGGAAGACTTTGCCTCGTTTGTGTCAATCGCGGAATTTGGGATTGGCGGTTTTGTTGCATTGATTGGTGGTTGGTTCGCTGATTCAGTTGGTCGAAAGCGGGTAGTTATCTTTGGGTTCATAATGTTAGGAATTGGGTATGCTGTGTTAGGGCTTTTTCCAAGTATCATTCTGTCTTGGTATTTGTATATCATCCTAGACGGCGTTTCATGGGGAATCTTTTCACTGATGTTCTACATGGTTATATGGTCAGAACTAGCTGGAAATCGAATCAAGGACAAATACTACTTAGTGGGGGTATTACCGTTTCTCATTTCTAGCTACATACAAATGCTATTCACACCTTATGCTAAACTGATTGACATCTCTGCAGCGTTTTCGTTGGCCAGTCTTTTCCTGTTCCTAGCCGTTTTTCCCATATTATTGGCTCCTGAGACTTTGCCTGAGAAGAAAATAGAGCTTAAGCGTCTCAGAAGGTATATGGAGAAAGCAAAGAAAGTCAAGGAAAAACATGAAGAAAAAGAAGATACGTAAAAAATGGAGTTTTTCGATTTTTGCGTGCGATTCTTTCTAAAGTTTTAGTGGATGGGTGCTTCGGCTTTTCCTCACTTGTAGAGCTAAAATTCATCTGCAGTTGGAATATTACCATTAAGGGAATACCGCATTTATTTCAAGATCAAGAAGTATAGACCTAGACTAGAATATTTAATAAAGGGAAATACGATTTAACAAAATCAGTAAAAGCTCAAAGAGAGAGGGCGGAAGTTGAGAAAGCGATCAATCACGCGTTTTGCTGTTTTACTATTAACGTATGTACTTGTTTTCACTTTAGTCATGGCGTATGCATGTGTTGGGAAATTGAGCGGCTCAAT
>JAOUKN010000047.1 GCA_029882515.1 Candidatus Bathyarchaeota archaeon
AAGAGCTACAACGTTGGAAAGAGAGATGCCCTTCGCAGCAACATATGTAACTGTTATGGCAACGGGTGGCATACCGCCTTACGTGAGTTTTAAAAGACTATCAGAGGTCAATTTGATGCCTGCAATGCGTAAAGAAGCCAAGAATATAACAAAAGATGTAGAGATTTTTGGAGTTGACCCTCTAACTGCCTTGGACAATTCCGCTAAAAAGAACCCTCTGGACATTTTTAGGGACTTTGTTTCAGGCTATGCTTCCACCGTTATCATCGGTGGTGATGTAAACCATTTCCTTGAAACTAAGGCACAAGACATCTTTAAAACAAGGTCAGCTAGGGTAAAAATTGCGGCGGAACGCCTTGGAATGCTTTTGGAGACTTTTATTATTGTAATGGTTTTAATGTCTCTCTGCTTTTACATTCTGTTCAGCGTCGAAACCATATACAGTGTTGGTGCCTCTCTTTACTCGGGCATGTTAATGTACACATACGTTTTCACTCCGATGCTTTCAATAGTCTTCATATACCTTGCACACGGCATGCAACCGAAAACCCCCATTACTGACTGGCGACCTTACAAAGTCTTTGCCATTTCAAGTCTGGTAAGTGTCTTCGTTATTTGTCTGCTTTCCGGCTTCTTTGGACTACTTGACATACCGTTGCTTGATTCTTTAAAGAACATCATTGACTTCCCCACTGCAGTGGCGATATCATTGTTTATATCTACTGCGCCTCCCGCCATTATCCAAGGTAAGATCTCTAGACGAAGATTAGGCATTGAGCGTGGAATAGCCAGTTTTCTTCGAGATCTAACAGAAATTAGGAAGACTGGTCTAGCCCCAGAAAGATGCATTGAAACGCTTTCACGGCGTGACTATGGTGCATTTAGTGAGGAACTGGGAACAATAACTACACAGCTTTCGTGGGGTATCCCCATCAGAAGAGCTTTGATGGGTTTTGTGAAAAGGACCAAAAGTTGGTTGTCCCAGATAGTGATGTTTCTATTAATGGAAACTGTTGATGTTGGTGGTGGAACAATCCCTATGATTGAGGCACTTGCAAGATTCTATACTATGACTCAGGAAGTTGAGAAGGAAAAGAAAATGAGTGTACGTCCTTACATCTTTGTTCCTTACTTCGCTGCGGTCTTGTTAGTGGCAACAACTCTCATGACTCTAATGTTCACTTCACAGACACTTGCGATAGCGGAAACAATGGCGATCGATTTAGAGGGTATCACCATGATGTTTACGACTTCCGTGATTATTCATTGTTATTTAATCGGTATAGTAGCAGGGAAAATTAGTGAGGAATCCGTTTCTGCTGGCTTTAAGCATTCGGCATTGCTCGTTATTTTAGCTATTGCGGCGGCAAAACTTGTTCCAATAATCATGAGTCCATGAGAAAACCTTCCCTCCCTTGTGGTGTCCATCTGACCGGCACATGTTTAGCGTATCTTGATACAGAATACTTAATATATAGGTTTGACGTGAATTATGTATATGGGAAGAACATGGAAACGCTAACTAAAAGAATCTCTAAGGTAATCTTCAATAAAAAAGCAGGAAGCTACGTAATTTCTGCTGTAATATTGGCTGCAGTATCTATTGCATTAGGTCTAGGTGTGCTTGCTTGGGCTCAAGGCAGAGCCTCTGCCTACACTCAGGGATACAGTGAAACTATGGATGCGGAGACAGCGAAGTTAAGAGAGAGGCTGGCAGTGGAATACGTCGTTTATGATGACTATGAAATCCGGATTTATCTGCTAAACTGGGGAACCATAGATGATGTGGAAATACAGAGTGCCCACTTTAGCAGAGGTTTATGGCATCTTTCAACCTCAGCGTTCACCTTGAAGTTCTTTAATGGCACTCCAATCCTAGACCAAGACTTGGATATTGGGGAGGAAGGATACATTGGTGTTTCATGTAGCGACCTAGTGCCAAGCGGTTATTATTATGTTAGAATTGTGACTGTTAGGGGGGCTGTGTTTGATTCGACTTTCGTGGCTTAGGAATTTTCTTAGGGATACAAAGGGAATCTCTACGGCTATTGGAACTGTACTTCTCGTACTGGCAATGTTCGCCGTATCTTCTAACGTTTTTATGTGGACTATTTCTCAGAACACCGTGTACAGCGAAACCGTAAGGGAAAGCCATCAAACAGATACTGATCGTTTTAATGAAAAAGTCATCGCCTCAGACGCAAATTACACCGTTTGGGGAAACAATGTCAGAATTGAGGTCACACTCACAAACATTGGTGCTGTGGCAGCTCAAATGATAAATTTATGGATTTTCGACACTACAATTCAGAGCTATGGTTTCAACGATGCGATCGTTTCGTTGAATTTGAACCTGAATCCTGGAGACACGTTGTACCTTAGAGATTCAGCGGCGATAATAGTTTCCATACCGGGCGCAAGTTCTGCGGACAATTTCAATTCGTGGTTTGTGACAGCTAGAGGAAATACTGTGCCCGTTGAGACAACGGAAGAGGTGATAATATCGCAGGTAGCCCAAGGGATCGGCCTTATGGCGCTGGACTTTATGACATTCAGATACTTCTTCTATAATGCCACTTCTCCTAACCAACTTGAAGACTATCCGGCTGGCGTATATAGCTACAATGTACCTAGGACACCGGAGATAGCCTTCGGCATCACCCTGACCAATTATGACCCACTCAAGCGAACCATCGTTCTTAATCAATACACCGAGGTATGGTTATATTTCCCAAAAGCGCCTGGTCAGAGCCTTGTATGGCACATCATGAACGTTGAATCTAATGGAACTATTACTACCCCATACTCCCCAATATCACTGGCATATCGCGAAACAAAATTGCTTATTTTTGCATCGGCAAATCCTGGTAGTTTCAGTAAAGTCAGTGTACCTGCGGCAATCAAGAACTTACCTTGTGCCCTCAACCTGTTGCTACTTGGCACAGTTGGATCCGATGATTATGGACAAAATATACCGTTTGTTTCGCTATTTATCTACGACCCGTAAAATGTCCAATAACCTGCTCAACTTCAAAATTGCGCATTCAAAACTCAAGTGTAATCTACCGAGTAAACCTCCATGTTTCCTCGTTCTGTTACAGTTCTAACAGTAAACTGCCCATCAAGCAAAGAAATATCACTACGCACATAGGGATAGATATCTCCTGAATTAATGAAGACATCTATGTCATAATGCTGATGAACTGTGGAATTTATGACCCAAAGAGAAACCAAATGGCAGGTTAATGAACCGGTGTTCTCAAAGGTGAACCGTGACCCGCTAGCCTTTATCGGTTTAAATTCAATCCAATCAGCTTTGAAATCAAATTGTGTGTCTGTTGCCTTGACTCCTTTAACTTTCATCTTCCAATAACCAGTAGTGTTTCTAAAATGAGTCGGGTTGACAGTTATAGTCTGTCTTTTGACTTCATCTGTGTCTGCGATGGCGCTCGAAGTATAACTCATGTAGCCATTTCCACTTGTGGGGTAACCATCAAGTGTGTAGTTATGAAGTTGAAGCGTGACAGCTACCGAACTAACTGTCCACGCGCTGTCGATTGTCCAATTTAGTTGGTTCCAGTCTTCCGTGTTACTCGAACCAATGAATTCAGCTTCCATTGTATAGTGGTCAGACCAAACAGACAATAGCGCGACGTCTATATTCCAACTGTCTTGAGTAGCATCGCCTGTTTCATTACCTGCTTTAAATCTAATTGTAAAGGTGGCACTTGTCAACGATACAGAAACATTATTCCAGTTATTTGCCGTCAAAGCACTCAATAAATTACTCCAAGTTGAACCTGTCCAATATTCCACACGCAAGTCCTCGCTCCCCATATCTCCAGTATAAATACATAATTCTTCGTTCGTTTCGTCATAATCAACGCTTGCCCATTGAACCTGCAAGTCTACTTCATAATTAGCTGGACTTAGGCCTTGCAAGAAGTCTACTTCATAAACATACGCCATTCTTTTTTGGGGAGCTGCAGGCATGGTATTAAAAAATCTGAAGCGCATCTGTGTCATGGGCGTTTCAGCAAAACTTACATTTGTCCAAGCATTCCAAGTTCCAACTCCACTGTACACATCTGTCCATGTAATACCGTTATAAATGCCAATCTCAACTTGGTTGATATATGCATCTTCTCTACCGATATAATACCGAATTCCACCACAAGTTATGGCACTATGGTTAAGTGCCAAATATTGACTCCAAGTATCGCCTCCTGGAACATCATCCGTTGCGTATGTTTCAGTGTCATTATCATAAGCGTTTGTTTCGTCTAACCACTCATTTCCAGGGTCTTCATGACCTGTGGGGGATGTCCATTGAACGTGTGTATTGCTCTCCGAAAGCGTGTCCATTACGCCGTCTGGACCCACTTGTTGCGCCGAAAAATTGCTGTGTATTCCTTTTGCAGAAGGAGAATACAAGTCAGATATTTCGTCTACAACATCTGATACTCCCGTCCATGAATGATAGCTTCTGAAAGTCATGTAAATGCTATCATCAGCTGTCAGATTTGAAATGCTTCCGGAGACAATATCTGTTGACCCCTCTAGAACATACACAGAAGGATTGTAGGACAAAGCCTCTCCGAGGCGCGCAACATTAACAATAGCAAAGTCCTCTTGCATTTTTTCCCAATCTAGCTGGTTCATCTCAAAATTCCACAAGAACACATTTGCAACAATAACCGTAACAATAACTAAGCCTAGCACAAACACTATTACGTTACTAACACCACGCTTGTTCTTCCTAAACGAACGCATCCACAAGGCTCCAGCAAACATCATTACAGTCTAACGTCTCTTCCAATTCCAAAAGCATTATGAATCAAAAAACAAGATTCAAAATCCAAAACCCAAAGCTGAACCAAGGAGAATCCAAATGATGTCTCCAAGAACCAAAGCCAGAATCAAACCAGCAGTAATGAAGACAAGCATGGGCAACCCCGGAGTTACCCATACATCACTTTGAAGCCTCCCTTGACGAGAAGCCTCTAAGATCCTCTCAACTATTTCTTTCCTCTCTTCATCCTTTGGCATCACGATCAACTTTCTCTCATTCTCTCCCGTTTCAGCAACTTGAATATCTTCAAGGGGATAAAGAAATTCATTCTTTTCCAGTTCAACAACTTCAATCCTGTAACCGGAAACCGCCGTTAGGATTTTCCGGCAGAGTGACACCTTTTCAAAACCTTCAAACAATCTCTTTCCAGTTCTGAGCTTCCAAAGGTAATTGCGCAAGAGGACATAAAAGGCACTGAATGCTGCTAACAACACAGCATTGGAAAACACACTCATTGGAAAGAGAGGAGAAACCCTGAATGCTGATTGGAGTAGATCTGTAGGATAATAGGGCAGAGCCAGGGATAAACACATCAACGCTTTCGCATCAGCCCCTCCAAAAGCCCCAGCATAAAAAAGAGCTAAGGACAAGACAAAAGTTATGACAAGAGATGAGACAAAACCATATACCATCTCTGGAGAAAAATCAAGAAAAAGTTGTAAACAAGTTATGGTCAAAGCCAAAGGTGCAAAAATTATCCAAACTTTGTTGCTCACTTCTCGCTTTCTAATATCACTCCACGACGCGTAGACTAAGAAAATCAAAGAGATAAGAACTCGAACACCATCGAAGGTCACATTCATCGTATCTCACACAGATTGAAAGAGTGATTCTGCCTAAACTAAAAAAGTTGACCCAGTAAAGAGGCCAAGTTGTTCTCAATACTTCAATGCCTATGTACGTCCTTTTGTGTCAATGTGGCTCTTGTTCTTCTCGACGAAGGGACATTAAAGTTAGTACACCGATTCATGTGTGCATATTTGCTTATCTAGACATTTTTGAGAACTGTCTGGACTTACTATCCTGAACGAACTTCGTTGAACTCCAGCCATGGTCCAGCTTCTGGATTAATCTTGAAGTAATAGCGGGTTCCAACATTGGTTCCATAAGTTACAGTAATTCTAATGGTAGAGGCTCCTTGAGCAGAAACGATTCTAGATAAGGGGCTGTAGGTTATAGAAGTCTGGTTTACAAGAGCTGTTGGAGATGTGCCGATGTATACTGACTGAATTTTGCCATCACTTGTGCCCATGTTTTTCAAATCGATAACAACTTGTGTTGCGTCGTAGTACACGTTAATCTTAGTCAATCTGACATCTTGACCTGTTGCGCCTGTTAGGAAGGTTGTGACCCAAGCGTATGTGATGACTATGGCGGAGACTGCGATGACGATGAGGAGAAGTGTTGCAAGAATCGGAGAGATTGCCTTTCTTGAACGTAACGCTTTTTTAAGCAAGTGTATTTCCACCTCTTGCCTTTAGACTTTGGACTCAACTTATTTAACATATATGAAGTTAGAATATGTATCACAGATGTTGCCAAATCAGACTCTAACTCAACCAACAATTTCGAAAATAAACGGCGGAGTTATTGTTTTCGCTTCTAAACGGACACCAAGCAATTTCTCTAACAATCCAGCAAAAACCTCATGATTACTGATAAAGGGTGCTTTAAGAATCAAATACTTATCTCGCAAATAGAAGTCACCAAACCCTTGAATACGTAGTCGCTTGAACACCTCAGGCCATTTGTCTCGATCAGTGATTTGTAAACCTAAGGTTGCCTCAAAAGAGATTTTGGCAACTTCGCCTATCTTTTGGCCGACTTCACGCCACTTTTCTTTTGGTACAAATTGAAGTAAAGTATCAATGAACTCAACATTTACGAAGGCCACACGACTTATACCTGAATAATATTCTCCAGGGAATTTCCAGTCGTAAATCATCATGCTGCGATAGACGTCAAGCATTTTTGAAATAAGCGGTTTTATGCCAGGTTCCTTTCCCTCCTTAATTAGCGAATCGATGAATCTGCGTTCCTCTTCGTCTAAGATGATCGTAGTTCGCTTAACAGGTCGTTCCTTAAACATAACGGTACCTTCATACCTTTGTCGTACTAATATGCTCTGCAACATATCTTATATGTTTTGCTTCCTATGGATAAACATAGACACAAAGGAACTATCCAAGGATTCACGTGCTTTTTTCTTCTTTAGATAACCCCACAAAAAGTAGTATCCCTATTGTGAAGGAAGCCAAACCTACAAGAATTAGTAGAGGATGAGGTACACCAAATCTTTGCAGAATATAGATAAGAAATGTAGGTCCTCCAATCATCAAGAGAACTGAGAAAACAGTTAGTATGCTCCTAATCCATGCTTTCTCTAAAAGCTGGAAAACAAAAGTCTTTTGTCTTTTCTCCTTGGTCAAATCTCAACCCACAATAGCGACTGAATAATGTGTCTTTACTATTAACACTTTCTTTTAGAGACTACTCACCCTGTATTTCAAAGGTCTTAGCAAGAAAATCGAAGACAGAGCGTCCAGCTTCATGATCGTTTTTGATGCCTTTTGTTGAGCCCAACAAAGTTATGCCTTCTAATCCACGTTTTTTCGCAAGTCCTAACAAAAGCCCAGTAGCGCCCATTATTCTTCCTTTTCCGTAAAGCAAGGCTCCTTTCTCCACAAAGTCTGTGGCAAGTTTTTGAGATGTAGCTGCCACATAAATTTCTCTTGCTGGTTGCGGTGAAGGTAGACCACCAAGTGTAACTAGGAACCTACATTCATTTTTTTCTACAAAATCCAAGACTTCGCCGCATAGTTCATAGTGAGCAGTTATATCATCCACTGACGGCTGTGAATCTCCAGTTAGGATTATGAAACTAGCTTTCTCTGCAGATGAAGCGTAAAATTCGTATCTAGGAGGGCGGCATATGCCTTTTTTGTTTACCGTTACGTAGTCTAGAAAAAAAGGTGAATAGAGTTCAGTGAAGAGCTTTGCTTGAGTTGATTTGACCAGTAATCTTGCAGCTATTTTTCCCACATTTCCAAACCCTGGAAGGCCTTCTATAAACACCGGATTTACAAGTTTTGGATGGAACAGTTCACGAAAATATGACTTATCCATAGATACATCACTCATTTAGTAAACAGAGTGAACTATAGAGTTTTCGCAAAGTGTTCGTGAAATTTTGCTGGTTGGACTATTGTGTCGGATGTAGCGGACTAAAGATCAAGGTCAAGACAAAAACGATTGCTAATACTGGATTGTCTTTCGTTTCTTTGAATGTTTGAGTCTTTGACATATTTTGCGAACTGGAATCAAGTTAACTTCCCGGGAAATCCTTGCAAAATATAGGGAAACGCCATGGAAATGTTCAAAGCGTCTTGCGGCTGTGTGTTCTCAAGAGTTGGAAATTCCTATGTACGGGTTGAGTGTTGTAGTAGACACAGAACAAGATTCTGATTAGCTCGACACTACATGTTTTTTGTTGCCCTACTAGTTGAAGGATTGTCACTGAAAGTATTGAGAATACGTGTATGAAAGTGCGGATGAAGAACGGGAGTATAAAAAAGAAAAGGAGGGGATTTTAGCCGAGGTCGACGAATTGGTCTGCTGTCATTCCGCCAGGAGCTGTTCGCACGACCGTCAGGGCCGCGCCCGTACCGGTCTTAACCTCTATTTTCATGGTCGCATACTCCACTAATTCGTGGCCACTGCCCAAATGTATTGCAAGGAACGCCTTCTCAGTTGACTCTATCACAGTGTCACTGTCGCCATTGAATATTGCGAATTTAGCTTCCTCACCGCTTACATCTGCAATTAGCGTCGTCCAAGTTGTCGCAGTGCTCGTGCCATTATAGATGTTTAGAAGTGTAGCATCTGGTAGGTAGACTGAAACTACAACTGTGTTGTTGCCTAGATCCACCGCAGATTTTCCAACGGACAGTTTCACTGGAATAATGAGATATGAGATATTGGTGGCTCCAGCTTCGGTTTTTGCTATTACTGACCCGTCTAGTTGTATGGCGCTTGTAGCTTCTTCCATTCCTGATGCTATTGTTTCTTTGGTTTTCTGTGTAGCGAAGAAGCCCATGTTGATTACTACGTAGGATAGAGCAGCAGCTATGATAATAAAGGCTATGAGGACGATGGCTGCTTCGATTCCAACGATTCCTTTCTTAGTCTTCAGCAGCTTTTTTAGAACCCTCATCTGCTTATCACACCGTAATCCACGTGTCTATCGGCATCGACTCTGGAATGTGGAACTCTATCGACAGTGGCGCAGTTTTCTCAAGCCTGATCTCAACTACCGTGAGGTCTCTGACAGCGGCGACATCGCTTGAAGCTAAGGTTATTATCAAATAACCTTTCTCGTCACTATTCAAAGATTCATCGTTATTGCTGTTTTCAATCGCAAGTACGGCTGTAGTATCCCATGTTGCCTGATATGCTGAGTAGGTTCCATTCACGTATACATTGCCAGTTGCATTCGCGTGAACACCGCAAAAGTCATCGAATTTGTCACCAGTCGGGTCATAAGGAGCACCTGTGACATTGTTATATAGTACGCCATAGTAGACGTTTCCCCACGCGTCATTGTCAACTTTCAATGTCACTACTGTTTCATTCTTCCACATAGCCACGTAGTCCACTCCAAAAGCTCTCACCGGAATTGAAATACAGTTGACACTGGTGCCGGTTGAGTCGGTTCTGACAAAGATTGTTCCGTCTAAAGATAGTGGTGTGCTCGCCTGTTGAAGCCCTTCCTGAACCACGGCCTTACCTCTCTCTGTGGCAAACAATCCTTGGTTCACAACCATGAAAGAGAAAGCGGCAGCAATGATGACGAAGGCTATAAGCACTATTGCGGCTTCGAGACCAACGATCCCCCGTTTCTGTCGCAGTATCTTCTTCAATATATCCTTCATTTTAATTACTTCCTTTTCGGTGCTAACACTGTAACCCCGAATTTCATATTAAATCTTATGAAATGCTAAACAATACTCCCAATTAGGTTTGCAAATTTTTATTCCTTTGTGAAATAACCATCAGACACAAACGTTTCCACGCGAATAACTGCCTATGAACACTGACTTTGGATAATGATTACCCCTTCATAAGTGCTTTTTGACACAGGCTCACCCTGAAAAATACAGTCACACAAACTAGAAAATATCATAAACTTACTAGGGACCAACAAAATGCCGCAAGTAGATCCAGAATCCATTGAAAAATACAAGAAACTCAGCAAAAGACTGAAAAATTCGTCCCTCCTACTTGAATTGAGACAACTCTTTGAACGAAAATACACTTTGGCAGAATTATTAGAATGGCTTCATGACAAAGTCAAATGGAGCAAAGGCCAAATAATCCGACACAACGACCCCATCGAAATACTAACATACGGAAAAGGAAGATGCGGAGAATTCAGCATTCTATTCACAGCCCTCTGTCTAGCCCACGACTATCGTACTAGACTAATCCTCGACATGTCCGATCACGTGTGGACAGAAATCTGGAATGAAAATCAAAACAGATGGGTCCATGTAGACCCCTCAGAAAAGAGAATTGATGACCCACAAATGTATGAAAGAAGTTGGAAAAAATGCCTCAGAGAAGTATATGCGTTTGAAAATGGCAACTTAGAAAACGTAACAAAAAGATACAAAATAGCGACAGATTCGAGCAATTGCCAAGTTAACCATCGCAAGAAATCAAATGACTCAGAAAATTATGAATGAAATATGCAAGCAATAATTTTTCCCATAGGTGAAAGAATGAGAGAAATCACATCTGCCAATGATGAGCAACCCTCACACGGCTCAAATTTTTTTCGCGGAAACATTGTAGTCATTGCAGCTAGTAATGCGATCAAAGGCTTCGGAGGACAAATCATAAGCACTTACGTTCCCATATACTTCCTTACTCTCGGCGGAAGCCCCCTAACACTTGGATTAATGGCTTCCATAGCGTCTGTGATTCAATGTATTATGCTTCTACTTGGAGGGGTCATAGCTGATTACCATGGCAGGAGAAAAATCATAGTCGTAGCTGCTTTCTACAGTGTAATCTTCCCATTGATTTACGCTTTTACACAGGACTGGCGCATATTCGCCGCACTAAGTATAATGGGCGTTCTTGCAACATCATCTGGGCCGGCCTCACAAGCCATCGTCGCCGATTCGCTTCCTCCAGAAAAGCGAACAACAGGAATAGCGTCTCTTCAAGTTCTTTCTTCAGTTCCTTTAACAATAGCTCCCATACTCGGGGGATGGCTAATTCAAAATCAAGGTTTACTAGACGGCTTCAGACGTGCATGCATATATGCTGGGGTTACTGCCTTTACTTCAGCTTTCATAGTTTTCCTCTTTTTAAAAGAAACGCTGCAAAATAAACCAGTCGCAGAATATGATTTTCCAAATTCTAGCAAATTGAAAAAATTCTTAAAACTTCCGCATCCCTTTCCCAATGGCTTAAAAGCACTCATGATCTCATACGTCTTAGTGGTGTTTGCCAACGGAGCTGTAGGACAATATTACATTCTTTACGCATATAACGTGATACGGATCAAGGATCTGCAATGGGGCGTAATTGTCAGTCTACAGTTTCTGTTAGCCAATATCTTAAAGATTCCTGGGGGATGGCTTAGCGATAAGTTTGGTAAGAGAAAAATTATGATAATCTCTGTTTTAACGTGTGCTCCTTGCGGCATATTTTTTACTTTGTCACAATCGTTCTTTCAGGTCTTAGTGGTTGCTCTACTTCTCATCGTAACTGGAATATACTATATCCCAGCCCACATGGCCTTTCAGTCAGATCTAACACCAAGAGTAATGAGAGGACGAATAACCGCTCTCCTCGGTATAACTAGCGCGCTCTCAGCAGCATCAGGTTCACTCATCGGTGGCTTCTTATTCCAATCAGTTAACCCAGCAGCACCATTTTATCTATTTGCTGCTGCCGAGATAATGGCAGCATTTTTCATGATCAGCATTCTGCGAGAACCTGCAAAAAAAGAAGCTTGAACAGTTTCTCGTTTTCTTAAGATACACAGAAATCAACTGCTTAATAAAACAGGTTTTAGCCGCTCTTTGGTTCTCTTGCACGCTCAAGTAATTCAACTATTGTAGTCTGTAAATCCTTCACAGCACTTTTCAAATCCTCTGTCTCTTTTTGGAGTCCCTCTATTAGTTTTTTCGACGCTGCCTCAACCATTATTGGGCTTGGCTGCTTGGAATCTCTTTCTGAACCTGCAATTGCTGTTTTTGTTGCCTCTTTTAACGTGAGGAAAAGCCCTCCAGCTACAAATATAACTCCAATTATCAAGAAGACATGCTTGTAGTAGTATGAGGCAAGCGAATATCCAACATCTTTAGAACTCTCGCTAAAAGTGTTATCGAATTTGAGTGAGTAGATACCGTTGTATGGTACATGCCACATGAACCTATGCCCACTATATAGTCTTCCTGGGTCCAGACAGATATTGTTACCTGAATCTGTGATGAGAAAATATACATCGTCATTTCCCCCATTGCACCAAATTTGCCCCTGAATTGCATCTCCCCATAACAGTTCAAGCTGAAAGACTATTTCTTTCCCTGAATCAACGACCCAATCCTTATCTTGCATTACCTTCCAAGGTGGTAGAAACTTATCCCAAGGAAAAAAACTCAGAAACATGAGGATAACTCCAATCATCAAGACGAGAAAGCCTTTCTTCAAAATTTTCAATTGACAGGGCCTCAGAAACCTTGCTGTATAACAGAATATTTAACATTTGTTAGGTGACTTGAAACCTACAAGTTGGATATTTCCTCTTGAATGGACGGTCGTTTACTATCCTTCAATCACACGCCGAATCAGAGGAGCAGCATGGAAAAGAGTCTAAAGATGATTACACCAAGAATGACAAGGGCTATGACGAGTATAAAATAGTTTGATTTTGAGGATATTTTCTTTATTATCTTGCCAAGAGATCCTGTGAGAATGCTTCTTTTGATTGTGTCGCTTTCTGTTGTCATTGCAGGTGTTGAATCTTGAATTCCATTTTCGGATCGTTGAAGGTTGATCCTTGCATCAGTAACTGTTGTATTCTCATTTTGCGTCTCACTCAATTTTTGATGGGGCATTTCAGTCGAAGCTGTTGCATCATTGGTCAGTTGCTTGGTTTGTTCAGTAATGGGATTTGTTTCATTAGGTGCAACATCGTCTTTAGATGATTTTTCGGTTGACTCTAATCTTTCAATCTTTTCCAACATTACTACTAATGTGTTTTGAAAGTTCACAACAACGTTCTCCAAGTTGTCCATCATCGAGTTCAATGCGCGGGCGAAGTCTGACGGTTGGGCTTCATCTGTTTGGATTTCACTCAACTCTTAATCATCTCTTCTCAATCGATGTTCTGAATCCCCGATGATTTCTTGCACAAAGATGCAAGTGTACGCGTCTCACGTGTGAGCAGATATAAGCCTTGTGAACTATAAATTCACATCAATAGTTTCTAGTGGAACAGAATTAGAGATCCACTCGAAATCAAAATATTCCGTTCCTTGTGAGCCACAGTGTGAGCCAATAAGCGTTTGACATAAGACAGGAAGGAAGGTCCACGCACGCACACGACAGTCCCTTTTCTGTATCTGGGATTCATAATTTATTCATAGATGTCTTTTCAGATACTGAGACACAGAAGGTAAGAGGATTAGGTGGTAAAGTGAAAGCAAGGAAAACAAACATAAAGAATGATAAACGAAAGGAAATCCAGAAAAAACCGTTGAAAGCCAGAGTTTCTCTTCTACAAATCGGTATAGAAGATTTAATGAGAATCTATAACTTAACTCCAACGGATTATATGAAACATACAAAGATCTGCGTAGTTTGTGGTGGAAAATTTGATATTTGTCCGAGATGTGGTGAAAGAGTTAGCTTAGGAGCTTTGACTTGCTTTAACTGTGGCAGGGTTCTGGCGAAAAGGCACAACTTTAAGAACCCTATAGAATTGTTTTCCACAGAAAAATAATTCTTCTCTTTCCATCTGCATGCATATATGTCAGGATGTATGGAGAATCTAGAGGTGGAGGAAGCGCATGCTA
>JAOUKN010000160.1 GCA_029882515.1 Candidatus Bathyarchaeota archaeon
CCTATCGACCACAAAACTGGGTGGTGAGCTGGGTGATACTGAGGTGATTCCTATGCCTACAACTGTGACCGCAGCTGCCTCGGTTCCTTCTTCATTTACTTCGATTACAGCTTTGTGGTCTACATACGATATGTAGAGGTTTTCCGAAATTGTTGATGCGATGCCCCCGAAGTTTGCCTGAACTGGGTCAAAAGCTATTTTCATACCTAGCATCTTTAGAACGTTATTTAGACGTTTCACACCATATTCTACTTCAAATTTCGGCATTTTGACAATAAGATCATCTGGGGACTGTAGTCTGTTGATGTATTCGTCGTGAAGAGTCTGGTTCATGCTGGCAATGAATGAGTCAAGAGAGACACCTTCTTTCGGTAAGAAGATGTACATTGCGACTTTGTCTCTTCCGTAAGGCAGTCTTGCTATTTCGCAGTTCTCCCCTGAGTAGTAACTGAAGTTGCCTGTAGTAGTCATCATGTCAACCTTCACGGTCTCTCCGTCAGGCAAGAAGAAGTCCTGTTGTTGTGTTTTGGCTTTGTCGAACTCTGTTATCCATGTTCCCTTGAAATAGATCGCATTGATCAAAAGCATTACCAGTTCTGGGCTTACGTCTCTCATTATTTCTTTTATTTTGCCCTCTGTTCTCTTGTCGACCCAACCGTTGATTTCGTAAACGGTCTGGGGGCTCCCAAAATCTCGTGTAAAAACTTCGCTGTCATATGAAGTTCCTACATTTTGCAGGAAACTTGATTTGACAACAGGTGCAAACTCTTTCTTCATCCAAACGGAGTTACTGATCAGCAGCTTTACTGCTTGATCAACATTTTCCAAGCTTTCTATCAGGTCTGAGTATTTCTGGTTTATATCTTCTAAAGTCATGTTTCCGAAATTGAGAGTTTTTGCCATCGCGTCTTTCGTTGTACCTTCTGCGCCATTATAGGTCATTGCTAAAGCTATTGAGATGCTTAGAGGAGAAATGAAAATGTTCTTATTCATATCCTCGATGAGAAGCTTTTTGAAAATATCAAAGGCAAACTTTGTGTTTGCAGAGACTAGCTTCGGATCAACAGAATAGGCTTTTCCGTCAGACATAGCATATGCTGAATTCTGGATGCTTTTGGGATAGTAAACTAGCGTTACATAACTGCCTAAAATAATGGATACCAACGCTAATGATATCACAGTCAACTTCTGATTTCCGAACGTATGCTTCCACACAGACTATCCCCGCATAGGACACTTGAAGTTCGCCGTATTTAGTTCTATGCTGTAGAACAGACAGTTCTAATGTTAGAACAGCGCCCGCCTAAGGCAGGGTTCGAATACGTCACTCACATGGACGGCGTCGAAATCCTCAGAAAACGAAAGCTCTAACATGCAAAACCCTAAAACTATCTCGACGCGGGACCCCCGTCAGTTTTGCTTATAAAGGTGCGGGGGGGTGGGATTTGAACCACGACAAAAAATTCCTGAACGGCAGTTAAATGCGGGGTCCACACCTATTTCACTACGTCAAGTAGGCGCCGACGAGAAGAAGGCGAAAAACTTGGTCATGGCGAAATACCATCAAAAGCAGGCTGCGGGGGCCACACAGTCAGACCAGGCAGATATCAAGGGCAAAATCATTGAATTCGCATGGAAACTAAGGAGAGAAGGCTATGCCCACTCAACGTTCTTCAACTACAGCTATCTCCTAAAGGACCTTGTCAACAAAGGAGCAAACCTAGAAGACCCTGAGGATGTCAAAGAAATTATAGCGCGCCAGAAGAATTGGTCACTTAACACCAAACGATTAACGGTTGCAGCTTATGACCCCTTTGCAAAAGTCAACAGCATAAGATGGACCCCTCCAAAATACAAACCCGTTGGAAAATTGCCATTCATACCATTAGAAAATGAAATAGATGCTTTGATTGCTTCAGCTGGCAAAAAGACTTGTTGTCTACTTCAATCACTTAAAGAGACTGGCATGAGAATCGGTGAGACCTTAGCGCTAAAATGGATAGATGTGGATTGTGAGCGTTGCATCATCATCCTAAATACTCCAGAGAAGAGCGGAAAACTGAGGATCTTCAAGATTTCTACTAAACTTCTGGGTATGATAAAAAGACTACCAAAGACAAATGAGAAACTCTTTGGGAAGATGACGAGTAAAACTGCTGGAACATGTCTCATCCGATTGAGAAACAGAGTTGCTGAAAAACTTAAAAACCCGAGAATTCGACGAATACACTTCCACACATTTCGACACTGGAAAGCCACTACGGAATACCATAAAACAAGAGATATACTGCATGTCATGAAACTGCTTGGCCACAGAAACATACAGACTACTCTTATCTATACACAACTCATAGACTTGAAAGTGACGAGTTCCACTCAGCAGTAGCAACAACGATTGAAGAAGCAAGAAAACTCATTGAAGCTGGCTTTGAACACGTCTGTACCTATGATGACGTCATGCTGTTCAGGAAACGCAGGTGAGGAAAAGTAGGTTATAACCTTCAAAATTAGGTTATGAAGTTTGTTAGTCCGGCTTTTTGTGCGAGTACGATGGCTCGTTTCATTTCCCTTTTCGTCAGTCTTCTTCGAAGTTCTGGGATTTCGTTGGCTCTCCATTCTGGGCGGTATTGAAACATCACGTTTGTTCTAACCGAGGTCCCAAGATTTTTGGCTATCCATTCTAGAATCGTTTTGGTGCAGCATTCAAGGTGTTCGGGCAGAATTAGGATTCGGATGAGAAGTTCTCCGTATTTTTTTCCGTACGTGTGGTTGCGGGTACATGCCTCCCAGTAGTTTGGAGCGTTGGAAATTCTTGTGGCACATTCATTTGATCCATACTTAAAGTCTAGCAGGTATACGTCTGCAAACCCAGCCAGAAGTCTAGCGGTTTCCTCGCTGTAGTATGAATTGGAGTTCCACACCACGGGAACGTTTACGTTAACATGCTGGAAAGTTTTAAGCCATTGTTGAAGCCAAGGAGTTGGTTCCCCACCAACAAGGTTGGCGTTTCTGCATCCGCTTTGACGTAGACGCTCAACTTCTTTAGCCAATTGTTCTGGCGAGTAGATTTCACCGTTCTCGTACCATTGTGATATGGTCCAGTTTTGACAATGAAGGCAACGTAGGGTGCAGCCTAGCGTAAAAATTGTTCCGGAGGGAACTAATTCGGGTTCTTCACCCATGTGTTGGAACAGCGTAGAAACAGTTATCTGGGTTCCACATTTGCAGAACCCTAATTCTTCGCTGAGTCTATTGAAACTGCACCTGCGAGTGCAGAGATGGCAATTCTCTAGAATGCGACTGGCAATTTCTATCTTTAAGTCGAGATAAGATGTTTCTGGGACGCTCATTTCTTCAAGATGCTTTTGTTTGGTATCAATCTCTTTTTGAATGTGATAAAATTCCTCTGTAAGTTGATCGTGGATCTGCCACAATTTTGTCAAAGAGTCGTTTTTGTTGAAGTTGGCAGGTAGTTTTT
>JAOUKN010000048.1 GCA_029882515.1 Candidatus Bathyarchaeota archaeon
CATGGTCTACATTCCCCATTAGACAAACATTAGGTGCACGTCTTTTGATATCTGAGATGTTGCCTACTGCAAAATTCAGGATTTCAGGCCTGAGTTCTAACTCCATTTCAAGGTAGGGTTGTTTAGCGCAGTTATGCTCGATAACACAGACACCACACTTCTTTATTTCTTCCACTAGCTCTTTCGTGTGGTTGAATATGAACTTCCTACAGTCTTGAAGGTTAAAGAAAGTCCTGTTCATGTACGCATTTTCCACCATCACGGCAAAGATACCCTGTTCTGCCATAGCCTTCACATATTCAACGCAACCGGCTGTTGCGATCTCTAAAACTTCGAGGGCGAAATCGGGCTTCTGAAACGTGTCCAATAAGAATTCTTGCAGACCACGCATTTCTGAAGCTACAATAAACGGAGAGCAGATCATTCCTATAACGGGCGCATGTTTTCCCACGCGATTGCCTAGGATTTTAAGACTATCAAGCACCAGTGGTGCTCTACCATTTTTGTAAGGATCTGGGATGCTTAAATTCTTCAAGTCGCTTTCAGACTTTACTACCCGTTCAACAATCTGTGGGTAACCATCTCTCTTTCTCTGGATTTTACACCCGAAAGCTTCCGCCTCAACGGTTAAGCAACCCCAAGGCGACATCACGTTATCATGCCCGAATAATTCCTTAGCCGTCATTTGTGCCTTAGCTATCCCACCGGCACTATAGTAAACATCATCAAAGTTTACTCCCAACTCACTCAAAACCCATTTTCCTCCACCGAAAAACAGATACCCCAAAGGAGGTCTCTCCGTCTCTTCAAACCTTATCGCTTTTTCAAATCGTTCCATTTATGTTTCTACCATTTTTATGCCTCAAACCTTAGTGAGCGCTTCTGACAGTATTTAACAATTTATTTTATGGTCTTTGCAGTGAGTTTTACGAGGTCACAGAATTTCAGCCGAGAGCCACTCTCCCGGATGGCGTCTTTGAGGTTGTGGATACAGAAGGTACATGCTGACTCGATAGACTCTGCTCCAACTTGTCGGGCTTCCTTAAGTCTTCTCATGGCCGCTTGTATGACAAAGTTCGGAAAAACAGTCTTTACTCCGCCGCCAGCCCCGCAGCCCTAAACGTTTTCTCTGTTCTGAAGATTACTTGACACCTATAGAGCCGAGACTTGCTGCTGGTACTATACCTCGAACCCGCCATAAAGGTCGAAGGAAATCACCTCGAAGCTGAAAATGAAGTACTAGTGACGAAGACAGGCTCCAAGCTATTAACCAAACAGAATTCTAAATAACTTTCCATGTGCACCACGAACAGGATCGATCGCGGTATAACACTATTGACTTGAAACGACGATATATATCTCCCATTAATATCTTATCCGAGGATCGAGATACGCGTAAAGTATGTCAGTGAGTAGAACGGAAAAGAGGACACTTATGCTCATGATCAACGTAACCCCCATTATCACGGGATAATCTTGTAAATTCGCGGCGTCCACCATAATCATTCCTGTTCCAGGCCAGCTAAATACTGTTTCGATAATTGCGGCCCCGCCTACGAGAAAACCAACATATAACCCAATCACCGTTATAGTTGGAAGAAGCGCATTTTTTAGGGCGTGCTTGTAAATTACGACTCTTTCTCTTAAACCCTTTGACCTAGCCACCGTTATATAATCTTGCCTTAGCACTTCGAGCATGCTTGACCTTACTAATCGTGTTATAAAGCCTGTCGAGGCTGTTCCAAGTACGACTACTGGCAGAATCAAATGATGTAACTGGTCAATTAATGTACTTGTTCCTGGAGAACTTATGCCTCCAGTAGGGAACCACCCCAATATGATCGAAAATACGTAGATAGCCATCAATCCGTACCAAAACCAAGGTAAAGACCACAATAACAATGAAGTACCCATAGCCGCATAATCAATTTTAGAGTATTGTTTAGCAGCAGATATGACTCCGGCAGGTATCGCTATTGCAATGGCCAGCAAAAGAGCGGGAATCTGCATCTTCAATGTGTTCACAAGCGCACGCGCGATGATTGCACTAACATCCTCTCGAAATATTAATGAACGCCCAAAGTCGCCGCGTAGCAGCCTGGAGAGCCAGAAGAAGTATTGAACGTGTATGGGTTGATCAAGTCCTAGGTCGTGTCTCACCTTTTCAATGTTCTCTATGCCAAAATCAACACCGGGACGTAGGCCATACCTAATCATTACAGGGTCTCCGGGGGCAAGTTGAACAATTGTAAACGTTACTATTGTAATAGCGAAAATTGTTAAAATCATCCACAACATTCTTTTTGCAATATAAGAAGCAAGAGTCACCTTGAACTACCTCATATCAAAATGACATGCCGAATACTCCGTATAAAAACATTCTTGCGCTATTTATTTGTGCGAAAACATTTGATAGAAGAACATCCCCGATTCTACTCCGGTGTTCTTGACCAAATACTTCCAGCCCGGAGTCAGGTGTAAGGCGTCTCCCGGTTTCAAAACGATTTTTTCGGAGGTGCCTTTCCTTACCTTGGACTCGTCTTTGCCCCAGTACAAGGTAAACTCCCCGCATATGATGTAGTAACGGAATTCATGGAACGGACCATAGTAGTGGTCGCTTTTACCGTCATCTTCCTCCTCTCCAGAGAAAACAACAGTCCGCATCCTTGGCTCCATAGAACATATTCCTACTTCACCTAAACCCTTCACACTGATCAGTGTTTTGGTGGATAGACCAGGTATTCCCTTTCCAATACTAGACTTAACTTCTTTGATATTTACTTTCCTCGGCAACTCAAGTTTTAGCTTGCTCATTTCATATTCATCCAAACTTATTTGGAATTGCAGTCTTCAGATAGTTTCTTTAACGTTTAAGATGGGGATAGAGGTAATAGATTGTGCTTTCTTCGAATCCTCGTTGTTTAACTTGTTCGAATCCCGGTGCTCTAGCCATGCCATAAAGAAACATTCCAGGCGCTACCCCGGTGTTTTGGCACCGATACTTCCAGCCCGGAGTCAGGTGTAAGGCGTCTCCCGGTTTCAAAACGATTTTTTCGGAGGTGCCTTTCCTTACCTTGGACTCGCCTTTGCCCCAGTACAAGGTAAACTCCCCGCATATGATGTAGTAGAATTCATGGAACGGACCATAGTAGTGGTCGCTTTTACCGTCATCTTCCTCCTCTCCAGAGAAAGTACAGGTCGTCATCCCCGGCTCCAAAATAGCCGCTCCCATATCACCTAACCCTTCTATTTCAATCAATGGCCTAAGAACTACGCTGTTTACATCTTTCTTTCCTCCGTAAGGTCCTCCTACCGACCTTACATCATTAATGTTCACTTTGTATGGTCTTTTAATTTTTGATTTACCCATCGTCGCACCTCCGTATACCATGTTTTTTACGTACATGATAAGCGCAAAACGGCGTCTAACTTTCGCGTCTTCTGATCGCGCTGATACCGTAGCCTATAACAACACCGATGACGAGAGCTCCAATGAAAATCCCGCCGTACAGATAGTATGGCACTTCCCCTGCCTCGGGGGCTATCCATTCGTAATTGAAACCAGCTTTCTCCATGCTCTCCTTTGCTTTGTCTAGGTCGTATGAGTATAGAAATTCGTCTTCGAATGCCTCGGGCCAACCCCAATTATCGGGTAGAATCGCCAGAAATGTTGGCGTACCAAGTCCATTAAATAACGTATCGATCAGGCCCTGTCTATTAATGGCGTAGCTGATAGCTTGCCTTACATACTTGTTGTTCAGCGACGGACATTGTGGATTTATGTAAAGGCCCTGAATCAAACCGGTTTCTACCGCCTGACCTACCAGTTTTGGGTTAGTCTCTATAGCGTCTTTTTCAGACGAGAACCTGTACCACCAAGATGCAGCTTGGATTTCGCCAGCCTCCACCCCCATTAAGGCCGCCGCTGACTCTGGCACCTTCTTGAAGATAACAGTTTCCCAAGGATACTCGTCAAAGGTGGGATACGTCCATCCGTGCACCGTTTCCCCCCAGTGGTAGAAGTACTCATTCGGCACGAAATCGCAATGATCTTCAAGAACACAATCAACTATTTTTAAGGGACCCAAGCTGGGATGAAGACCTTTAATGTTGTAATCTGACTCCTTCCACTCAGCTATGGGAACAGACTCCAAGGTATGCTTTGAATACATTGCCACTGTGGAAATCGCTTCAAACAGGAGAGCATTGAGTTCTTTGGCATGAAGAATAAAAGTGTAGTCATTTGGAGCTTCTGTGTAATCGATGTATTTCACAGCCCAGGTAAATGGTGTCGGAAAGTCGGGGTTCATAAGAGACTCGAACGTGAACTTTACATCCGCGCTTGTAAAGGGCACCCCATCGCTCCATACGACGTCATTCCTAAGGTGGTAGGTGTACGTGAGTCCGTCTGTTGATATCTCCCATGACTCAGCCAAGCCAGGTTGCAATTCGAATTCGGGGGGATACCTCTGGAGTAACCATCCGAATGTGGCTGATGGAACTTCGACCCAATCGGACTGTGGTAGACAACCTGCCATTCCATAATAGTTTGTATGCACGAAAGTTTTCTTACCAGTTTTTGACCCTAACCACATAGCGCGTAAACAAGTATAATCAGAATCACCCCACTCACTTTGCCAAGCTGCATGTTTTTCAACGTCTGTCAGGTCTGATGAATACAAGTAATATCCCTTCTCCGCCAACAAGGGAATCGGTAACAATTCGTCGGCGAGTATTTCATAAAGTTCGTTGTAGGTTTCCTTGCGCTTAGTACGATTCATTGTTGAAACGCCATCTTCCAACAATTTATCTACCTTACCGTTAGACCAGCGTGCATAATTGTAGCCAGCAGGAGGGGCACTTTTTGTGTGATACATATTGGTCATATCTGGGTCGCCAGGAACTGGTGCTAGCCAGCACATGTCCAGGCCCGTGTCCCAGCCGCCTTTGTCGTACACCTCAGTCTTTTCCGACCAAATCGAATACCATACCGAATAATCCACAGTGTCGATTATCAGGTCGATGCCGATCTCGGCCAAGGCGGGTTTTATATATTCGAGCCATGGTGTCCTAACAGCAGCCACATACGCATGTACACTGAAGAAATAATTTTGTTGCGCCTGCACACTTGAAATTGCAAAAACCGATGATAGTATTATACAAGATATTAAGATAGCCACATATTTCCTCTTGACCATTATTGACCACCAACCATCCAGTCTTCATTCGGTGTTTAATTTGATATTTAAGTATTGTGGAATATATGTAAACGGTAATACGAAAATTTATTAAGCAATAAGCACAAGACTTAAATTTTTAAGTACGAGTTGGTTTATCGCATGTACTGGGGGTGTTCTCTTGGATTCAGAAACATGTGCAGATATGGTTTTGTTGAATGGCAAGATTATTACCGTAGATTCAAACGATACGATTGCTGAAGCTGTGGCTGTTAAAGATAAGAAAATCATCTATACTGGTGATTCTGAAGGCATTAAATCTTTAATTGGCGAGAAAACCAAGAGAATAGACCTAAAGGGCAAGACTGTGCTTCCTGGATTCATCGATGCCCACACACATATGGAATTAATCGCCAATAACCTCTTTTGGTTGGATGTCCACTCTCCTCCCCTCAAGTCTGTCGAGGAAATCCTGAAAAAAATAGAGAAGAAAGTTCAGCAAACACCGAAAGGAGAATGGGTTGTAGGGCAAGGTGGATTTGTCCAACCTATGCCAACAAAAGGAGATTTAGATGCTGTCGCTCCAGAGCATCCTGTAGTCTTGCGTTCTAGCATGCACCGCTATATATTAAACAGTAAGGCCCTAGAGCTAGCTGGAATAACAAGTGAGACCCCAGATCCATCAGGTGGAGAAATCGATAGGGATCCGACAACTGGAGAGCCAACAGGCATACTAAAAGAATGTTACCATATGTTGCCTATTAACCCCTATCCTTATGAAGAGCTCAAGGAAGCTATCAAAAAAATTTGTTACGAAAAGTTTATACAACAAGGAGTAACAACGATTTACACCTTACCTGCTACTTCTGATAGCATAAGAATCTATCAAGAACTACTGAAACATGATGAGTTACCCTTGAGGCTTCGTGTGATAGTAACCATTAACAGTTCTGCTGGAACAAGGAAGATAACTGACTTAGATTGTCTCCTAAAGCTGGGACTACAAACAGGCTTCGGAAACGATTGGCTCAAATTTGGAGGTATAAAAATTTTTGTAGACGGAGAAGACAGTACCGCAGCGTTCTACGACCCGTCTGGTCAAACCAAAAAGTGGCGCGGATTGCTGAAGCTAACACAAGAGGAGTTAACTAAAAGCGTCGTTGAAGCACATAAAGCTGGAATACAAGTATGGTTGCATGCTATAGGTGACAAGGCGCTAGACATGGCTTTAGACGCCATCGAAATAGCCTTAAAGGAAATGCCAAAAAAGGATCATCGCCATCGAATCGAACACGCTGGAATTGAACGCTGTACTTCAGAACACCTAAAGAGGATGAAAAGATTGGGGATAATACCAGTACCAACATCCGCTTGGATTTATCTCGGTTCAGATGTACCAAAAGAGACAAACGTTTACATATATAGATCCATCTTGGATCACGGTCTCTTACCGCCTGGCAACTCGGACTCTGCAGGAGCAATGCCAGAATCGATCAACCCATTATTCGGTATCTGGTGTGCGGTATCTAGGAAAACACATACTGGGAAGTTGATGTGCCCCGAGGAACGTCTCACGGTGATGGAAGCCATCCGCATGTATACCATTAACAGCGCGTACGCAGGGTTTGAAGAAAAAACTAGAGGCTCAATTGAAATAGGCAAGTTAGCCGATTTGGCAGTGTTGTCAGACGATCCATTAACATTGCTTGAAATAGACAAAATAAAAGATATAAACGTAGAAATGACCATTATCAACGGAAAAATAGTATACGAAAAACAAAAGTAAGATTTGATTCTCAAACACCAGTACTTTTGGAATTCTTTTCTGGACTCTATTAGCTCCAACAATATACAAAATTGGATTACTTTTGAGATTTTAAGGCAGTTAAAAAAGCAAAAGCCAAAAAAATCTGGTTAACCTTCGTTAACCTAACCCGGGTGTTCTTCTGTACTTATATCCTGGTGGTGTTCGAGTAATACAATACAAAAACTTTACCGGGACCGTTCCTGTGTTTTTGGCTCTATACTTCCATCCGGGTACCCAGTGGCCGATGTCTCCAGGATGCATTACGAACTTTTCTGAGGTTCCCGACCTGAGTTTTTCAGCGTCTTTGCCCCAGTACATGGTAAGCTCCCCTTCAATGACATAGTAAAGTTCATGACATGGTCCGTAGTATGTCGTGAATGTTTTATCATCTTCTTCTTCCATTGAGAAGACAACTGTCTCCATATTCGGTCCCATCTCTACGCACATTCCTATTTCCAAATTTGGAAAGTCGATTAAGTGTTTGATAGGTACACTGATGTTGTAAGATGTCGAGACTTTCTTTACGGTTAGTACTTTGGGCTTAGTTTTCATCTAAAAACCTCTTTGGCTATTCGAGTCCTGTTGCTATTTAAGATTTTTGGCGCTTTTTGATGAGGTGCACGCACACATGCCAGGGGCCTAAAAGCTCTTTTAACCACAACTCCGACCCCTTTATCTGCTCGTGTGCGCACTTGCTCAAGTGGGCAGCAATAGACACCTAGTTTCGGTAGTTGCGCACGCTTCGCAGAGCATACGTTCCAGTTGTCGGCGCATCAGAGCTTTGAGATCCTACTTCAGATCATAATCTACAGGTCGGCCCGGCTTTCTCCATCTCCTACTAGACCTTATGACAGCTGGTTTTCCTCGTAAGCTTTTAGCAACTATTCAACTCCCGCCCGCGCTAAGTTTTTATATCACCCCTCTTGAATAAGTGAGATGACATGATGACTTTTACACATAATATGACAAAAGCGCGCGCGTGGAGGCTGCGTCACTACAAGATTATCCTTAATGGAGCTACCTTGATCGCAAGCATAAATGTCCTTGTTTCTGTCTTACTAACCAACGTATTCTTATATGCATATTTAGGTCCAAGTAGGGGATACGGCATTAGTGACGAGTGAAAAACATGTCAACTCTTGCTGAATGGCGTTATACATTGAAAATGTTCAGGAAGAACATGTGGGCGTTGTTTGGCGTCTGTATTGTAATAACCGTAATCATAATAGCGATTTTGGCACCTGTAATAGCTCCATATGATCCTTACGCTACTTCTGTTCAATCTTACCAACCGCCGAGCAGAGAACACCCATTCGGTACAGATATTCTTGGTAGAGACATTTTAAGCAGAGTAATTTGGGGCAGTAGAAACTCACTCATGATTGGTATCTTCTCTTCTTTGATATCCACACTTATTGGTGTAATAATCGGATCGATTACAGGCTATTATAGAGGTGTCACTGACACGGTAGCCATGCGAATCAGCGAGGTAATATTGGTAATCCCAAAGTACTTCCTGTACATCATGATCATTTCGATGTTAAGGGTGCGAACCATAGGATTAGTCATTGGTTTAATAGGAGGTTTTGAATGGGTATCTACAGCTAGGATAGTGCGTAGCGAATTCCTTTCTCTACGAGAATTGGATTACGTTAAAGCCGCAAGGGCAATAGGGGCAAGAGATATACGAATAATTCTACTCCACCTGCTACCAAACGCTATGTCTTCAATAATAATTATCACAACGATGAATATAGGAGCCAATATTCTTCTAGCATCAGGCTTGGGCTTCTTAGGCCTATTAGATCCTACAATGCTTGAATGGGGTAGTATTCTAGCTTACGGACGTAAGCTTATAAGACATGCTTGGTGGATATGCGCTTTTCCAGGGTTAATGATATTCCTGACGGTATTGGGATTTAACCAGCTAGGGGATGGACTAAGAGATGCTTTGGACCCTAGACTCCGAGGTAGAGTGTATAAAGCATGAACAAAACAATTTTACAAATAAAGGATTTAAAAACGTACTTCTACACAGATGCCGGAATAGCAAAGGCAGTAGATGAATTAAATCTAAAAATAGAAAGGAAGGAAACGCTAGGACTTATAGGCGAATCGGGGTCAGGAAAAACTGTAACCGCCTTATCCATACTAAGGCTAGTTCCGTTTCCGGGACGAATCACAGGTGAAATTCTTTTCCATGGCGAAAATCTGTTGGAGAAAAGCGAGGAAGAGATGAGAAGCGTGAGGGGAGGAAACATAGCGATGATCTTTCAAGATCCAATGACTTCGCTAAATCCAGTCTATACGATCGGAAATCAAATATCTGAAGCCATCGAGTTACATCAAGATTTAGATAGACTCGAAGTAAACAAAAATGTAATAGACATGTTGAAGAAAGTGGGTATTCCTGATGCTGCAACGAGGCAGAGAGACTACCCTCACCAGTTTAGTGGTGGCATGAGGCAACGTGTAATGATCGCCATGGCCCTATCATGCAATCCAGAGTTGCTCATCGCTGACGAGGCAACTACTAACTTGGACGTTACCGTACAGGCAGAAGTTCTGGAATTAATGAAAAATCTGAAGGAAGAGTTCGGATCTTCCATTCTCTTGATAACGCATGACCTTGGGGTCGTTGCTGAAATGTCTGACAAGGTTGCAGTTCTATATGCAGGCAAACTCATGGAGTTTTGTGACGTAGAAACAGCCTTTATGGCTCCCCAGCATCCTTATTTAGAAGCACTACTAGAATCGATTCCCAGACTCGATGTGGATAAAGAGAGACTTGACGCCATTGCTGGAACAGTGCCAGAGCTAGTTAATCCTCCTCAAGGTTGCCGTTTTCATCCAAGGTGCAAATACGCAAAAGAAATTTGCAACAAACAAGAACCCCAGCTCATTGAAATTGAGCCTGGACACAGCTCAGCTTGCTTGCGAGTGGACGAAATATACCACTAAAAGCTCGTCGGGGTAGACGTTGCATGAGCGAGAGAATGTTGGAGGTCAGAAACCTAAAGAAATACTACCAATTGAAGGCAGGCATCTTTAAAAAGCAAGTGGGGTTTGTGCACGCAGTTGACGGAATTAGTTTCAATGTCAAAAAGGGAGAAACGCTAGGTTTAGTAGGAGAAAGCGGATGCGGAAAGACCACTGCTGGTTTAACGATTCTACGATTAATTGAACCAACGGCAGGAGAAGTCTTTTTTGAAGGAAAAGATATTTTCAAAGCAACAAAAAAGGAAATGCGTACCTTCAGACGCGAGTTGCAAATCATATTTCAGGATCCATACTCATCTCTGAATCCTAGGATGACAGTCTATGACATTGTAAGCGAGCCGTTAAAGGTCCATGGCCTAGCAAGGAAGAAAAATGAAAAAACTGAGAAAGTTTCTCAGCTGATTAAAAAAGCAGGATTGTCGCCTCATGAACACATGCATAGATATCCACACGAGTTTAGTGGAGGGCAAAGACAAAGAATAGGAATTGCAAGGGCTCTGGCGACTAATCCCAAGTTAATCATCGCAGATGAACCAGTATCATCTATAGACGTGTCCGTTCGAGCACAAATCCTCAATCTATTGCAAGACTTGAAGAAAGAGTTTAGACTAACCATGTTGTTCATTTCTCATGACCTAAGTGTGGTTAAACACGTATGCAATCGAGTCGCGGTCATGTATGTTGGCAAGATAGTAGAGATCGCAAAAACCAAGGATCTATACAATAATCCTCAACACCCTTACTCAGAAGTTTTGTTATCTGCCATTCCAGTTCCAAATCCAAAAATTAGACGAAAGCGGATTCTCTTGCGAGGCGAAGTGCCAACACCAGTTAACCCTCCGCTTGGATGTCGCTTCCATCCAAGGTGTAGTTACGCGGAACCCGCATGTGAAAAGGTTGAACCTAAGCTTATCAATATCGGAGGTCCAGATGAACACCTTGTGGCTTGCCATTTGAGAAAATAACGTTTTAACGAATTAAGAGAGCCCTACCAAAGGGAGCTACTCAACTGCACTCTAGGTTTCCATTACAAAATAGGAAATTCTACCAACAACAGAGATGGGTGGCAACTGTGCGCCAACTAATCATGTCGGTTGCAGAGCGCACGAAGATGCTTATAAGGCATACAACGCTTTTGTTGATAATAAAAACGCTATTATAATTATAATTCCAATAAGAATCAGCAGAGGAAGGAAAAGAGTTTGTAAAATAGCTATTGAAAATGCGAGGATATCTTTCCAGCTGAGAGATTCAGACTCGTCTTCATCATTTTTCTTTTTCTTATCTTTTTTATGAAGACTAAACGCCATTGACAAATGTACTGCTTTTGAGTTTAAATCTAGCATTCTCATCATGCAGACTCTCTACTTTTCTACTCTATAGAGGTAGATAAAAATACCTAAAGATATTGCGCATGTTAATATTGGCAAAAAAGGGAGGAATGAAATAGCTTGTGAATAACTCTGGAAAATGGATTCAAGACTTCTTCACCAAAGCATTAATCTTTGTATATCACATTTCCGCTTGAGAATATTCTAGACGCATCTAGCAATTGCATGACCTCTCAAAATTCTAAGCCTAGTCTTTATTCACGCGGTCCACTGCAATGTTCCCATTTTTAATGACAAGTTGGATTTTTTCCTTGTCTTGTAGAATTTTTATGTTTTTCAATGGATTACCATCTACTATTATTATGTCCGCTAGCTTTCCGTTTTCTATTGTTCCGATCTTGTTTTCTAGCCCGAGCGCTTTTGCGGCTGTTCGTGTTGTGGCGACGATAGCTTCCATTTCAGACATCCCTCCATCAACCATCAACCCAAGCTCATAGGCGTTTTGACCCCAATGGTCTCTTATAATCCTATACGTATCCGTACCCATTGCTATCTTGACCCCAGACTGGTGTGCCTTCCTGAAATTCTCAATGGCCGAGGAGCGAATCTCACTTAATTCCTCCGGTGGCGGCCATATATGTCCACATACCAGCGCACTGCTAGGTCTCGAATAAATGCTCAAAGTTGGTACAAGAATTGTGCCCATTTTGATCATCATTTGAATTGCTTCGTCATCTAATCCAACTCCATGTTCTATAGTATCAACGCCCGCCTTTAATGCATGTTTGTTCCCATCTGTCGACTCCGAATGACATGCTACTTTCATTCCCAGTGCGTGTGCTTCATCGACTAGCGTCCGTAGCTCCTCCAATGTATAGCTTCTCGACGTATATGGTGGATCGCCTGAACTTGCGGTTTTAATGAGGTCTACTCTCTCCCTCGCGAACTCGCGAATTCGTTTTCGTATCTCCCACGGACCATCAGCGCAAAATGGGTCTCTTGGTTTCCTAGGCCATGTTGGGAACCAATTGTTCATAATATCTCCATGTCCAGCGGTCATTTCAACCCATCCGGCGGCCACTATTCTTGGACCTGGAACGAGACCCAGTTCAATAGCATCCCTCAGCGAAACTATCTCTGAATGTATCATCAAGCCGCCCATATCTCTAACAGTTGTAAATCCCGCTTCTATCATTTCACGTGCATTTTTGGCAGCGTGTAGAACAAGCATATGTGGTGGTGTTCTCAAAATCGCGGTTGCAGCATCAGGATCAACGCCAACAACGCTTGCAAGATGTACGTGTGCATCAATCATGCCTGGCATTATCGTTTTGCCAACCGCATTTACAACCTCTGCCCCCTCAGGAATTTGAACTTCTCCTTCCTTGCCCACCGACTTGATCATTGACCCTTCAATCACAACAACAGCGCCCTCGATGGGTGACTTCCCAGTTCCGTCAATCAAAAATCCACCTTCAACGATGATGTTTTTTGCCATCTCTATCCCACTCTTTATGTGTATTAAACCCTCCAACCAAATTTCTACTCACAGTTTTCCGAACAAAATCGAGTTTTTCCCTAAAGCTACATTTCACAATCAACCGAGAGTCTTTTCCGTTTTCTCATGTATCTGTATACCTCTCTTTGACAGCTCTTTGAAGAATTCAATGGGATCAAAGCTTGCCTCTGGGGGAAGAACTCCCTTTTGCTTTACTTTTCCTTTTGCAACCATTTGCGCTCCAATGGATAGGGGTATCCCAACGTTTTTGCTGTACGCGAATCTTCCTCCCCACTCATCCATGGGTGGATGGCTGTTTTTGAGGATGACTTTTGCGGGCTTTCCACTTTTCTTCCCTTTCACTTCTACGACTAGACCGTAGGCCCAAACGGGATTTTCTTTTGCCGCTGGGCTGTGTAGGAGGAAGTTGAACATGAAGTCTATTGGCTTCACCTTTTTTCCTTCTACTTCAATGGGCTCATCTTGATAGAAGTTGTATTTCACTAGTATTTTGACCAGTTCAATGGTGTCAGGCGGAAAGCATCCTCGTACTTCTATCTTTTTTAGCTCTGGAAACGTTTGAGATAGGGTTTTAGGCTCTTCATGAGGAACGTAATAGACTTCCTGTTTGCCGATCTGTTCATGAAACTCGACAACCTTTGTTCCTTCTAGGGGACCGACCCGTAAGAACTTGCCGTCTTTATAGTAGGTTCTTTCCTTTTCTGCTGGATTAAACTCCCAGAAAGTTGTATATAGAAGCCCTGGCGCAATTGCTGTACACCTGAAGGACGCGAAGGCAATCTGAACTTCCTCCGCACAGTCTAA
>JAOUKN010000161.1 GCA_029882515.1 Candidatus Bathyarchaeota archaeon
CAGAAGGCGGGTTACGACCAGCACACCAGCCCTAAATTCCCGAATACCACCCCTAATCTTAAACATATTAGTAAAAATGAAAAACAACGGCAAAGCCGAATGTACAATAAAAGACGTAGATAAATCACTATTCTACCTCAGCAAACACGCAGACCTAAACCAACCCGAACAAATAAAGCAATACATAGCAAACCTACAAGCTGGAAACGGATACAAACACAACCTATGTTTAGCATACGACAAATATTGCGACTATTACCAAATACAATGGGAATCACCAATATACAAACGACAATCAAGAGCCATAAGAATACCATCAAAGGCACAGATCGAAATGCTAACAGCCAGCGCAGGCAAAATATTATCAATAAAGCTATCCATCAGCAAAGAAACAGGCTTAAGACTCGTCGAACTATGCAACCTAAAAGTTAAGGATATAGACATTGAACAAAGAATATTATACCCAACAACAGCAAAAAACGGAGCTCCAAGACGATTAAAAATAAGCAACAGCTTACAAGCAACAGTAGAAAACCACATCAACACAAACAACCTAAAACCAGAAGATAAATTATTCAATGGTACAGCCGAATACTACGGACAAACATACAGGATGCACAGAAACAAATTAGCCAAAAAACTAAACAAACCAGAACTAAAAACCATAAGACTCTACGACTTTAGACACTACTTCGCAACCACACTATACGCAAAAACAAGAGACATTTTGTTAGTCAAACAACAATTAGGACACAAAAAAATAGAAACCACATTAATCTACACACAACTACTAAACCTAAACGATGACGAATGGACATGCAAAGCAACAACCAACACCAACGAAGCCACACAACTAATAGAAAACGGATTCGAATACGTCGCAACAACACCAGACGCACTAATGCTATTCCGAAAACGCAAATAACAAACAAACTCCCCCTCTTTTTCTATTAAATCGCTTCAAGCCATCATTCGCACTCGCTATGCTCGTGCTCATGCATGCATTGCGCACGCGAAAGTGACGTTTGACCGTGCGCGCAAAAGACGAAAAGATAAAAAAGAAAAAGGATTGTGAACGAAGAATAGGAAGTCATCTTGTGAATTTAATATTCACTTCTTCTTGGGGGTCTTCTCTTTGCATAGCATTCTCGGCAGTATACAGGTCTGCTTCCATCAGGTTTGAACGGAACTTCACATTCCTGTTTACACTCAGCACAAACTGCCTTATGCATTTCTCTTGGTTCTCTTCTTTCATACGACATCTAGATTACACCTCCATTTAACAGTCAACGAAAAACCAGCATTCTCATGGAATTCTAATTCTCGTGTGTTCAACCAGTTGGCATATTGGCTATTTAAACTCTTTTGTATGTATGTATGCATGCATGCACCGATTTTTGACACCTATCCACATCAACCGAAGACTTAACAGAACCCTTCATTTTCTTGGGTCAACAAACTTAACAGTATCGCACCAACAAAAAACACAAAAAAGACGTTCCTTCAAAAAACGCTCCTCTAAGAACTGTCCTCTTGAAAAGACGAAAAATAAAAAGAATGATATGTTTCTAAAGCCACCTTGATATATAGCATCCATAAGGCTATGACACCAAAAGAGATTACACAGGCAGAAAGACTACCGTATTCCAGAGCTAAACCATCTTACATGAAGCCTTTAACCATTAAATGACAGAAGCAGTAATAAGATACACTTCAAATCTTACGGAATGACACCCCATATTTACATGATGAGCCTTTATATACTATTCAACATAACCACCTATTTAGAGGAAAACAAAAATGAAAACAACAAACACCACAGAATTACTAAGCCCTAAGGCAGGTGGGAGTCTTCGCCACGAGAATGCGAATCCGCCCAAATCCTATTGGTTTGAGCATGGTTGAACTTGTCAAACATGAGAGGAATACTATCTGGGTGCGTGGTCTTGATGCTCTTGACGGTACACCAGTTCTCGATATTAAGCCGTATCCAGAATGTGTCAAAGGACAATTCATTATCACCGACAAATTTAAGGTACCCAGCTGGTTGCGTCAAGCATAATCCTTGGTTGGTTGGGCTAAATTTTAACCCAAACCCAACACTTAAAACACTTATTCTAGCTAGTTATGAGAAAAGTCATAGCGGAATTGACATAATTTGGTTCGGGTGATTGGCAGGATATGTCTGTTCAACTACTCAGGAATGAAACGGGAACTATCAGAGCATATTGGAATCTGTTCATAGTAGCTTTCTCCGTGTTGGCGATAATTGTCTTGAATCGCACAATCCTCAGGGGAATTGGCTTACTCAGTGATACCAGCGAATCGCAGATAGTATCAGGCACCATGGACCTCATCGGGGTAGCAGGGTTGATGTATGTGCTTACCACCAAGTTAGAAAGGAGAGATTTCAGCTGGGCTGGAATCGGCTTGGCATGGAAACCCACCTTGTTCATCTTTTTCGGTGTAGGAGTATTACTTGGCGGTGTTCTGGAACTCTTCTCTTTGGGGCTGGGTATCGCACAAGGGATTGCAGAAGCACCATTGACGCCAAGTATTGCTCCAGTTGCAGTCTTGACCGGAGCAACCGCGCCATATTGAATAGCTTCTGGCAAGAAATCGCATTTAGGGGGTATCTACAGACGAGGTTTGTGGAGAGTTACGGCGCTCACATTGGTATTCCAGTGGTCGCTGTTTCATTCGTCCTCTTCCATCTATTGGCTAGTCCCCTGTCAGCTCTTGAAGTATTGACTGGCACTATTCTGTTCCTTCTTGTAGGGTTACTGTATTATTTGACAGGATCTCTCTATCTCGTTGCAGCTCTACATGGAACTCTGAACTATCTTCCAGTCCTGTTGGAGACAGGGTGGTCACAACCGCTGAATAGAGCAATCGTTTACGGACTGGCACTAGGATTAGTGCTCCTGTTTACACAGGTATTACTCAAAAACAAAGAGAAAACATAACTTTGAGTTGAAAGTCAAACCTCAAATTCTCATTTGTTGTTAGCTCTTTTGATAAGCATGCGTGGAATCTCTTCTCAGAAATGGGGTTTCGGTCATGTATTGCATGCATACAAACACCATTTTTCCCAGTGAAAAAAGAAGGATAACCTCATTATCCTATTGCCCAGTGCAAATAATGTACAATTGAAGTTTCTTCCGCAAGTCATAAAAATTGAAGCGAAGTAATAAGATGCTAGTTAGACAAGAGGAAGGATGTCATAGTGCGTTGGGAATATGTTTCATTTGTGTTAGGGCTCTCATTGTGCTTGATTGGTGCCTTTTTGATGGTTGCAGGAGAACCGGTTTTGGGAGAAAACCACACGGGAATTGCCACGGTGGTAGGCATAGTAGGAATCGGCTTAATTGGCACCTCTGGTGCAATGCTGAGCGCGCACGCTGCGCTGAAACCAAAGAAATCCTAGAAGGAAACTTGAATACCCATTTACTAGCAGTCATA
>JAOUKN010000162.1 GCA_029882515.1 Candidatus Bathyarchaeota archaeon
CTGCGCCGAACTCTGGGAATCAGAAATAGACCTAGAAGACACGGAAGCAGCAGAAGAATAACAAAAACATATCCAGGAGTTTGAACTTGAAAGGCATTTGTAATTGAGCACCTTAGATTGCGCAGGCGCATTTAATGGACCTGGTTTTTGATAAGGCGATATCCTGATTTTACCTATTCTATTCGAATGCTAGCAAGTCTATTTTTAAAGTCAACCGCTTCTTGCAAAGTCTTGACAATAATTTCTTTCCTTTTCTGAAGTGTCAGATGTGCGCAGTTTAGCTTGAGACATTTGGTTTGGATTGTTTTCGGATGAGGGTTAAAGTCATGGTATGCACAATGATAGACTATGAAACTCTGCAGTGACTGGTCCCATCTCGGGCACACCTGTTTTGATAGTCGAATTTTTGAATCGTCCAATTTCCTGCGTGTAGACATGCACAATTCCTTTCTAAGTTTTTTGTCTAAATAACGTCTCAGCGTGTTCCCTTCGTCTTTTTGTAATGCTTCTTGGATGTGTCTTAATTCCAACTTTCGCAATTCTTCATCTCTTTTGCCGCGTATACTTTTGAGACGCTTTTTATTCAAAGATGGCACCACAAGAGAATTCTTTCTTCCATTTGCATAAAAAAATTATAAACGGTCAGGCAATAATTTTTGTGAACACTGAATATGAATTGCTGAAGTGCACGCGAACTAACTCTCGACTGCTTTTCCATGTTTTGATAGTATGAGGGCTATTTTTTCATTGTTTCCTTTCAGTCTGTTCATTATGTTAGCAACATGTCTGTGGACATCTCTCTGTGACTTGTCGATGCAATCATTGATCTTTTTGCAGTCATTCAAACATTCAAGATTATCATTAATGTGATATAGGATGTCTTTGTTGTCCATTATAGCCTGCAGATCTATTGTTTTCTTTCCTAGCCTGTAATTCTCTACATACATGTCATAGAACATTGCTAGCGTAGAAACAGCCATCTCAGGTGTTGTAATTATTACGATTCCAAGAGTGTCATCAATCATATAACCCTTAACTTTAGCCCCTCTTGGTGTTTTTAGGACCGATAATATGGCAGTTGCAATACCATAGCGTTTCATGTCTCTCTTGACCTGTTCAAGAAAAGCATTACTCCATGTACCGCTTGCCTTGCTTTCTATCAATACTCTGCCAATCTCTAAGTCTTTGTAACTGAACTTAACAATAACATCGGTGGCATCAGGCCCTCCCAAGGGTTCAATAGAAACATTCTTGCTCGCTAGGAATGCTTCATTTATCATGCCCAGAAGTTCTAATTCTGCTGCCTCCCCCTTGACTCCCGCAATCTTGAAGCTTTGTGAAATAGCAGTTATTCCAGTCACAGCAGTTTCCAATCCACCTAAAGCAAGCCTCAATTCCTTCTCAATTTCATCCATCGTCTTGCCTTGCTTCAGCAGAATTTCTACTTTTTCCACAAGTGTTTTGACTTGTTCCTCAACTATTTCCTTCACAAACTTCTTTGTATCTTCTTTCAATTCTTTCTGTATTTGTTCGATGCTCTTCTCTTGTTTTAGGAGTGTTTCTATCTTGTCAACAACTAGTCCCATTTGATCAGTTATCAGGCTCTTTACGAACTTTTCAGTATCCTCTTTCAATGCTTGCTGGATTTCTTCAATGCTCTCGCCTTGTTTGAGGAGAAGCTCCACCTTTTCCACAACGTGAGTTACTTGATCCTCCACAGTCTGCTTAACAAATTTTTGAGTTTCCTCTTTGGCTGTTTTTGCTTGCTCTACTATGTTCTGCAGATAGCTTTTCACCGACTTATCCATAGTCTCTCTTACATCACTGACTATGAGGCTCATGTCATCTTTGACGTTTCCGAAATCATCTCTTATTTCTCTGAGTACTTGTCCTACGACTTCTCGTACATCGGCACCTATCTGCATTTGTTGATCTATTGCCTTGAATGCTTTAAGTGCTATGTTCAATCTCTTCTTGTCTTGAAGCTTGAAAAGCCAATCTTTTACTTCGGGTTCCACCTGCGTAAGGAAACAGAATCTATTAAATTCTGAACAAAATTTGCCTCCAGTTTTCTCAACCAGAGTGGCGACCGTTGGTTGTGAAGAGGGTCTCCCCAAAAGTTCTCACCACCATTAACTAACACGTGTACTACCTAAAAATATCTTACGTCGTAAGACTCATTATATATCATCGAGACTCACCGTTTGGATTGTCCCTACAATTAGTTCAAAGTTTACCTAAGCAAGTTACCAGCTGTGAAAACATTCACGTGAGAGAGAGCACACGCTAATACCTAATAACTCAGGCGTTCTTCAATCGTATAGTCTGCGATCTCTTCAAGAAACTCGCTCATTGCTGGTTCCCATGTGTAGATGTAGAGGTCTTCCATAGCCCGGGTCATTGCCACGTAAAACAGCCTTCGTTCTTCTTCTTTTGAGTCTTGAGGAGGATAGTTTTCTCTGGCAGGCTCTAGGATGGATGGGTCTTCTATCTCGCAGGGAAACCCATAGGTGCCTTTTGTTACGTTGAGAAGGAAGACAACTTTAGCTTCCAATCCTTTGCTCTTGTGGGCAGTGAGCAGTCTTACTCTATTTTGTGAATCTATATTTTCATGGGCAAGTCTTATGCCAAGTTCTTGAGCCTTCTTTACGAAAGCCCTAACATTTGAAATGAATCTGTATCCGCCCGCAACTTTTGTGCGCATACATCTGCTGAGTACAAGTATGTCTCTGGGCGAGTAGCCATTCTGAATGTAGTTGATGATACGGCCTAGGCAGTCCTCGGCTGTTTGGCGATGATAGTTTCTTTCATATTCCTCTTTATGGGGTGACCTAAGGATTCTGATCGGCTTCACATCTTTTCGATTTGCCACTGTAGGCTTCTGTATCTGGCAACTTGTGTTGTTCTTGATCAGGTCTGCTCCTGCATCAACAATTGTCTTTATGTTGCGATAGTTAGTGGAGATCTTCGTTATCGCAGGATTTTCGAAGTATTGCCCAAAGTTGACGAAAAAGTGGAGGTTGGAACCGGAGAACCCCATTATGCTTTGCCAATCGTCACCAACGCAGAACAATTTGCATTTTGGATTGCGTTCCATCACCTTCTTGATTAGCTTGTACCGCTGAGCACTGATGTCTTGATATTCATCGATCAGTATGTGGTCATACACATCGGCTCTCAAGTTTTGGTCTTTGTCCAGCTCATCAACTGCATTGTTAATCATGTCCTCAAAATCGATTTTTCCATGTTCCAGCAGAACCTCCTCGTAGGCGGAATATACAAGTAATACAAGATTGCCAAAAGCTCCTTGTTTGCGAGTCCAATTGTTCTGTCGGAGTTTCTCTGCAATTCTTGAGGGTGTAAGACCATGTGTTTTTGCAGTTGTTATGAAAGTGACGATATCGTCTATTGGAGT
>JAOUKN010000163.1 GCA_029882515.1 Candidatus Bathyarchaeota archaeon
ATGTGGGAGCCCATACCGTTACGGCGAGGTCATATTCATGGGCAAGAAGTGGTTTCAAAAATGGAAACTGATCATTGTTGTCTTTGCTAATAATGTAAGACGTGTCCCCTATTCCATCACTACCTGTCTTATTCTGGTAAGGACCATTATGTTTATCTACGCCTTTGAAGTCACTCCAATAGTTGCCCCCAGAGGGGTAGCCATCATCCCAGACATTATAGGACTTGACAGAATCTACTTGATGTCTGTTTTCGAAAAAGTTGTTATACCAAATTTTGTTGTCACAAGATTCGTGCAGCAAGAGACCGCATTCGTTGAAAGCAAAAGTGTTCTCTGCAATAGTGTTATTATCGCCCCTTAATTGGATTCCAATTCCATTATTTGTTACAGTATTGCGGGTAAGGGTGTTATTGTCAGCATCTGCAAGCCAGACGCCATGAAGCTTATTTAGAATGATAATGTTATTGTGTATGTCGTTCCACCTGCCGTTAAGCTCAATTCCCAATTCATTTTTGACTATGGAATTGTCTTTAATCAAATTGCTGCAAGAACTTCCTAGATAGATTGCCCCTATGTTATTGGATATGCTATTGTTGCTAACCGTGTTGAAATCAGAAAACTCAATATCCAATCCAATAAAGTTGTTAGTTAGCGCATTCCCAACCACAGTGGTGCGACAGCTGTTGTACAGATAGATTCCAATTCCTTTGGTGATCATGTTGTTGTTGGTTATGTTTACGTCGAGAGTGTTCTCAACATAAATGCCAACATCTTCGCTCCATTTGTAACTTTTTGTCTTGATTTCAAATCCAGTTATGGTGACGCAGCTCACGACTACTTGGATGACGGTTGCAGCCTCATCGCCGTTGAGTACGGTTGTTTCTTTGTCTTCTCCAATAAGTGACACGCATTTATTCACAATAACATTCTCATGATATGTTCCAGCCTTTACATAGATGGTGTCTCCGTCGCTTGCTGCACTTATGGCTTCTTGAATTGTTGGATAATCATCTGGAACCACTATTAGTGCAGGATTTGATTTGACAGACTCAATTTTGAACGCCAAAGTCCACACACCTATCAGAACCAGAGTCAGCATTATGCCAGAGAAGATTCTCCTCACGATTTTCTTTCTCCTATGACTTAATAGTTTAACCCATAGATAATGTTTGTAAAAGGAGTATTTATCCTTGTCCCTCCTAGAAAGAAGCCCTTTGGTTTCCAAAAAGCAAGGTTAGTTTTAAATTCCTCCCCAATTAAACTCTCTATGTATGAACATCCTCATAGATGACATAGGAAGCTTTCCACTACCCCCGAATATAAGCAGGAGATTATTCAATAAGGCGTATGTTCTTGCAAGAGACGCCATCATAAATGGAAGGAATATAAAAAAGGACGAATTCTTGCTGAACAATTTCTATCAAGTTATAATTGATTCCTTCAGAAAAAAGCTGAACGCCGGTTTAGACGTTGTTAATTACCCTCAGCACTACGACATGCACAAACAGTTTGCTGACGTCGTTCATAATGCAATGGATAAGGGCACGTACATAGTTGATGAAAAAAACGCAGTTATACCTGAAATATACGTGATTGGAGAGGAAGCTAAGAGACTTTATAGAGAGACTGGAAGCAAAGTGTCGCTTCGTGTCTGCGTCACAGGACCCTTAGAGTTATATTTGAAAGAGATTGGAACAACCCCCTACAAGGACGTTCTCTTAATGTTTGCAGAAACCGTGAGATTGTTTGCGGAAAACTCGATTCTAAACTCAAAATACGTTACGACAGAAGTGATAGCGCTTGACGAGCCAAGCTTCGGATTTCAAGACATATCCGCTGACACAGATACACTTCTAGACGTCTTGGAAAAGGCCTTCGATTTTAAAGGAGTGATAAGGCACATTCATCTTCACTCTCCATCAAGGGTTCGAGACATATTGGACGTCAAAAATCTTGACGTGTTGTCATTCGAGTATGCTGCCTCCCCTAAAAACATCGAAAGCGTATCAAAGAACATGCTAGACAGTGCGGACAAGCAAATCAGAGTTGGAATATCAAGAACAGACATAGACTCGATAATCGCGGAACTTTGCGATAAGGGCATCACGAAACCAACCGCTGAACAGCTGGTTGAGAGCGAAGGGGCCATAAGAAAACGATTTATTAACGCCAAGGAAAAATACGGAGAAATGATGACCTTTGCTGGTCCCGATTGCGGTTTGGGCGGCTGGTCAACACAAGAGGCAGCTCAACTGCTTTTGAAGAGAACGGTAAGCGCTGTAAAACAATGATGTATAGTTAAGGGACAAACTATCATCTTGATTATAATTTTTGTTTCGCTGAGCCTAGACGTTTCAATACTTTTAAAGCAATGAGGGTGATCCACTTGCTAGGTTTGCCCTTCGCTTCTATATCAGTCTGCATCCTTCCAATGGGCGCGCTCTCCAGAATCCACGCCCCATTGCCTTGTCGTTTCTGCAACAGAATCTCAACAGCGTCGTTTAAACGTTCATCCTTCACGTAACCAAGCTTAGTTAAAACGTCCAATCCCCTTAGTATGTTGTATCCATAAAACCATGGAAAACCAAACTTTAGCCATGATTGTTTGATTACTCTATAGTCGTGGTGATCCGCCTTAAAGAGACGATGCATAAGAAGAAATTCGGCCCCTCTTTCTATTACTCGTTCCATTTCCTTTGTCAGATTCTTTCTCGGCACTTCACTGAAAGCTTCGATTGGACAAATCGTTCCGTAAAAGCATCCATGCGTGTCTTTAACGTGTGCTCGCCAGTAGGGACAGAACCATCCGCCGTCCTTGTTCTGAATCTCTACAAGCCATTCCAAAGCCTTCCTCACTCTCGGATCATTCGCGTATCCTATTCTAATCAACGCTGCAGCCATGTTGCCAGTAAGACACGAATATTGATGCTCAAAAACAATGGCTGACACCCACTCATTCGGCGAAGGCAACTTCTTTCCCCTTTCGTGTAACCACTCATATTCTTTCAACGACCGTTCAGGAGTGTAACTCGAAAAGCCGCCTTCATCCAACTGAAACTGAAAAACGTATTCACAGGCTTTTATGACTCTTTCATCACTTCTGTCCACTCCCAACAGACCCAGCGCCATTATCTGCCAATAAGAAGACTTGTACTTGGGATGGTAAGGATTCGCTGGTTCTTCCCAATACCCCTCTGGATCTTGCTTTGACAAGATTCTCTTCACTACCTTGGATGCTGAAATAGCTTGTTTTGCAGCAACCACTTGCGGGTCATCTTCACCTTTGCCGAGGAGGTCTCTCAGCGTAAAGTAGCGAACGGAAGGGTTCGTTTTTTCAAGAAGCCAATCCAGTAGACTTTCTTTTAGAAGCTGCGGCTGATTATCCATGCATTT
>JAOUKN010000050.1 GCA_029882515.1 Candidatus Bathyarchaeota archaeon
GTTAAGGTGTTGAAAGTTTGAGTAAGATGAACATTTTTCTTTTCGTCCTCATTTTAATATTTGTACCCTTGGTGATAATAGGTGGACTTCTATTTGGTTCGGAACCATCGGCTTTAGAAGAGAAAATTGGCGAATTGAGAAGCAACGAGTACTCTGTAGAATATTTTTTCATGAGTTTTGCAGAGTTTAAAGCAGAAAAAATTGCAGAAGGTGACGTTTTCCACCAGATAGTGGATTGGTCAACATTTCTACAGGAAATACAGAACGTAAAAGATGATCTTGGCTTTGTGACTGTTTGGGCATGTGAAACCGAACATGTATTTTGGGTTCATGCAACTGAACAAACATACTACTACTACAGTCTTCAACAAGCCGACTAATGCGTGCACGCAATACACCCCCACCAGAAACACATACATCGAACTTCTCGCAAAGTTTACAAAACAGAGAATGAATATTTACACAAACCAAAGCTGTGAGGAAACTATTTGAAAAGAATTGTTACAATGGGTCGTGGTGGAACTGGTAAGACAAGTTTTGTTGCGCTGATGGCAAAGCACTTTATCGAAATCCAAGAGACCCCGCTTCTGCTTGTTGATGTCGATCCAGATCAAAATCTCGGAGAAATGGTTGGTGTTGACCTCAGCCAGTCTGGGAAAAAGACAATTTCGGAATTGGTGATAGAAACTTTCTTAGAAAAAGGTGGCACCACCATTGGAATTCCACCTTCAGAACGCATTGAGAGTCAAATATGGGCAGATGGACTGTACGAAAGCGAGTTTTTCGATCTCATCGCTGTCGGAACAAAATTCATCGAAGGTTGCTACTGTCTACCAGACGCGGCACTAAAGGGAGCCCTAGAAGGTTTAACGAAAAACTACAAGTACGTGCTCATTGACTCACCAGCAGGCATAGAGCACCTTAACCGGAGAATTGCATCAAAAGTGGACGACATCTTCGATATAATCGGCCCGTCCAAAAAATCCTTTGACCATGTACAACGAGCCTATAAAATAGCCAGAGAAGTGGGCGTCAACTTCAGCAATTTCTATGTTATTGGGGGGTTCAGGTTTCCGGAGCACATGAAAACGAAGGCTAAAGAGGCTACCCAACTTGATTACTTGGGCAAAATAGCCTACGACGAACAGGTTGAAGAATACGTTCTGTCCGGAAAATCATTGTGGAAGTTACCGTCTACATCTCCTGCATACAATTCAGTAAAGCAGATATTAGCTAAGGCGGGATATTGAACCGGGCATTAGAAAAACGAAACTAGATTGAGAAACTGACCGAAAGCTATCTTAGTTTTGTGTTCGGAAGAAATTTCTTAGCTATAGTTTGAAAGGTTCTCATCTCGACATCCGTGAAAGGTTTCAACCTATTGAAATCCGGGTTTAGAGTTTCCTTTCCTAAACTGACATCAAACTTCTGCAAAACATATTTTTTACACCCTTTTATGCTACGGCATATCTTTTCTATATCCTTTTTCACATGGAGCGTGGGAACTACAGTGGTTCTGAACTCATAGTCTACTCTGGACCTCAGCAAAGTTTCAACAGTTTCCTTTACCTTTCCAAGAAGTTTCTCCGCATCTATACCGGTTACCCTCGAATATTTCTCCACAGTCAGCGGAGCCTTGATGTCTAAGGCTATGTAGTCAACAAGTTCTTTTTCGATGAGTTCTTTGACCAGCACTGGGTTGGTCCCGTTTGTGTCCACCTTAACTGAGAAACCTAATCGTTTTATCTTTGAACAGAGATCTGGCAAGTCACTGTGAAGAGTAGGTTCCCCACCTGTGATACACACTCCGTCGATCCAACCTTGTCGTTGGTTCAAGCAAGTTTCCACTTGTTCAATGGGGGTTGTTTCCTCCTTTTCAGGATGGAGAACGAGAGTGACGTTATGACAAAAGGGACATCGAAAATTGCAGTAGGGGAGAAAAAAGACAGAGGAGACTCTTCCGTCCCAATCGACGAAGCTGAAGGCTATAGATCCTTTTATCTCCATCGGTCAATGTCCTTCTTGTTTGGTTATTTCTGGTTTCGGAGATATCTTAATGCGAGTACGGTGTACAGGTTTTTGTAACTCGTGCACGATCTTTGATAACCCGTGACACCTCGCCATGCCTACGCATTGTTTTCCAATTATTATGTTCTCAATCACTTCTGCGTTGTGGCTCACATAGGTGCCTTCACCGGTTTTCGGCTTTTTACCTTCAAGCCAGTACAGGACATTATGTTTTCGCCTTGGCAGGCTGAATGTTCACACGCCTGTCTTGAGTACGTCAACTTGAGCTTCTTAACCAGCTATCTCTCCATTCGTTTTCAATGAAGTCCAAGTCGAAGATAGTTAATGGTTACAGGTATTTATCATTAGAGGTTTTACAAAGTCTCCATCATTGGAAAACGAGTCTTTATCATGCTTATCCTTCTTTTGGAACCTATAGCCCCCAGAAGCAGTAAAACATCTCTTGGTGTGCCAAATTTCTCGGTTTCTCCATTCGGACGCTTTCTGCTCACTCGAATGCAGTTGTCGACGATACAAGTGGAGACACAGGCTGTGCAAAATACACATAATTCCTCCACTATGCCAACCTCCCCTGACTTCCAATAAAGCGCGCTAGTTGGACACACGTCAATACAAAGTTTACATTCGGCGCCTTCGCACGTTCTTTTGTCTATGTTTATGCTGCCTTCTTCAAAGAATTCTTTTATGCCGATTGGGCGGAGGAGTTGGGCTCTTTTCTCCTTTCTTTTCTTTTTTGAAGCCTCTAGAAGAAGTTTATAGATATCGGAGTCTGATGGAGGTTCAGATTTTTGAGACATTACAGCTTGCCTCAGAGGCTTCCATTCTCATAAATGTAGTTGGAGTGGTATATTAATGGTGAATCTTACGTATCTAAGTAGACTCCGTCTTGAGCCATGAAAATGCACGCGTGATACAAGTGCCTAGCAAATACAAGAAAACAGTTATAACAACTTCATACTGGAAGCCAGGAGAAGGCTACCTTCAGAAGATAAGCGATTCTATAAAATACAAGATCGAGGATGGAGACGTTGTAACCATTTCTGAAAAAGCCATTTCCACTGCGTTAGGTAACCTTATTGATGAAGAGCATATCAAAGCAAGCCGCTTGCCACGTGTTCTCGCACGATATTGGATGCGTTATGTTTGGGGTTACATCTTGGGACCGCTATGTCATCTAAGAAAGAACACCATTCGCCGCTGCAGAACATATCCAGTGAAGGAAGGAAGCATTCACAAGCAAGTAGCCTTACAACATGCGGGTCTTCTGAAGGCCCTAATGCATAGCTCAGAAGGAGGAATCGACGGAAGCAACCTACCATACGCCTATATTAGTCTCCCTCTAAAAAACGCTCACCAAACAGCACAAAAGATTCGCGACCACATAAAGTCGACATTGGGAAAAGATGTGATGGTAATGATCGTGGATACCGATAAAACATATTCCCTAAGAGGTTTCCATTTTACTCCACGTCCCAAACCTATCAAGGGAATACACTCTTTTGGAGGTATCTTGGCCTACGCATTTGGAAGATTCTTCAGGATGAAACAAAGAGCCACACCAATTGCAATTGCGGGTTCTCAAATGAGGACCGAGGAAGCTCTTGAAATCGCGAAAATCGCCAACCGTTCTCGGGGAGTTGGCGCTGGAAGAACTATCTGGGATATGGCAGAAAGATTCAATGCTCCGTTAACTGGGGTCTCTTGGGAGATGCTTGACAAAGTAGAACACAAGCCGATTGTCATCGCAAGACTTTCTACACCAACGAAAGGTAAAATTTGAATATCTGAACAAGGAATATCTGCAAAGTGCGGCGCGCAGTGAGAAGGGATTAAATTGGAGCCAATTATTCGGCAAATGAATCTGTTTTTTGACCCAAAATCAGTTGCAGTTGTAGGTGCTTCACGAAAAATTATGAAGGCTGGTCATGTCATCTTCAAGAATTTTGTCGACAACAAACGAAGAGGCTTATTTCAAGGAGAGTTGTATCCAGTAAACCTCCATGAGGAGATCATCCTTGGGTTTAAATGCCATTCATCAATTGCTGAAATTAAGGAAGAAGTTGAGCTTGTTGTCATCGTGATCCCAGCAAAAGAAGTCCCCAAAGTCATGGAAGAAGCAGCCTTCAAAGGAGTGAAGGTGGCCGTAATAATCAGCGGGGGCTTCAGTGAAGTTGGCAATCAAAAGCTCGAGGAAAAAGTAATAAGCGTCGCAAAAAAAGCGGGAATACGAATCCTTGGACCCAACTGTTTGGGAGTCTATGATTCCCAAACTGGCGTAGATATGCTTTTTTTGCCCGAGACAAAAGTTCTTAGCACAGGAGATGAAGTCGTTGCTACTCCTCGCCCTATGACCGGCCCCATAGCCGTCGTCACCCAAAGTGGAGCCTTCGGCGTCTCAGCACTAGACTATCTGGCTGGCAAACAGTTAGGGGTCAGCAAGTTTGTGAGTTTTGGAAATAAATGTGATGTAGACGAGTCCGAAATGCTTCATTACCTATTATATGACGACCAAACAAGGGTCATTCTCCTTTATGCTGAAAGCATAGAGAATGGAAGAAAATTCATGAAAGTTGCAAGAGAGGTTACGAAGAAGAAGCCTATAGCCGCCCTTAAAACAGGAAAAACCAAAGCTGGAGCGAGAGCTGCGATGTCCCACACCGGAGCCATTGCTGGTTCCGACGAAATCTATGACAGCGTTTTCAAGCAAGTCGGCGTCATAAGAGTGAAGGACATGGAGGAGTTCTTCGACGTAGGCAAAGCACTTGCGTTTCAACCACCAGCGGAGGGAAAAAATGTTGCTGTAATCACGGATGCGGGTGGACCAGGCGTCATGGCAGTGGATGAAAGCGAGTCCAAAGGGCTTACTGTGAAAAGTTTTTCTGATGAGACTGTTCAGAAGTTTGAAGAACTGAAGAAAGAAAGGAAAATCCCTTCTTTCGCAACAAACTTGAACCCAGTCGATCTTACAGGGTCAGTGACTTCTGAAATGTTTGAGTTAAGCACTAAGATAGTATTCGATGATCCTGAAATACATGGAATCCTTTTGCTTGGAATGCATCATACTCCTTCACTGCAAGAAGATTTTATTGATAGAGTGGCAAATCTGTCAAAGAACTACACTAAACCTATTGCAGCCTGTGCCATAGGCGAGACTGAAATGGCCTTGTATATTCGATCTAGATTTGATAAACTAGGAATTCCATCTTATTCATCACCAGAAGATGCTGCTCGGGCAATGGCAGCCTTAGTCAAGTATGGACAATATCTAAAGAAAAATAACTGTTTCGAAGAATATGTGAATGCCTTCCTTTTCACGAGAGATATCCATACAATTGTTTCTAGGTAGCCTTGCCTTCACGATTCTTTAGCCATTGAGCCACTTTCTGGAAAAGAGAACTTGTAGACATGTTAAGGACTGGGACGATGATTTTTTCTTTAGTCTCGATCAAGGGGCGATACGAAGGCATAAGCGCATAACTTACAAATGCCCAATAAATCTTCTTCTCTTCGATAAGGCTCTTTGCAGTGATCTCAGTTGTGGTTGGCACAGGAAAATAGATAAAGGCAACTCCTTCAGCCCAGTAAAGACCTGTCGTTTTTCCTCCTGCTGCGATATTGGCAAATCTTGCTAGGTCGTCCGGTGTTGGGAATTGGGTACACTCTAATATTGCAACTTTTTGAAAGGGTTCATAAGTAACGTCCAACTCTTCATCCCCAGTTTCATATTGTTTCTTAGATGACTTAGCTCACATTGTAATAGTCAGGACTGTATAAGTCTTTTTGCATATATTTACAGTTCTCATGAAAGCAAAGAGATATCTTCTTTTCCGGTTACGGTTTGTTTTCCGGCTACTGAGGTGTGTATAATTCTTGTACATAAGAAGCTCTTTGAATTCTGCAGGCAGTTTTTCATGAGAGCCAAGATAACACCACTTCTTCTTAGAGACTTCTGGTGTATGTTGAACATAGAAGCATCTTCGTCTCACTCCTCGAGTGATGGATGTTTTTTGTGCTGAAGTTCCCAGCTCTCCACATATGACACATTTTAGTGACTTCCTAGCCTTTCTCTCTTGATCTAGAATAGAATGCTATGTCAAGCAAAAGATTTGAGGAAGAATCTTCTATTTTGAATAGAACTGTGTTTCTGAACTCTTAAATGTTTGAACTGCGTATTTAGCGTAGAGGATGAGAAGAATGAGGATCAAAGTATCTGCCCCAATTGTGCTGATTCTGCTTTTGGCATGCGTGTTAGCACTGAAATTTAATACTAGACTGGCTGCCGCAGAGCCTACTACTTGGATTGTGGATGATGATGGTCCCGCAGACTTCCACACCATACAAGAAGCTATCAATGCCGCAATTTCTGGAGACACCATCTATGTTAAAGCAGGAACATATGACGAACGAATTACAATAGGCAAGACTTTAACTGTTGTAGGGGAAAGCCGAGATGAGGTGGTGATCACCCGAAATGTGGAGGAAATACCCGCTATTGTCAACATCGAAGCTTACAATGTAACGTTTTCAGGATTCACAGTGCAGGGTAACCGGTCTGCCCCATCTCTAGGTGGGATAGCAGGAGGTTTTAACAGCACCGTAGTCAACAACAAGGTTATCAATTGCTTTTGGGGGTTGGGAACATTTAATCGTTGCAACTTCAGCTATAATATATTGACAAATAATCTTCGTGGAGTTTACATGACTGGCGGTGAAGAGGTTTTTGTGTCTCATAATGAGATCTACTCCAATGGCGGGGGTATTTATCTCTATGAGGTTGATAATGCGGTGATTCAAGAAAACAGGTTCTATAATAACAGTGTCGGAGTAGGTGGATTATACAATGGGCCAGGAGGAAACATGAGTATTGTAGAAAATGTCTTCACCTTGAATGGAGCTGGTATATATTGCTATGGCAATCCTTTTTGGCATTTGGTTGTTTACCACAATGACTTTATAGACAATTCAGTTGCAGTGGCAGAACCCCCACCTCCAGATTTGTATGAAAGCACATGGGATGATGACTATCCTTCAGGAGGCAATTACTGGAGTGACTATTCTGGAGTGGACGCGTATAGTGGCTTGTATCAGAATGAAACGGGTAGAGATGGAATAGGAGACACCCCTTACGTTATTGACGAATACAACATCGATCGTTATCCCCTTATGACCGCGTACCCGCCTATTCAAGGCGATGTGAACAGTGATGGAAAAGTAAGGGTAGATGATATCTTGACTATCGCACTGGCTTTTGGAAGTGACTATGGAGATCCCAAATATGAGCCTATTCTAGATATCAATGGAGACTTAAAGATTAGAGTCGATGATTTGCTTACTGCGGTAGGAAATTTCGGAAAAGGATCATCTGACCCGTGCCAATGTTAACTGTCTTCTAGTACAAAACAAGTTATGCCAGATAATTGAAGCATTGGGAAACAAAGGAACCTATCGAATCGCGTGTACGCTTACAATTCTTATGAAGGCTGCAGATCCTTTAGCGTGTGCATGTGCCCATATAGCTGCTGAGTTCTATTGATTGCTATTTTCAAACAATCTTTTTAGGCCGGGCGAGAGAGTTACTCCCTGATATGACGGCTAAAACAATAAGTCTCTTCAATGCTTTTCTAATGGTAATCCTGATATTTTTTTGGGGAAGTTCATTTGTGATTGTCAAGATAGCGTTAAGAGAGGGATTGACCCCAATTTCTATAGCAACCTTCAGGTTTCTCATAGCTGGTGGGCTCTTCCTCGTTGCACTCTTCATTAAGAAAAACACAGAACAAGATTACAGACTTCTGGTGAAAAAGAAAGACGCTCCAACACTGTTGCTTCTCGCTCTCACGGGTACGACCTTTTTCTTCACTGCTCAATACACAGGAGTTCAGATGGCAGGAGCATCCATTGCAGCGATCTTTGTCTGTCTTCTCGCGCCAATTTTCATCGCTGTCCTTTCTGCGAATATATTCAAGGAATATCTGATGAATAGGCAGATTTTTGGAATTGGATTAGCTGCAGCAGGTGCCTTCATTGTCATTACAGGGGGCACGTTGAGCGTTTCGAACAACAGAGAATTCCTTCTTGGAAGCTTGATTTTGCTCTTGACCCCAGTTCTCTGGGCGACGTACAGCCTCTTGGGAAAGAAGATAATGGAGAGGTATAATCCCTTTCTCGTAGTGGCATACGTAACCATGCTGGGGGGATTGTGTCTAATCCCTTTTGCGTGGGCTGAAAACTCTCTTCACCAAATCTTCACAATGAGCCTTTACAGCTGGCTGGCAATTCTCTTCTTATCCTTGACTTGCTCGTTAGTAGGGTATTATATCTGGTTCTACGTGTTAAAGCAAGTAGGAGCTGCAGTGACTAGTTCATTCCTATTTGCAGAACCGTTGGTCACAGTGTTATTCGCGGTAACATTTGTCGGGGAAGAGTTAACCTTGACCATTTTCGCAGGGGGACTTCTAATCTTTACGGGAGTCTATCTCGTGACCAGAAGTAAACATAGTTAACATATTGTCGACATAACGTTAGGTTCTGGCAAAATTAAATAGGATTTGAGTAATAAAGCGAGAGTGTTTGTTTAGGACCTTGCGAGGAGGAAATGAAACTTGCCAGAAATTCGAGTTGCAATAGCTGGTGTCGGTAATTGTGCAGCGGCTCTGGTTCAAGGTGTCGAATATTATAAAAACGTGACTGATAATACCAAGTGTCCAGGGTTGATGCATGTCAATTTTGGAGGCTACCATATCTGTGACATACGGTTTGTGGCTGCTTTTGATGTTAACGAAAAGAAAATCGGAAGAGACCTTGGGGAAGCTATTTTTGTAGAGCCAAATTCGTGTGCGAGATTTGCGAAGGTGCCCAAACTAGGCGTAAACGTGTTCTCTGGACCAGTTTTTGACGGCGTTGCTCCTCACATGAAGGAGTCTTTCAGAATTTATGATGAGAAGAAGTTGGGCTCAGTTGATGCGTCCGCGGTTCTTCGAGAGGTGGAGGCGGATTTGCTGATAAACTTTCTTCCTGTTGGCAGCTTCAAAGCGACTCGCTACTATGCACGAGCTGCGGTTGATGCAAATTGTGCCTTTGTGAACTGCATACCCGAGTTTATTGCCTCGGATCCTGACTGGGGTGAGAAGTTTAGGAAAAGTGGATTACCTGTAGCAGGGGATGATATAAAGAGTCAGTTGGGGGCTACAATTCTTCATCGGAACTTGATTAAGTTGTGTGTCGACCGTGGCATTGTGGTGGAAGAGACGTATCAGTTGAATTTAGGTGGGAACACTGATTTTGAGAACATGACTGTTGAAGAACGGTTAAAGACGAAGCGGATCAGTAAGACTGAGGCTGTGACGAGTATGGTGCCTTATGAAGTTCCTACCAGAATTGGTCCATCCGACTATGTTCCGTTTCTAGGCGATAAGAAGATTTGTTATGTCTGGATTAAGGGCCGAAAGTTCGGAAATCTTCCAGTTACAGTTACCGCAAAACTACAGGTAGAGGACTCGCCAAACAGCGCAGGAGTAGTCATCGACGTTGTTAGAGCGGTGAAGCTTGCTCTCGACAGAGGGGTAAGTGGTCCACTAACCAGCATCTCTTCCTATGCCTTCAAGCATCCGCCTATACAGATTCCAGATGATGTGGCAAGGCAATGGGTAGAAGACTTCATCGCAGGGAAGCGTGATGTGTGACGGACTTTCTCTCAAGATAATGACACAATGCTCTCAAGAATTCTCCTGAATTCTGGATGCCATTGGACTTCACTGACTCGTTGGGCTGCTTTTCCCCAACCGTAATTTTCCAATCTTTGGTGTATTCACGCTTCTTAGGAAAGTCATCAATAGCTGGGGTTCTATTTCCAGCGAAGTCTTTATGAAAGCCTTTTTACCACATGGATTTCCAATTCCTTCGCCTAGTATGTCAACAGGATAACAATCTTCGATATTACCTTTTGACAAAACAAAGCAGCGGTCTTTTTTGATCAACTTGCTTCTTATCGCTTCTCTTGCCTGTTCTGCAGCATCAGAATCGGGTAGCATGAAAAGAGATACAGGTTCATTTTTGGAGACTTCGTTCCAAAGTTTAAACAAAGATTTGCGAGCCCCGTGAAACGCGCGTGCGCGCTTCGCAGAACTTAGGTTGTCTTTGGCACTCTGGGTTCGAGTGGCTGGTCAATAACCTCTTCAGGCTCCAAAACCCATGCCCCCTGAATCTCTGATGTTTCAAAACCCATTTTCTTTGCGGATGTCCTCATGCCTAGATAGAAAGGCCCTAGGATGCTGGTGTCAAAATTTATCACTTTACACTTCGCTTGAAATCCTGAAGTCATCCCTTTTTCTGTAGGCTTTGCAACTAGAACTGAGACGAGCTCGCCTTTCTCCATCGCCTTCTTCAGATTCTCATGAGTCTCTTTCAGATTCTCGAATATGGCAGCAAAAACTATTGTGTCCGAATCAGGAGCGTTCATAGAACCGACAGGGATCAAGTCCACCCTTCCCTCAGATGACGTCGTGGCCAAAGCCTTAAACGCAATCGGATCGTTAATCAAGTTTTGTGCTTGCTTAGTTAGATTCATAACCATATCTTCAAACCTCAAATTGCTGTATCTTGCTAATCGCACCCTATTTAACATTATGTTCAAAATCACTGCTGGTTGCGCGGCTTTTGAACCAAGCCTTCGGAAAGATAAGTAGCCCCAAAAAGAAAGCCCACAGCCCCCCAAGTAAGAAAATATCCAATACTCGGACCCCAACTCTCACCCGAACCAAAACTAACAAACGACTCCTTAAAACTGAACTCACCAAGCCAAAGATGCAAATAAATGATACTCATCAACGCACAAATCGCGCCCAAACAACTGACCACACCACCGTACTTCCTTCTGCTCTTGTCTGGCAAACCTATGACAATAAATGGTACTGCTAACGTAACAATGGCAAAAATCAAAGAAACATACGCCGCCAGAGGATTAAAAAACTCGAAACCAACGAAAAAATCTACAACGGACCCCCCAAACGCAGTCATAGAATAATATTCTCCTTCACCCGTTGTAAAAAAATACCAGGGCGTAAACAACCCAACAACTAAAAGAACACCTCCAGCTATCATAAGTTTCGTGTATACCGGTTTCAAAATGGAGAACAAATCAAATCTACTATTAAGCTGTTTATGAAAATCTTAAGAGTTACGCCTGTTACGGAACGGGCTTTGCTGGAATGTGTAATCTCTTTCTGATTTCTCTTGCTAAAGCATACGCATCTCCAGATCTATAGTTGTCAGTGATAACCAGTTTCGGCTTACTTTCGCTTACATACCTTAATAACCCATGGAAGTCGCAATGGTCACTCAAAGCAACTCTATATTCCTTCTCACCTACTTGGCGACACGGGCTTCCGAACTCCCACCCACTCAAATAAATCCGCAAAGCATCGTCTCCCACACGCCGTCGAGAACCCATATGATAAAAAGCAACACACGGCTCATCCCTTTGTAGCATTAACTCCGCTTCAGCATTACTGGATAGCAAAACGTGTCTCCCAAACCTCATACCATGCCGCTCGCAAATCTTGGAAATGTGGAACACCCTTTCTGGAACAATAAACGGAACCCTAACTTTCGCTTTATACAGAAGCTGCATGGCTTCTTGAAGTTTCCCGTAATAACCAAACAGATACACAGAACCATTCTTCAAAGACTCGTTCACCAAAGAAACAAGAAGATCTCCAACTTGTTCTCCAAAAGGTCTAACACGACTTGGATTTCCGTAAGTGGTTTCTATAACAAGGATGTCACATTTGATTATCGGGGTCTCTGGAAGACGAAAATCACCAGTATAAACTATCCTCGTTTGGTCAGCGTCTTCGACAAGAACTTGCGCAGCGCCCCAAATATGATCTGCTGGATACAGGGTAATCTTTTCGTCATCATACCACAGTTCTTCTTTATAGTTGAGGGCTTTTACATTTCCAGTCATTAAAAACAATGGACTCTTCATGACATCTATTAACTCTTTTGTAATTGCAGTCATCACCACTGTTTCGCATTTCTTCAAGCTTTGCCGTAAGCCAAGAAGATGATCAGCGTGAATGTGAGTAACAACTCTTATGGGCTTGTCTTCATGTGCGTCACAAGCGACATGCCTTCCTAGAAGAATTGCCCCTTTCTCGGTCACAGTGGCTTTCAACAATATACACTTCGTCGTTATGACTTGTTGTCAAATTGCTTATGAAATTTATGACACTCTTCGCTTTTGAAAGAGAAAAAGGTAGTCGCGCTCGCCTCTCATTTCTGAAATAGACTACACCATTCCTTTTGCTTGGTGAGGTTGGCAAGAGCTTCAGCGTAAATCTTTATCCTCAAGGATTCAGCATCTTCCGGTGCCACATCGTCTGTGTGTTTTTGCCCGACAATTTTGAGCTGTTTTAACATCCCTATTGCCAATTTTTCAAGGTTTTTTGATGAAACCTCAGAAACGTGATGGTATAATTGGAAGACGCTAAACATTCCCCTCAGGTGTTCTAGTTGTGTTCGGATGAAGTATCTTTGGACATCGCGTGGTATAAGATCAGGGTCAATAATGAGTAGAAATGCTATAGGAGTGTAATATTTTTGCAGAATGCCATGTTGTTCAGCCTCAACTTTTTCTATGGTTATAAGTCCAGTATCTAAAAGTAGATGTAGGTGATAGCCGACGGCGGCTCGTGTTATACCCAGTTGTTCAGAGAGCTGAGTTTCTGTCATGGGGTATTTGCTTAATAAACGTAATATTTCTGTCCTTGTGAAATCAGCGAGTAGGCGTATACTTTCTGGGTCATCCACAATATGAATTGCCTTCCCAGGCTTAGACGTTTTTATGTTCCTCCTCACTATACGGCGTAGGATTAGTTATCCGTGGATATCTGGTTGTTATATTCGGTTATAAGTATTAAGCTGTTAATAAGTATTAAATCGCTATAAATTATTAAAACGTTAAAAACGCTTAAATAGTTGGCAGGTCCCAAACTGAGCACTCGCAGGGAGTGCTTTCGTTTGCCCTTTGAAGTGATAGTTGCAATAGTAGGTCTTGTCTTAGGAATTGTGCTTATGGCGGTCTCCAGCGACAAGGCAGTCGAACACTCAGTAAAAATCGCTTTAGCACTGAGGATTTCTCCGTTTATGATTGGCCTTGTACTGGTGTCCATAGGCACAGATTTGCCAGAGATCATCAACTCCATCATCTCGTGCGCGGTGGGT
>JAOUKN010000051.1 GCA_029882515.1 Candidatus Bathyarchaeota archaeon
ACAATGAAAACCAAAAAAACAACAGAAGCAACCAAAACCATTAAACTCGATCTAGAAATCGAACCCGAAAAAACAGGCGAAGAACCCCTAATCGAAGCAGAATTCCCAGACACCATAGAAAGACCAAGCTTGGCGAACAGAAAGCAAGAAGCTTCGAAACCACTTTACCTAGTCCGATATGAATGAACCGTGCGCCTAGCGCGCGCTCAGCAGTCACGAAGAGTTCTTCTGATTGGCAAGCCATTCTGGTATGATGACAGTTCTGATTAGCTCTCCTAAGGTGATTCCTCTTTTGCTGGCTATTTCGCGTAGCTGCTTGTAGATTTCGTCTTTTTCCCAAAGTTGCTCAACTTTTTTCATGTAGGCATTCCAAGATGTTGATCCCCACTTTTTAATGTGCCATCTCTTTTCTATTGTGTTGCTAATTGAGTGCGCGATATCATAGGGCAGCTTCCAAACACTGTCATACATCAACCATTTCTCAACAACTTCATGAACCGCTAAAGACAAACGCCAATGTCTTTCCTCGATTTTATTATCTAGTCTTATCACGTTTTCTCTGCGCTCTTTCCACCATGAGCCAACCCATTCCTCTGATTCAACAATCTTGACCCTTTGTTTGGGTAAAACTCTGCCCTCAACGTAGACTATGGCATGATTACCCTTAAAATAAGCCTGTGTGACATTGAGCTTTCTCAGAAGACTGATCAAATTTCTTGTGATCATTTACTCCGCCTTTTTTCCAAATACATAGAGATTGTCAAGGTAGAACCCCAAATGTGTTATGGTCATTATGGTGCCGAGGGCCGGGTTTGAACCGGCGACAACCCGGTCTTCAGCCGGGTGCTCTCCCAGGCTGAGCTACCTCGGCAACGCATCAAAATCATGCCGACCATATCTTTAAGTTTTTCTAACTAAAGCTTAACTATAACGTCAAATCTATTCCGAAATAGAGCAACCCCGAAACTGCTGAGGAAAATCCCTCACAAAAGGGTAACCAACGATCCCTCCGATCCTCCCACTAATTGGTAACCTCAACAGCGGGACAGTGAAAATGAAGAAAAGACATATTCTGTTTAACGTCGCAGCATATACAAGCATTTCTCTATCAGTTGTTACTGTAGTCTATTTCATTAATGTCTCACTGTTATCTGCAAACGAGATAATTTCTCCAACTGACGCCTTGTTCATTGAAGGAATAATCTTTCTAATAATAGGTTTCCTGCTTCTGTTAGGTAGAGGAGGAATAAATCTTTGGAGCCAGAAAGCGGCACTTCTATCTGCAACTGCTGAGGCTGTTTATGGCACCGATACTGTAGGTCCTGCTGAGATTATGAGAAAAGATGCTTGGAAATCGAAGGGATTCATTCGTGCAGGATTAATCTTGGTTATAACTGGTGTATTAATGCTTGCGGTTTACTTTTTAACTCTTTAGCCAATCGCAGCAAGGTTCCCATTGATGCTTTTGAGTTTTGACTCGGAAAAAAGCCAACAGAGTATGATAGGTGTTATATGTTTCTTCTGTAGAGTTAGGTTTGGTGTCGTTTGTGGAAGCATATGTTTTAGTTAATTGCGAGGCTGGAAAATCATGGAAAATCGCTGAGACGGCGCTTAAGATAGAGAACGTGAAGATGGCTCATGCTGTTACGGGGCAGTATGACGTGGTTGCTTTTATTGAGTTTGCGAATATGGATGTGTTGACGGGGATCCTTGGCAAGTTTCAGGCTATGGAGGGGGTCAATCGAACTCATACGGCGGTTGCGATTCCTCCAAGACTAAAATAACCACACCGTCTTTTTTTGGCACTAACTGCTAAGCATAAGACGTAATAGCAGGTTTGAGTAGTAATCTGTTTGGGGGAAACGGTGAGGAGAAAATTCAAATATTGGCTTCTCTTTTTGCTAGGAATCTGCATATTCATACCTTTTTTCGTTTTTTCTATAGTCGTTCATGTGGTTATGGCTGGATTTTCGATTTTCGGAGTTTTGTACGCCGGGTCATTTCTTGGGTGTTTTATCATGTATTGTTATCTTCTTTACCGTTCAGTTTACAAAGGAACAAAACCGAAGTATCCGATAATACCTCCAGAAGGGCGAACAGATATCTATTTCCCTCGAACCAACATTCCAAGACCTATACATGAAGACGTGCGACGATATAGCAAATTCTTCAAAATAAAGAAAAAGAAAAAATATGATAGAAGGAGAAAAGTGAAAAAGAAAAGCTAGAGTCTAGATGCGCGCGCTATAAGTGTATAGCTGGCTTGTTTCGGAAACCTAGAAAAAGCAACAATACCAGAGCTCAACTGTCTTTGATGTAGTCTAGAACCGCATCAGCTTGTTCTTTTGAGATGTGTGATGATTGATAGAGAGATTTAACGAGTTCTGAGATTGTCGTCAGAGCGTGTAATCGGTAGCCCGATTTTTCAAGGTTTTCTCTGCCACGTTGTTCCCTATCCACAACAACCATTACCATTTCGATACGAACGCCAAGTTGTTCAAGAGGCTTAATTCCTTCAAGTTTTGACTTGCCATCTGTGATTACATCGTCAAAAAACAACAAGCGTTCTCCTCTAACCACGTTTCCTCCCACAACTCTTCCAGTCACTCCATACGTTTTCTTTTCCTTTCTCACAACAAGGCATGGTATGTTAAGCCCACAAGCTATGCTGGGTAGAAGTAGAGCGCCTTTTAGTGCAATTGATGCCAACCCATCTATCTTATGAGAAGCCATAATTTTTCTAATTTCCTCTGTAGCAATGTCGACGACGCAACAGAAATCTTTGGGAGAAGAAAGCAGCCAAGTGAGGTCTACGTAATAGGGACTCACAGTTCCAGACTTCAACTTGAAAGCGCCAAATTTTAAACATCCAGATCGAACAAGAGCACCCGCAATCTCAGAAACCTTACTTGACACGATGACACCCAACGTAATTCTTAGCCCTCAAATTTAACCATTTACCAAAACTTATGTTTTGGTGGGCCCGGCCGGATTTGAACCGGCGATCTCTTCCGCGTGAGGGAAGCGTCTCTTGGCCCCTACGATGGGTTAACCAACTGGACCACGAGCCCTGTGCCAAGCTTAAACGGTAGACGGAATCCTTTATATCTTTTACAACCCTCCCAACAAACAACTCCGTCTAACAACTTATTAGAAATCAAACAGAACGGTCTATCGCAACGCCAAACACACAACTTCTACCGCTTTACACCGTGCTTTGCCCAAATACGACAAGTGCCCTCAACCGAAACCATACAAGCCCCCCTAGGCGACTCAGGCGTACAAGCACCCATAAACAAAGGGCATTCACTAGGCTTAATCTTCCCAATCATCACCAAATGACATTGACACCCAGGCAAAAGATCCCTACCCACCTCCACCCTCACACTATGCCTCTCCCGAGCATCCCACTCCCTAAACTCGTCTTTCAAAGTAAGCGCTGAGGAGGGCAACCGCCCTAAACCTCGCCAACCACCATCAACAACATCAAAAACTTGACTAATAAGCTTCAACGCCTTCACATTACCCTCCCACCTCACAACCCGCCCATACTCGTTCTCCAACCTAGCCACACTATCTCCCAACTGCCGCAACAACAAATCAACCGCAAACAAAACATCCAAAGGCTCAAAACCCGCTACAACAACCGGCATACGATAAGCACTCGGAAATACCTCATAAGGCTTCAAACCAATAATGGTCGAAACATGACCAGGCGCAATAAATCCATCAATATGCAAATCTCCAACACCTAACAACAACTCCATAGCCGGAGGAATCAAACGATGCGAAACAAGAAAACTAAGATTTTTGGGCGGCCCCTTCAAGACCTCATTCGCCGTCAACGGTGCAGTAGTTTCAAAACCAATCGCAAAAAAAGCGAATTCTCTACTTGGCTCTTCTTTCGCCATTTTCACAGCATCACCAACACCGTAAACAACACGCACGTCACCACCTTTAGCCCGCGCCTCAGCCAAAGACAAATCCGAACCAGGCACCCGCAAAACATCACCAAAAGTCGCAACAGTGACCCCTTTCAACGCCAACTCAACCGCCTCATCAATCTCTGCAGCAGGCAAAACACAAACAGGACATCCAGGTCCAGCAATGACCTCCACATTTTTCGGTAAAAGGCTACGCAGTCCAAAATGTGTCATAGTCCACTCGTGTGTCCCGCAAACGTGGCAAAACTTGGTCAGATAATCTGGCGCAAGCTTCCGAATATGTTTCGCAACTTGCTTTGCCAGTTCTGGATCACGAAATCCCGCCAGTTCCTTCAAATACAACCACCTGAATCAGAGTTTTAACGCTTTTAACTAAGCAATCTTTAAAAATTTTCGACAATCACAAAACTCCTATTGCTCTACACATTTGGCTCTTCTAATTTCAAAATTTCATTCCACAACCTAAGCGTCTCCTCAGCTTCTTTTCTGTCAATCACTTGGATAGCATAGCCCGCGTGAACTAAAACGTATTCATCAATCTTCGCCTCCACCAATGCAACGTTTACTTCTCGAAGGACGCCTTCTCCAAAGTCAACCTTAGCTACATCACCATGAATCTCAATAACTCTTGCGGGAATGGCTAAACACATGCTTTATCATTTACCGAAAATCTCTATCCCTCATAAATCAGTTTCTATAATCATCCGAAATTGCAACAGCAAGAGTTTGCCCGAAGGAAATTCCACCATCGCCGGCTGGAAGAACCTCATGAACGTAAAATTTGACGCCGTTTTTTTCCACATGCTTTTTTATGGCTAACATAATGTTCTTGTTGTAGGCTACGCCGCCGGAGAATCCTATCGTGTTTATGCCTGTTTTCTGTGCTGCTTCGACAGCGAGCCGAGCTAAGCCCTTTGCCAAGTATGATTGGGTTGAGTATGCCAAGTTTGCAGCGGAAAGTTTGTTTTTTGCTTCAAAAACAGCCCTTACGATGTTAGTTGTGTTAAGAATCCCGCTTTTGGTCTCGGGTTCTAGCTTCAAAGCGTCATGACCATGCGTTGCTACCGACTCTAGCTTCATAGCTGGTTCCCCTTGATACGTTCTCTCATGGCAAATGTCTAGAATCGCCGCAACTGCATCTAAGATCCGTCCACAGCTTGTGGTAGTAGGAGGGGAATGTTCGCTGTCAAGCTGCTTAAGTATTGTTTGCGCTTCTTCTTTTCCATGGGGGAGGTGTTTGCTGTTTGCCAGAAGCCAATCTTCAACATCTACTGCTACGCCACGTAGTATTCCTGCTGCCATTCGGAGGGGATAACGTGTTGCTAAGTCGCTGCCAATCATAGGTTGCTCTTGAAGATGACAGACTCGCTTAAAACGATCTCTACTACACTGGAGAATTTCGCCTCCCCAAGGTTTTCCGTTTGTGCCATAACCATAGCCGTCGCAGGCAATACCGACAATTTCATCTAAACTATGTTCTCCCATCAAAGAAAGTATGTGAGCATGATGATGTTGAACAAGTAAAACTGAGCACCCTGCTTCGTTTGCGATTTCTTGAGCTAATTTTGTTGTGGCAAATTTCGGATGCAAGTCACAAGCAACGGCATCTATCTTAGTATTTGTCAGCATCATTAAGTGATGAATAGTTTTTTTTAAGAATGTGAAAGTTTCAAGGTTCTCCACATCGCCTACATATTGTGAGATGAAAGCCTTGTCACGTAACAGGATGCATGAAGTTACGTTTTCTTCGGCGCCTACGCCTAGTACGCACTTTCTAAACGAAGATTTCAAGCTGATAGGTGCAGGAGCATATCCTCGAGATCTGCGGATGAAACTTATTTTTTTGTCGTGTAGTCGGATGACTGAGTCGTCGCATCTCTGGGCAATCTCTCTGTTGTGAAACAAGAAATAGTCTACCGTAGAGCCTAGCGTTCTCAGAGCTTCAGTGTTGTCAGTAACTATTGGCTCGCTTGGAGGATTTGCGCTGGTCATGACAAATGCAGGTTCTTTAACTTGATCAAACAGCATTACATGCAATCCTGTGTAAGGTAACATCACACCAATGTTGTGCAATCCCGGCGCGATTAGTTTTGAAAGGTAGTAATTTTCTGCCTTGTCGAGGAGCACTATGGGTTTTGAATATGACAATAGCGTCTCTGCTTCTTTGAGGCTAACCTTTGCAAAGGAGCGAATAGTTTCTAGGTTTCGTGCCATAATGGCAAAGGGTTTTTGAGCTCTATGTTTAACCCTTCTGAGCCTTTGAATTGGTTCGTTTCTCGTTGTGGCAGTTGCTACATGGAAACCACCGTAGCCTTTGATTGCGAGCACATTGCCTGCTTCTAGCAAACGTCCAGCTTCGCGTATTGGATCTTTGTGTGGCATTGGCTGGCCTTTATTTGTTTTTAGGTATGCTTTGGGTCCACATTTGGGACAAGCTACTGTTTGGGCGTGGAGCCTTCTGTTGGTGGGGTCTGCGTACTCTTTTTTGCAGAGTTCGCACATTTCAAAATCTTGCATTGTGGTGTTTTGTCTGTCATAGGGCAGTTGTCGGATTGTTGTGTAGCGGGGGCCGCAGTTGGTGCATGTGATGAAGAAGTAGTTGTATCTTGGGTTTGCTGGGTTGCGGAGTTCTTCTAGGCATTCGTTGCATATGGCGATGTCTGGTGGGATGACTGAGCCTGTCAGTTCTCTTGTTTCCGAGCTTTTGAGGATGGTGAACTTGGTGAAGTTTTCTGTTTCTCTTGTGTAGTGTATGAGTGTTTTGTAGATGCGGGCTAGGGGTGGTTTCTTGTCTTCTAGATCTTTGAGGAAGCGTTTTATGTCTTGTTCTTTGCCTTCTATGATGATTTCTACTCCTGCGTCGCCGCGGTTTCTGACGTAGCCTTTGAGGTTGTTTGCGGTGGCTATGCGGTAGATAAAGGGGCGGAATCCTACGCCTTGAACGATGCCTACTGTTTTGATTTCTGCTCGCATTTGCTTAGGCTCCTCTTTTGAATTGCAGTTTTGAGAGCTCCAAATACTTTACGCTTTTTGTTTTGTGGTGTCGAAGAATTGGTAAGTGAGGAGAGAGCGATTTGTGTAGTTGTAAGGAAGGGTGTGACGGATGTGAGGGATTCTGGTTTTGCTGTTTTTTGTTTTGTGTTCTCGTCGCAGTGGCTAGACCGTTCTATTTGGATCCAAATATGAATGGGTGTTGGTCTGGGTTATTCAATAGGTTTATATGTGTTTTTCGAAAGAGGCTATTTTATGACGCGTAGACGGAGGCCGCGTAAACGTAAATCGTGGGTAAGTAAGAAAATAGTATTATTGATGCTTCTTTTGGTTGTTGTTGTTGCTGTAATAGTTATATATAGTGTGACGCGTAAAAATGATTCGAATGTGAATAATTTGAATGTTAATAAAGTTCTGCTTCAAACTAGTATGGGAGACATAGTGATTGAGTTGTATGATGATATGCCTATTACGACAGAGAATTTTAGGAATCTTGTGCAACAAGGAGTTTATGATGGTACTATTTTTCACAGAGTAATTGAAGGTTTTATGATTCAGGGAGGTGATCCTACGGGTACAGGATATGGAGACCCGAATATACCTGCGATACCAGATGAATTCACAGATCATAACAGAAATGATAGGGGTACGATAGCTATGGCGAATGCGGGTCCAGATACGGGAAGTAGTCAGTTCTTCATCAATCTTGTAAACAACAACCGTCTAGATGATAAGCATCCAGTTTTTGGGAAGGTGATAGAAGGGATGGATGTTGTTGACAGCATTGGAGAAGAGGAGACAGATGTAAATGATAGGCCTTTGCAGGATGTAACAATAGTAAAGGCAGAACTTCTGGATTAAAGTGTATTCGCTGGAGCTTGAAGGTTTATTTTTTCTAAGATGCTGATTGCTCTCTTCTAATGTGTCTAAACTCTTTAGCGTGAATTATAATTTAAATCTCTGACAAATATATGTGCTATAAGTGAGAAATGAGGAAAAGCTATAGCTGAACCGAGGTTAGATGTGAGTATGAGTCTTAAGATAAGGAGTTACAGAAAGCAGGACGAGAAAGAATGGGCTAAATGCCACATGCTTGTTGACCTTGAAGCAACAGCAGGGCAACTTCTCAAGGAAAAACCAGAATACGATGGCAAAACCGTTGAGCTAGTTGCTACGATAGGAGATAGGATAGTTGGTTTTTTAGACATCGAGATAGAGTATCTTGAACACACGCTCTGTTGTAAGAAAACGAAAGGGAATGGCATGCTTTGGGATGTAGGAGTGTTGAAAGAATTCAGGGGACGTGGGATTGGTTCTAGTCTTCTGAAAGAAGGGATAAGACGAGGGAAGAAACATGGATTGCAGAGGCTTGAGGCTTGGACAGTGGAAGAAGAGGCAAAGAACTTCTATGAGAAGTTTGGTTTCAGAAGATTCTATGACTATCATCATATTCGTTGCGAAAAGAGAGAGAAGCTAAAGGAATTCGATAGGGACGGTGTTCATGTGATTTCGTTGTATGCGCATGTTATGCCAGAAGCCGACCTCAAGGAAGTAATCAAGAAGTACGAGCCAAAACAAGTACTCAAGTGCTCAGGATTTGAAATCTCCGTTTGATACTGTTGATGAGGATTTTTCCTGTTTCTGTCGTTAGCCTATCCACGTATAGTTTCCATGTCTAATCCGTCTAATTGTCTCCATGCTCCATTCATGTCTTCCATAATCCAATTCAAATAATTGAATTAATCTGGATATAGAGATAAGAGATTCAATGCTTACGAGTAGCCAAAATTCTATATCCTTTTATTCTGTGTGAAGCTTATATTTGCGTAGAAGAGATATTGAATAGACTTTATCAATGAAAAAGATGATAAGATAACTCACTTCTTGTTTCTATAAGTTTCTTCCACAAGCCATAAAAGCTGAACAGAGAGCATAATAATGGGAGAGAATTGTGAGTAGAAAACTTCTATTGCAAATTATTTTGATGATTCTTCTTTTGGCTATATTTGTTGTTGTATTTAGAGTTCAGAATGTGAAAGCGGGTGGAACCATCTACATTAGAGCTGATGGGAGCATAGATGGTCCAGCAAACATTACTACTTCTGATTATGTCACCTACTACTTTACTGACAACAATTATGATTCTATTATTGTGGAAAGGGATAATATTGTGGTTGATGGGGCAGGCTATACTCTTCAGGGAACAGTATACGAGATAGGAATAAGCATGACATGGAGAAGCAATGTTACAATCAAGAACATGGAAATTAAAGCATTTGGATGCGGCATTTATCTCGATTGTTCTTCAAACAGCATTATTTCTGGAAACAACATAACAGCAAACAACTACTATAGCATAGGCCTCGATTCTTCTTCAAACAACAGCGTATCTGGAAACAAACTAACAGCAAACAACTTGTATGGCATCTGTCTCTACTCTTCTTCAAACAAAAACAGCATAACTGGAAACAACATAACAGCAAACACTGATGATGGCATCATACTCACTTCTTCAAACAACAACAGCATATCTGGAAACAACATAGCAGACAACGGTAATGGCATCTATCTCGGTTTTTCTTCAAACAACAACAGCATTTCTGGAAACAACATAATGAACAACGAATGTGGCATCTACATCATTAGGACTTCTAACAACACATTTTACCATAACAACATCATAAACAACACCCAGCAAGTGGACTTTTACGAATCTGACTATACTAACTTTTGGGATAATGGTGTTGAAGGTAACTACTGGAGCAACTATACGGGTGTTGACTCAGACCATGATGGTATTGGAGAGGCTCACCATAAGATCGATGCAAGTAACATAGACTACTTCCCTTTGATAGGCAAGTTTTCCAGTTTCAACACTTTTCTGGGCTATAAAGTGAATGTAATTTCTAATTCTACAATTTCAAATTTCAAGCTCGGTTTGCAGATGCAACTTCCGAAACTAGGCTTCAATGTCACGAGTATATTCTTTTATGTTACAGGTGAAACAGGCATGGGCTTCTGTAGAATCTGCATTCCCAGATCCTTACTTAACGAAACTTACAAAGTGTTTGTCAACGGCACAGAAGTCCCATACAGCCCATTACCTTGCTCTAATGATACACACAGTTATCTATACTTCAACTACACTCATTCAACACAGGAAGTAATCATAATTCCCGAGTTTCCATCACTCATCATTCTACCGCTATTCATGATAGCAACACTTCTGTCAGCCTTAGTGTACAGAGGAAAAAAGAGCAAAATGAGTGTGGTTGCTAGTTTCTATCAGATTGATATTTCTTCCGCAAGTTATAAAAATTCAGTTTTGCTTGTAGAAATCAGTGATTTCAAATGGGAATCTCTTTGAGACTGCTAGGGCATGCAAGCTTCCAAATCAAGGCTTCTGGAAAGATCATCTATGTTGACCTTAAGAAGTATGGAAAGGTAGTTGAACCTTCAGAGAAAGCAGACATAGTGTTAGTGACTCATGGACATGCTGATCATTGCAGCCCTGATAAGATAATGAAAGTTCAGAAAGAGGACACTGTAATTATTGCTCCTGACAACTGCTCAAAAAGATTCAAAGGAGATGTTAGATCTCTCAAGCCTGAAGAAGAAACAACAATAGATGGCATAAAGATTAGGGCAGTTGAAGCCTACAATCATAAAAGGTTCAAACCTTCTGGCAAGCCTTGGCATCCCCAAGGCTATGGAGTGGGCTATCTGATCAAAGTTGAAGATAAGACAATCTACCATGCTGGAGACACAGATTTGATTCCTGAAATGAAGAAGCTTGAGTCAGTTGATGTGGCATTGCTGCCTACTGGAGACAAGTACACTATGGATAATGCTGAGGCTGCTGAAGCAGCACTGTTAATCAAGCCAAAAGTAGCAATCCCCATGCACACATGGGAAAAAGATCCAAAAGAATTCAAGGAAAGAGTAGAAACAAACTCTGACACAAAAGTTGCTGTGTTAGAACTAGTTGAAGAGTTCTCTATCAAATAAGCAAACACCAAAATAGTTTCTTTCGGACTGATTTTTCTTCCACAAACCATAAAAACTGAAGGGGATTACTCAAATTAGGATCCGTATGAATAGAAAATTTGCGTTTGTTGTATTACTCGTAATTGCATTGGGTTTTATAATCACCTTAGGGTCACTGTCATATGAGCAGAATCTAAGTATACCCGGAATGTCCAAATTTGGTTATGGTTTTCCTCTCAGCTGGTGCATGAAAACACAAGTTGTATATCCAGGCACCCCTGTGACCATAACAATACTTTGGCTTTACTTTGCCTTAGATATTTCATTTTGGTCCATAATCGTAGCAATGCCAACAGCTTTCATAATGTATTGGAAGAAAAAGAGCAAAGTCTTCTGTGGCTTAGATATAACAAACGTTATAGCTGAACCAAAGAACTAAAGAATCATGAGATTCAGAACTTGGTCTTTTAGATTTGCAGAGGAAGTTTTGAACAGTAAACTCGCCTTGAAGAAGGAGATTGAGGATACTATCAAATCCATAAATTTCAGTCCAAGCAAAGTCACACGTCCCAAATTGAATCAAGCTTTCAGAATGGAGTTTCTAAAGAGGAACTGGTAAAGTGAAGTAAGAATATTTGAGGAATTGGGCGAACCTTTAGCTAAGATTGACTTCATGAAAGACAGAATAGGTGTAGAGGTTTCTTTCTCGCATTCGTCCTTCTTAGGCATTGATATGTTGAAATTCCAAACGCTTTCATATTCTAACCTTGACAAAATAGATGTTGGAATATACATAGTGCAAACCAAAGTTTTCTTTGGAAGGAAATTTAAGGGTAGCATAAAATTTGAAAAAGTTGTGAAATATTTGCCACATTTCAGAAGTGCAATTCAAGTTCCAATCTATGTCTATGGGTTAGAATCTTGAAAACAGTTAATGTTGTAAGTAATTGACTCGAAATCTTATAATGAAATGTCATAATTGTGGTCACTGGAATAGGATTAGTGTAAACAAGATTTTCATTGAACAACCTTCTACAGAAGCTAAAGTCAAAGCAATGATTCCTATGTATGAGCCTTTAGAGATCGTTAACTGTAGTAAATGCGGAAAAGTTATAGCAGAATCGAGAGGGTTGATAAGTGAGAAACTGGAAAATCCATATTTGTTTCCGAATATGATGTGATTAACAGCATAATTATTGGGTGATGTGGAAATGAAGGTGAAGATTAGGGAGTATCAAGAATCGGACAGAACTGCTTTCGTGAAGCTTATGGAACAGCTGATGGATTACATAGCCTCTATAGATGATTTGAAGAGAATACGCCGTATGCCAGAATTTGGCGAGAGTTATACCCAAAGAACACTTCAAAAAGTCGCTGAAAACAACGGAATAATCTATGTGGCTGAACTCGATTCGGAGCTTGTTGGTGTCGTCGTCGGGACAATGCCTGAGCAATCCAAAGAAGATCAGCTTGAGCATGTGCCTTCAAAATTTGGGGAAGTACTGGAACTCGTAGTAGAAGCTGGATACAGAGGCAAGGACATCGGAACCATGCTGATGAAAAAGCTGGAAGAATACTTCAGAGAAAACAATTGCAACATATTAGGAGTAGGGGTCTTAGCTCCTAACAAAAATGCTCATCATCTATACAGCAAGCTTGGCTATGAAGATAGAAGCTTCTACATGACTAAGAACATTCAAGAGAAGAAATGAAACGAAACAGCTTCCTCGAATCAAAAAAAGGTACAATTTAACCCCCCCCAAAAAAAAACAAAAGCAACCAAGTGGTGGTGCCTTGCTAAGGTTGCGGTAATGCTCTTGCGGAATAAGGAGGGTAAGCTAATTGGTAAGGTCGATGCATGCAGACTCAACATTAAGTCGGTAAGGCGAATGAGAGTCAATGTGTATTAGGTTTTCTATTAGCACAAAAGTTAAAGCCTTTCCTTTTTCTATAGCTTTAATTTTATCAGTCATTTGTATTCCTTGTTTTTTCTTTCTAACTGCTGATTTCAATGCTTGATACTTTACTGTTGGCTTGTGCTCTAGCACTAGCTGTAGTAGGCTTTCTGGAATGAATGAAATGTATGCATTTTTTGAACCTCTTAGGAATAGTTTTGGGAATCTGAAATGTTGTAGCATCATTAAGTCTCTGTCTAAGTATTTGTCTAAGTCTTCTT
>JAOUKN010000164.1 GCA_029882515.1 Candidatus Bathyarchaeota archaeon
AGATAGGTGGATTCTGGACAATGATAACATGAGGCTTAGTTTTCACGAGCTTAACAAACGTCTTAATCGCTTGAATTGGGTACTTGAACAGAGACGCAGGTCGTATTTTGTAGAAAAAACTACAATTCCAACCTTCAGCATTAACAATCAAACGAATATCATGCATTCGTCTAGAACCCTGTGGTGTCCAAGTGACGCAAAGGATTTTCAGGTATACCACCAATCACATGAAGTAACTAAGAAACAGAATCCACTATAAACTAATGAACATTACGGAGCAAAACTAGACAATTCAAAAAGAACGCTTATCTTCTCCCAAACTGAAACATATTCCAAAGACGTTCATGGAAATAAAAACAATATTTTTGCCCAAAAATCAATGGTACCAACTGAACGCTCATTATGGAGTCCCTTTTAAAAAAATGGGCCCCCAGAATATCCGCGACCGAAGTCACAGTCAACCGACGCTCACGTAAGGAAACTGTTGAGACAGGTTTCGAGTATATGTTACTATCCGCACGCGTTATTTATATTCAATTAAGAGATAGGGATCAAGTCCATTGTATTCTTTTGAACGGAAGAGCGCCCATCTATAGGTGAATCCCTCGTCTTCGTTTTCAGCCTTCAAACAGATAGAAGCCACTTGGTCTCCAGCCAATTCATTCAAGATGAAAGACGTAACGTTCCAAGAGTACCATTGAATGGAACCAGGCATAATATAAACGGTCTCCAGAAGATCTTCATAAGAAGGTTGGTTATTCCACGTTATGTTCGCTTCAGTCCAAGAATCATCCGAAACTGCTCTGGCTTCCACATTCCCTACACCACCCCAACCAGATGGGTAATAGCCCGAGTGACATAAGAACAGTTTCACAGAGGCTATATCATCTGGATTCTGTATTGAAGATAACGAGAATTTGAGGAAAAACCTACCCTCTCTATCATCCGTTGTAGTAGTACGTACCACAAGCCATGTTAAATTTCCATAGTTATAGTCTGAAGTATTGGTCCATACGCCTTCAGCATAGTACTGCCTTATTGTTTGAGCATCATCTGAAGAGAACAACGTTTGTGTATTTGGGAATTGCTGTTCTAAGGCTTCCACTCGAGCCTCCAGTTCTGCCACTCTATCTTGTAGCTCTGAAATTGTGGTGTTCATATCTTCTATAAGGTTCAGGAGTTCAAGCAGTAAAGCTGTTATATTGATGGGAGTTCCACTGGTTCCAAAATGTAAGGCAATGTTTAGAACATCATCAACTCGGATTGCCCCATCATCATTAGTATCCAACATGGGATCATATTCTCTTTCAAGTTGACTAGAAGTAATGCTTGGGAATACAGTAATTATCAAGAGAATGAAAACGAACAGCGATATAATCAAAGCCTTTTTCATCAGATAAATTCACCTCCAATTCCTCTCTGCTATACTAAGCTATTTTATTGGACCATATAAATTGCGTGTATTCCCTTCTTTTTCTGATGTTCTACTTTTTTCAATTGAATTCCGATGATCCGACGATTATTCAAGTTAAACTCGTGGAATCCGAATTAGCAAGGTATTATTCCGCTTGGCAAACAAAGGCAGATTTAAGCCCATTTTCGCAAATACAATCCAAAACAATAGCTAACGACTAGACACGCATGCGCGCGAGCAGTCTTTCAGAAGATAGGTTACAGTCGAAGGGGAGAGGTTTCCCAGGGTGTATCTGAGTTGTTCGATTATGCACTAAAGATGAAAACAGATTCAAGATCTTGAACGTAGGTGCATGCTTGTTTATCCTCGTCTCTGGATTGAGTCTTCTGTGTGTGCACCTAATGCCCTATTGAGTTGGGAACTCGCGCAACGATCTCACAAACTTACAGCTGCAAAAGTTTAACCCAAGATTATATGCATCATAGCAAACTTAATCGTAGATGACTTCGTAGACGCTTACGAGTGCATGGGCGCCTCCCACAGAAGGCCCTTTGGAGTAATAAACAAGTCGAAAATGTTCCAACTCCGCGATAGGGGCGCTTGTTTCTGCGTTATAGGTAATAAATCCTGCTCTCGCTTTTTTCCCTGTGCTCAGCATTTTGCAGATTACAGTTCTGCTTCCATTGGTATTCCAGCCTTGGTCCTCATCTTGCTTTGTCTCTGGATTTTCTACAATATGTCTATAGTATGTATCGTTTTCGCCTGCAATGCGAGCCATCCATCTCCACTTGCTCTCTTCACCCCACCCAATGTCCCTGCCTTGAGTATCAAAGGTCGAGAAAACTACAACATGTGTTACGGGTCCCTGTGGGCCTTCAAATCCCTTCAATATCTCAATTGCTGCGGTTTCATTTGACATAAACATCAGTCCGATTTGGCTTATCTGCGTTGAATTGAATGTGCCGTTATCCGCAAGGGTTGTCTTGTTCGCTATGATGGTGATCCAATATCCATAGTCCCACCAGCTAGCCACCACTTTAACACTATCGTTAGCGTGCAACCAATTTAAGGTGTCAATCCAATCGGTTACTGTTTGGTCGGCTTTAATGGGCATGCTTGCAGCTGCAATAGTCACTGGTGAATATGCATGATCAAAAGCCCGTGGGAACATAGATCCAGAACTCGGGAAAACCAAGGTAAACGAAAGCAGAAGAAGTATGAATATTAAGAAGGCACCACTGAACTCCTTGCCCACATGAGTTTCAAAACGCATTTTTCGCTTTATAATTATGGGCGCTTCCTTCATTGTTGTAATAAACGGTCTTACCATGCGGGTCAAAGCCAGCGCCCACAAAAGGCAGAAAGCTGGACCTAAGAGCAAGGTCAATCGTACCATGGAGCTGGCAAAGTAAACAGAGGTAAGACCAAAAACGCATAAGAAGATGTTCCGATTCGTAGGATTCCGCACTGCAAAGTACAAACCAATCGGTATGAATAAAATGCCTACTCCATAGTCATAATAGAAAGTTCCCCAAGCAGCAGGTCTGTGTTCTTGAACAGATTGTACAAGTTGCTGGAGCGTTCCAGTGCCCATACGTTCCGAGGGAAGGATGACAGATAGGAATTTGGTCTGTAACGGCCTAATGTATCCAGACCATGAAAGCACGAAGACCCCACCAGCTAGAAGAGCTAAGAACCCAACTACAAAGACCGCCTTCATCTTAGTGGTTTTGATGGACGAAGAAATTTCGTATGCACATAGCAGTAGGAAAATTCCAAATACAGCCAAAGTAGTGGCTTCCGTTAAAAACCTGAAACCTATCACTTGAATATTGATACCGATGAACAGAGATATGCCAAATGTTACGCTATATGACAAAAGCAAACGGGAAGAGTATCTACGTAACAAGAGCAG
>JAOUKN010000052.1 GCA_029882515.1 Candidatus Bathyarchaeota archaeon
AATCTCGATCTCCCAAAGATCAACATTCAACCCAACATACTCTCAAACCTTGAGAAGGCAATTCAGATGGAATGGGTAGTAACGAATAGCCTGGGAGGCTATGCCTCCTCCACTATTTTGGGAATTAACACTCGGAAATACCATGGGCTTTTAGTTGCCGCTTTTAATCCACCTACAGATCGTAGAGTCCTCCTTGCAAAACTTGATGAAGAAATTGAAGTTGAAAACAAGAAATATTCCCTTGGATCAAATGAGTTCCGACATGGTATCCAACCATGTGGATATCAATATCTGTCAGGGTTCACTCTGGATCCCTTCCCGACGTACAGATATAATGCGCATGGAATCTGCCTTTCAAAAAGCATCTTTATGCCTCATGAAAAAAACGCTACCGTAGTTCTTTATGACATATTAAATTCAAATGAAAACGAAGTGCTGATCCACATCTCTCCGCTTGTAAACTCAAGACACTTCCATTCCTTAACTAGTAGGAATGAGTTAACATGGGACTTTAATCAAGAAACTTCTGAGGGAATCGTAATTGTACAGCCATCTACACAACTTTCTACCTTGCTTCTATTTTCAAGCGACGGACAATACACTGCGAATGAAGGAGAATGGATTGGAGAAGTGTGTTTTAGAGTTGACAGGGCTCGAGGAGACAGTTACTTAGATGACGTTTTCCGACCCGGGCAATTTGAGATTAATCTTGCGCCTAGAGAAAAAAAGAAATTTTATTTCCTTGCCGCTGCCGGAAAAAGCTTTAGTGAAGCCAAAAACGCTTTTTCCAGTGTTCACAACAAATCACTAAGGATCGAAGATTTATATCAATCGGAATTGAATCGTCAGCAAGGCCTGCTAACTCGGTTTAGAGATAGATATTATGATATTGTGATGAAAGATTGGCTAAAATGGCTTATTCTAGGCGCAGACTCATTCATAGTTAAACGGCTATCAACCCAGACGAAATCTGTGATAGCCGGATATCACTGGTTTGAAGATTGGGGACGAGATTCGTTGATCTCTTTGCCAGGCTTGACACTTGTTACAGGACGATTTGAGGACGCCAAGGAAATTCTATTAACTTTCAAACAATATTGCCGAAAGGGCATAATTCCAAACAGATTTCCAGACCATGCTGGAGACAAACCAGATTATAACACAGTTGATGCGACTCTCTGGTATATCAATGCAGTTCTGCAATTTCTTAAATACACAGGAGACTTTGACTTCGTCAAGGAACAACTCTGGGGCACACTACATTCAATCATAGAACACCATATTCAGGGAACACTCTACAACATACATATGGCCCAAGATGGCCTGATTGTCCATGGTCCACAACTAACCTGGATGGATGCCATGATAGGCGATCACATTGTTACACAGAGAGTCGGAAGAGCCGTGGAGATCCAAGCCTTATGGTACAACGCTTTAAGAACTATGGAGCTGCTTGCGACTCGTTTCAATCAAAGAGAAGATGCAAAGAAATACACTATTTTATCTGAAAAAGTAAAGGGAAGTTTCATAGAAAGTTTTTGGCACAAAAAGAAAGGCTACCTGTTCGATGTGATTAACGACGATGTACGAGATGCGTCGCTACGACCAAATCAAATAATCGCAGCCTCATTGGATTACTCCATTCTTAATGAAGAAAAACGTGCAAAAGTTGTTGAGGTTGTTTGGAAGAAACTGTTCGGAGTCTACGGGCTGAGGACCATTTCCATCGACGATCCACGTTACATCGGAAAATACCTAGGTGACTGGAATCATCGTAGCAAAGCTTACCATAATGGAACTGTTTGGCCTTGGCTTCTCGGCCACTTCATCACTGCTTTCTTAAAAGTCAAGAATCTTGAAGAAAAATGGCGTGCCTTTGCTTTTCAAAATTTCTTGCGACCCCTCTTCCACAACGAAATATTTCGTGCAGGACTTGGAACGATTAGTGAGATATTTGACGGTGATGCACCCCACACATCTAGAGGATGTATTGCACAGGCTTGGAGTGTTGCTGAACCACTACGGACTTATGTCGAAGATATTATGTTGAAAAGACCTACCTATGAGATACAGATTTTCGATAAATTACGATCTTAACTCATGCCGACGACTTCATCCGAATTTAGTAAACTGTAGTTTCTTCATTATTCTATAACTAGTAAACAACATCACCGGGATGTTCCGTGACCCCAGCAAAATGGTCTGTCCAAATACAACTTTAGTTTATTAAGCGTTAAGAAAAGATAAATAAAAGGTATGATGCTTTGCAAAAGTGTGTTTATGAAGGAGTATAATCAATGACTGATATCTGCTTTATCTTCGAGGTTCATCAACCATTAAGGCTAAACCGCAACTTTCACTCTGATCTACTTGGTCGTCCAACAACCACAAAGAAGGACCTCTTCGACCTTTATTTCGATCATGAGTTAAACCATCACATTTTTGACAGAGCTTCCAGAAAGTGTTACTTCCCTTCAAACAACACGATTTTGGAGCAAATCGATAGATATAAGAGAGAACGAAGACAATTCAAAGTGGCTTTCAGCATCTCAGGCGTTTTCATTGAGCAATGTGAAAGGTGGAATCCAGATCTTCTTGATTCTTTTAAGCAACTTGCTGATACAAACTGTGTCGAGTTTCTTGATCAACCATACTATCATTCCTTAGCCAGCCTGTATGGAACTGATCGTTCTGAATTTGTTGAGCAAATTAGACTGCATCGTCGGCTCATGAAAGACCTATTCAATTATGAACCCACTGTGGTGGAAAATACTGAATGCTTGTATAACAATGCCATTGCGAAAACCGTTGAGGGAATGGGCTACCAAGCCATAGTCACGGAAGGTGTTGAACGCATTCTCGGTTGGAGAAGTCCAAACTATGTCTATAACGCTAAGAATTCTAATCTCCGAGTTCTACTCCGCAACTATCGCCTCTCCGACGACATAGGCTTCCGTTTCTCTGCCGCTTGGTGGGAGGAACACCCCTTAACTGCAAGCAAATACGCAAGTTGGCTAGCAGTCACCCCTGGACACGCGATAGTTCTTTTTGTGGACTATGAAACCTTCGGTGAACATCATTGGCCAGAAAGTGGAATCCACGAGTTCTTAGGATGGCTACCTGAAGAAGTAATGAACTGGGATCATCTATGTTGGTGTACTCCTTCAGAGGTTATCCGTAGAAATGCTCCTGTTGGAGAAATTGATGTTCACGAGTACAATACCGTTTCATGGGCAGATTTAGAACGAGACCCAAGCGCATGGATTGGCAACTCCATGCAAACGGTCTGTTACGAGTCGATAAAGGGATTGGAACCATTAGTAAGGGGAATTGGAGACAAAGACTGGATTAAATTGTGGCAATACCTCCAGATGAGTGACCATTATTATTATATGAGCATAAAGGGTGGTGGTCCAGGAGATGTGCACAGTTACTTTAATCCATGCAGTAGCCCCGTGGAGGCGTTCGCCATGTACTCACGACTTCTTTCAGATCTTGAGGCGAGGATTACACGAGAACTCGAAAGACCTGAACTTACAGCAAAAAGAATGCTGCGGCAACTTCCAACTGAAAAGGGTTTCACTTTCTTCTATGAATTTGCACGACCGACACAATGGGCTGTTCACAGTCTATATGAATTTCAATCGACCCTGAAAGTTGCTGACCCTAAGTCTATTCAATTTCATATGGAGCGAAGAGACTTTGCAAGATGGCTTCATCAAGTGGTTGGTGATGAAAAGATGGCTGAGGAACTAAACAAACTGTCAAACGCGAAACTAACCAGTGGAAGCCTTCGTAGGAAAATTATAAGCGTGGTAAAGCGTAGGATTAGGCAATTAGAAAAGATGGCAGTTAACAACAATATTTAACATATAGCTGTAATAGATAATCGGAGAGAACAGATGGTATGCGTGCAGTTGAAATGGTTGATGGCCAAGGAACAACATTCCGTCCATTAGTGATACGCCACCAAAAATCCATGGTCTCACCCACGTGTGCATGCTTGATTGAGGAATTCGCTGATCATCAAAGAGATACAATCGATGGTCTCGAGGTTTTTCACGATGGCAATTGGGTTCTTATACATCCGAGTACAGAGGAGCCTGTCATCAATTTGTTTGCCAAGGCTCCGAGCAAAGAGGTTGCAGATAACTTGATCCAAGAATACGGTTACAGAATCCGTGGATTAGTATAATGACTTCTACATCATGGTGTTTTTCTGATGAGAGTTTGTATGTTGACTTGGGAGTTCCCCCCTAGAATTGTTGGAGGAATTGCTCGCCATTGTGAAGGTTTGGCTAAAGCTCTCTCTCGTCAAGGCCATGAAGTTCACGTTGTCACCTTGGACTTGCCGGGAATACCTTACTATGAGGAAATCGATGGAGTTAAGATCTATCGTACAGCCGCAGAACTTGGGCATCCTAACTTCATAACTTGGACTCTTTTATTCAACCATTTCCTAGAAAAACGAATGGCAGATTTAAGCAAAGAGGTCGAGTATGATGTTCTCCATGTACATGATTGGTTAACCGCTCCCGCTGGGATTTCTTTCAAACATTTCCTGAAAAAACCGATGGTGCTCACAGTTCATAGCACGGAATATGGGCGATCAAGTCTTCACAGTCCTGATTCTTATGCTATTGATGGTATCGAATGGTGGTCAACCTATGAAGCGGACAAAATCATAGTGACGACTGAATTTATGAGAAGGGAAGTATGTGACCACTTTCGTGCACCATGGGAAAAAGTCAAAATTATCCCGAATGGTATCAACTTGAAGAAATTCCCTGAATCGGTTGATCGCGGGGCTATAAGAAGGCGGTACGGAATACATGATCATGAGAAGTTGGTTCTTTGCGTAGGTCGTTTGGTTCCTCAGAAGGGAGTAGAATATCTAATCAAAGCTGTTCCTCGTGTAGTGCAACGCCATCATGAAGCAAAATTTGTTATTGTTGGGGATGGGTGGCTGAAGAGTCATTTAGAACATGTTGCTCGCTCTTCAGGTCATGAACGGAAAATAGCTTTCACCGGTTTTATTCCCGACTCAGAGTTGGTGGCCCTGTTGATGAGTGCCGATGTTCTTGTGGTTCCGTCAATTTATGAACCCTTTGGCATCGTTGCCCTTGAGGGTATGGCTGCAAAGGTTCCGGTGGTTGCAACTCAGGTTGGGGGCTTGGGAGAGATAATTGAACACGACAAGACCGGTATTCTTGTCCATTCTAGGAACCATGAATCTCTTGCTTGGGGAGTTAATCGAGTTTTGTCTGATTCAGGTCATTCAAAGTGGCTGATTGAAAACGCTCTAGAAAAAGTGCAAAAAACTTATAGTTGGGAATCAATCGCTATGAAGACTGTCAAGGTCTATAAGGAAGTAGTTGGGTAAGGCAATGTACGCAGGTTCATCAAGCCCTGAAGTCCCTGAGGAAATTCGTCTTCTCTGCATGTTACACAACATCGGGGCAACTACTCCGGAAAAATCATTATCGTTACCCGAAATTCGTGATTGGACTGCCCAGGAAATTTCAACTGTGCAACCTCAACTTCAAAATCTAATGAGTCTAGGTTATGTGGAGTCCAGCAAGACGGAAGGGGTCGACAAATATCACGTGACACTGGACGGAATAAGAAAAGTGTTGTCTATGTATTCATAAACTCATGACTTTCTGTATATAGACAGCATGCATGCGTCTCATTACTTCATCCCGTCTCAACGAAACTCGCTCACGGATGTTGCTGCCTATGAACTCTGGGGGTTCTTCATATCACCTTTGTTACTGTGTTTGAAGGTCAGCAAGTGTTGGGCCAGTGCTGAGAATGTTAGGGGAATATAGTGAATATTGTCATCTAGATTTATGAGAAAACTATCAATCTTATCTATCTCCTGAACGGGAAACGGTTTTTCCCCATTTTTCAGTTCCACATGGGGATTCCCGCGCGCTAGTTTCATGAATTCTAAAAAGGATTCATAGTTTTTATGAAATGAGATTGTGACCCCACTATAACCCAAGCCTCTTCCTCTCTCCCGCATAATAATCTGTTGTTTAGCTGCCTTCTTGTGTATACGCTCTTCTTTCGTCTTCTTCCGATAAATCTTCTTCACTTCTTCTACTTCTTCTTTGTTGAGGATTGAAGCAAAGTGAGAGAAGGTAAAGACCATTAGCCCAAGTCCTAGCTTCGCGAAGTCAGGAATTAGGGTATATTCTTTAATTATTCCATTTTGTTCAAGTTTATTCCTTATTCGGGTAACAGTAGGTTGAGAATGACCAATTCTTTTTGCTAATTCTCGATCACTAATTCTGGAGTTTTTCATCAGCTCAGTGAGAACCATCAACTCTGTGTCTCTCATCACTAATCCCTTCTCGGTGTCACTCTTCAAAGTCAGCACCTATGATATAAAATCCTTTTTTCAATAAAGAAATATATCAATCTTTGCCAGCGCTCGCAATTCTTCACGTTGTTCCAAAGTCTAATATTGCGCGCATAAGACACAGAAACAAAGACTACACGACATCAATAGTCTCCGCCCTCCTAGAACAAATCCTGCAAAAAACAAACCTTGCTATAATCCACATGGAAAGCAACAACTCACCAGCAATAAAAGCATACATAAAAGTCGGCTTCAAACCATACAAGAAGTACTTCGTCGCCAGAGTGTAGAAAAAATCAGAGAGCTGAAAGGGGGGGTGAAAAAGGTTTAAGGGAAAAGAAATGAACGCTCGATTAGATTATCAACATCAGTGAAGATTTCAACTTTATCCCATTCCTTTAGGCTCTTCCACTTCAAGGATGGATTCACATGGACCTCTCTCTTACAAATTTCCTTTTTAATAGCTCTTAATTTGAATTCGCCCGGAGGAACTAATGGTTTAGGTCGTGTCAAAACAATCTTTATCTTCTGGTTTTCTTGGATTCCTAAAGTTTTCATGACCATTCTAGATAAGCCAACGCACCCTTTAGGAACATCTCTTGAGTATCTAACAATGAATATCATTCCATATTTTCTTTCATAACCGATAAATTTTAACGTTATTCCTTTGTTAAATGGTTGCAACTGAGGAGACGGCAATGTTGAAGTTGTCTATTTACGCTTGGGTCCTGATTTTTGTAATCCTACTTTTTGGAGTAAGCATATCCACCGCAGGCTACTATTATTACGTCGTTCCTCATTCAACTTACCTTCGTATACTGTACACCCATTCTTCTCAAATGATAAATGAGATAGCTGCGAACTTCACAATGTGGTATGGAGAAAAATACGCATCCCCGATAGAGGTAACAACGACCCTCGTCAATCCACAAGCCGCATACCAAAAGGCAACAACTCCATATAAAGGAGATCCTGAGGCAGATATCTGGTGGGGAGGACCGTTATCTCTCTTTGAGAGCGCCTATGGTGGTTTGCTCTCTTATAACTCAACGTACAAGAATGAGATAAATGAAACGTGCCACTTCACGCATCTAATGGACCTAAAACATAACACGCCTTCATGGTATGCAGCAAGCTTGTATGGTCTGGGGTTAATGTATAATGAACGCTCCTCGAGCTTGCTCAGTTTTTCTATACCCCAAAACTGGACAACTCTCTTAGATGAAGGGAATGAGGGGAAAATAACTATGATTGCTCCTTCAAATTCTGAACTAACAGCTCCTTTCATCTCTCTTACACTGCAAACCAGAATGTTCACAACAAATGGGTTTCAAAACTGGACTTTAGGATGGGAATATTTAGTCAGATTGGCGGCTTTGGTTGAAAAATATGACAATAGTGAAATGGAGAGTGCTTTGAAGGTTGCTTCTGGTTACAAGCCTTTGGCGATTCTTCCAGACTTCTATGCCTACGATAGAATGACGGAGTACCCCAACGTTAACTTCACATACCTAGACGCCACGCTACTGCAACCCGATCCGATCGCTATCCTTAAGAAAGGAACATATCTTAATGAAGCAAAATCGTTCATCGATTATATTCTTACCCAACGAGCACAGAGTATAATTGGTGAGTATCTTTTGCCGATTCGCCAAGATGCCTCAGCAAGTCCACCAAGAATAAACCCGTTCAGCCAAAGCTTTCCGTTCATTGAGAACTACAATAGAACTTTTTTCGATGTAGGAAGAAACATTCTGAAAGACTACCATCACGTATGGATCACTGAAAGCCATAGTCGGTTAAGGGATGTTTGGGCGGAAATAGTGGAGGCAAATAAACCTTATTTATGGAAGAACTTCACATACGCTGGCCGCTATATGAATCGCTCTCAGGTTGACATCATATATAATCAGACAAATAGCTGGACTGAGAATGCGGATTCACACGTAGCTGAGTGGCGAAACGTAAGAGATGAGACCTATCGTATAAGCGCACCTCATCCAATTAGAGTTTTGCTTATGACGAATATGGGAGACATAACTATCGAACTATATGATGACATGCCCATTACAACTGGAAATTTCAAGAATTTGGTCCAACAAGGAGTGTATGATAGCACTATTTTTCACAGAGTAATCGATGGCTTTATGATTCAAGGGGGAGATCCTACCGGGACAGGATATGGAGATCCTTCAATACCCACAATCCCGGATGAATTTACCGATCACAATCGCAATAATAGGGGCACAATAGCGATGGCAAATGCAGGTCCAAACACAGGAAGCAGCCAATTCTTCATCAATCTTGTAGACAACAATTACTTAGACTCACAGCATCCAGTTTTTGGAGAAGTCGTAGAAGGGATGGACGTAGTTGACAACATTGGAAAAGTAGCGACAGACGAAAACGACAGACCACTACAGGATGTCACAATAATTAAAACCGAACTAATCGATTAAAGCATGCCCACAACGACAAAATCAATCGTGTCCATCTACTTCTATTGCACGCGTAGTAGAAGATGCCCGAGAATCTATGGAAAGTTCCTCAACATTGTCTCGACAAAAACAGAACTGGAAAAACGAAGCTATCCGAATTTTATATAGACGATATTTCATCAGCCAGTTTATCCACGAAAAATTCAAATTACAAACGTCTACTTCATGAAGGAAGATGATTTACATCGTGAATGAGAAAAGAAAGAAATGTGACGCTCTGAATGAAGTGCTCGAATTAGATCGACGTCTTATTTTTATCTCATGAATGAAGCAAAAAAAGCTGAAGAATAATCATGAACAACATCTCATTTAAACACCTTTACAACAAACGTCGTCTTGTCGAACATCTGAAGATGTCGAACAAGCATCGTATGCATCGGCCCACATAATTTTTGCTGCACATACTACATTCTATTGGGCGTGCTCCGAGATCATTAACCAATTCCCCAGAATCAGCAAGGTCTTGAACATCTTCACACGATAGGAAAACTGTATAACTCTTGAATTAGAAAAAACCTGTCCTCTTCTTCCTCTGAAACCACAAAACCAGCATCCACATACGAATAGATAACCAAGCCACAAGCAATTGCAGCATAGAAACTCTTATAAAACTACATTACAAGACTAAGAAGAGGGTGAAACACATGGTTGAACCAAAATTTGAAATCTACAAAGACGCTGCGGGCAAATTCAGATTTAGACTTAGAGCTGCAAACAACGAGATAATAGCAGTTAGTGAAGCTTACGAGTCGAAAGCCGGATGCAAGAACGGTATAGAATCAGTTATGAAAAGCGCTCCTAAAGCGATGATACACGATCTGGAGGCTAATGTAAAGAAACGCGCTGGGCATATGGAAAAGTTTGATAAGGCTAAGCTGAAACGTTCTCTGAGAAAGGCTGGAGCCACGGAGGAACTTGCAACAGAATGTGCTGAAAAAGTTGCGGTGAGAGTGGAGGAAGGAATGACAACGGCGGAGATCAAGCGGATAGCAGCAAAGACACTTGGGGAAATGGATCGAGGTACTGCAGACGCGTATTTGACGTTCACGCGCCGCGTATAAATGTTGAAAATGGATGCATACGAGATGCGCCACGCACGTGAGTCATAATCTCTTTTTTTGTCTCTTTTTGTAACTGCCGCAATTTTTCAATTTTCTCCAGAAGAATAGGTGATGCCTCGTCGATTTACCGGAGCTCATCCATGTCAATCTGGTGCAACAGATTTCCGTTCAACTCCATTTTCTAGGGGACGTCACAAGCACAGGTCACGGAGCGTTGCGCGTGCACAATTAGCCGGAATCAAGTAGGCCCTGACTGCGACGTTGGTAACGGTGAGTTATTCAACAAGTGACGCTCATTACTTGCTCCTGAAAGAGAAACTGACTCTCGACTCTCTCCTTTTTGGCACGGTTGATGAATTTATATGAGAACTGTAAAAACCTTCTTGTGGCTCTCTCAAATCGCACTCGCAAGTTTTCATTAAAAGACGTGGTCTAAACTGAATAATCAAAATAACCAAAAGGCCCCCAAAAAGCAGTCTTTGTGGATGCTTTCGTATACCGAAGTTACCAGAAGGAACTGGTTGATACCGGTGACCTTCATGTGCTTGGGTCTACCAAGACAACCAGAACCACCAAATGTTCCAACACTAACATTATAAATGGAGAAAAACGCCTAGTTTTGCCTACATAAACAAATCCACAAGTACCATCTCTCAAAAGAAAAGCGAGAAAAGCCCTTCTTTTGACGATGAAGAAGTCATATTTCAACTCGAATGAGACTGGTGATGAATACAAAAGCATCGACAAGATCACCTTACTTCTCTTCTCAGTCTCTCTATTTGTTTGCGAATATTCCTCTTGCGGTATCCAATGTAAGGGCTACTGTTTTAGCTGTCTTCCAACCGAACTAGGCCTTCATCTCCGAAGCGTTGCTGTTGGATCCTCTAAGAATCACGTTGCCCAGTTCAAACAGGAAAAGTGAGCGAAATAACGGTCTTCTATAGCACGCTTTACAATGTTGATGACTGCGCGAGATGAGAAATTCATAGATAGTAACTATTTGAACACGGACATTCTCGACTGTCGAATCAAGAAATTATCTCTTAATTTTGCTGAGGTTAGAAACTATTTATCATATGAAGCATACGCCTTATCGGATATTCCAGCCACTTCTATCAAGTTTTGGAACAAGGATATAGCTGACTTTACCATGGATAAACCGATGAATCTTAATACGCTTTCAGCAGAGGAACTATGCGCTTCTAAGTATGGCCGAGGAATCTCTATGGACACCATAGGACAAGGATTGAACCCACAAAAAGACCGCAGACAAGTCAGCAGATGGATTAGGAAGTATTTGCGTATGCATTTTCAAGAATTAAAAAAGCGTGACTTGTGCGTTACGAGAGTTGGGGTATAAAATCCAATGTATTTTGTCACAATTTAACATAAGGATAATGTTTATTAAACCTTAGTTAGTAACGTTTAATGGGTTCCTATAATGGTAAGCAATGGGGGATATGTGCGTCGCACTGCGGAGGGTCTTGTTCCCATTCATAGGAGTTACATTCAAAAGATCATTGGTAAAGTCGACAAGACTCATTATGATGAAGGAATGAAATGTAGAAACAAAGCATTGATAGCTTTAACCTATCTGAGTGGAAGAAGAATCTCTGAACTTTGTGGAAGAGTTCTTAAAGACAAATTCTCTGGCCAAGTTGTTGACGTATGCGAAGGAGTTCACTACAAAGATTTTAGATTTGATACTCTTGACGGTCAACCTATCGTTATTATGAGATGTAGGATTCTTAAGAAAGGGAGGGTTATTGATCCGAGAACACGCCTTCCACGTCTGAACTTCCCTAAAGTCTGGAAAGATATTATAATGTTAAAGGATGACCTCTTCATGCAGTATATCTTAGAATGGCGTGACAGATGTGGGTCCGATCCAGAGACTAAATTGTTCGACATCAAAAGAAGTCGGGCCTATCAGATCATACGTGAACTTGACAAACACGTGTGGCTTCATTGGCTAAGACATCAACGCTTTAGTCACTTGGCAAAGACAATGAACCCATATCAGCTCAGAGAGTTTGCTCATTGGAGTAGTCTTGAACCAGCCATGAATTACATTCATGCTGAACCTGGCGCTACTATAACGGCTATTGAAAAAGCTGATGAAGCATGGGAATAAACCATCTTTTTTGCTGTTTAGGATAGGCATTTTATGAAATCTTGTTATGTCTCTTCCATGACATAATATTGTGGATACAAAAGCATATACCAGAACCAAGTCTTGAAACCTCGGTAACATAATGGCGAGAACAAAAAGGCACAAAGGAACAAGCAACAAGAGGGAGCGCAAGTGCAAACTATCTATGCCTATGAAATCAAGACCAGAAATCCATTGAACTGATGAATACGTGTATAATAACGGAATATTTCTAATTGACTTCCAAAGACCATGCTCATTGATATATTCTCTTGAAAGATAGAGCTTTTCAATCGCCCCATATCCAAAATGAACATCAAATGCGCGCGCATTTCATGGGACTCTTCGTACAATAGGGCAGTTGTTGTTCCTCGAACACTTCCTGCCATTGATTTGCTTGCTGTCTCGCTCCTAATCTCTTCTTCAGTATCCATATAGATTCGAATATTTATCATTCAGATAATCTAGATAGTACTTAGCGTTGATTTCTTCCCCAGCAACCTTCTTAATAAGGTCTGCAGGGTCGTAGAGATTCCCGTGATTATAGATGTTTTCAATCATCCATTGTTTCACATTGTGAAAGTTTCCCTTTGCAATCTGGTCTCTCCAATCAGGCATGTCTTTTTCCATGCGGACGAGGATCTGCCCACTGTAGATGTTGCCTAATGCGTAAGTTGGGA
>JAOUKN010000053.1 GCA_029882515.1 Candidatus Bathyarchaeota archaeon
TTCATTTTGAAGACTATTATGTAAAGAGGTCAAGTTTTGATATTCAGCTAATAGCTGATTATGAAGCACTCGCAATTCTTCAGGGAAAATATGCGGAGTCGTCAAAGGATATCTATCTTGGTAGTATTCACCATATGGAGTGTCGCCAATTCCATCATTATCTGAGTCAACACCTGTGTAGTCACTCCAATAGTTTCCACCAGAAGGATACCCGTTGTCCAAAGCATTTTCGACAAGGACAGGCGGTATCCAATAGATTTGACCTGTGTTATTAATGAAGTTGTTGTGGTAAATCAGGCTGTTGAAGCTGTATGGACCAATTGTCAAGCCATGGTTGTTGTTTTCAATGTTATTCTCAAACAATACGTTCTCAAAAGAACCACCCCCCATACCAATGCCATCGGTGTCGTCCCTTATGTTATTTCTGAACAATGTGTTTCGTTGAGTAGAAATCATCAGTATGCCATTGTATGTGCTGTTAGTGACTTGGTTTTGCGAAATATAATTGTAAGAAGCATTCGAAAGGTAGATGCCAATCTCATTCTTTGAAGCAGTGATATTTTGAAGAACGCTATCAAATGAATCAAGGAGAAAGATAGCAGTGTGAAAAGCGGTAATCTCAAGATTTTCAACCTTCACATGCTTCTTATTCGCAATGTATACTCCCACCCCTGTTCCATTACCCTTAAGCATGTATCCGTTTCCATCAATCACAATGCTATCTTTCTCAACAATAATCGAATCCTCAATATTATTGGTGAATATATAGGTGGAGTTGTCGATGCTTGATATTGCTGCAGTGCCAGGATGAATGCTTCCATCAGCCCTAATGTAGATGGTTCCACTTGCTTGGACTGGTTGAATCTTAAAAGATAATCCCATTAGAAACATTGTGGATAACGAACACAGAAATAGGAAGAAAGTCAGAACGGTTCTATTCATTCTGCATCACTATTCCGTAAACCTTTTTCAAGTCTAAAGACATTTAACGTTTTGTGGGCACCACGCACGGCCTTTTTTCTCCTCTTCTGGCGAAGTTCGCATTATTGAATGTAAAACGGCAGACGTTGGCCCATCACTTTTGCTGAATCGAAAGTCTTGTGACAGGAAATATATCCTGCGTAGAAAATCTACGTATTTTGGCTATCAATGCGCGCAGGAAGTAGCTTAACCTCTCTCCTCTTCAGTCCTAATGAGAACCACCATAATAGCAGTCACCAAGAGGCCTAGAATCATCACTGCTAGACCATAGATTCCTGAACTTGAATTCGTCAACATGAAAGTAAATCCTGACAGAGCTAAGAGTATACCGACAATGAATAGAATCTCATACATTCTCACCTTTGACTCCCCACACACTATCTAATGCTTGTTCATTATTATACTGCTTTTGGAAGCACGAAGTTACAGTTTCTGAAATCAAAGGGCGATGTGGACACACTAACTCAGTTCCAATACTCAGAACCTAGAGGAGTATCGGCAACACATCCAACAACCCAATGGAAAGGAGATACAAGATAACAGCAATCACGTAGATCAGTATCTGTCTGGGCAAGCTATACAAGAACTTGGACTCTTTATAGACTTCTCTGAGTCTAGGACGAATAACAAAGGAACAAAAAGGAATAGGAATAACTAGTTCCAACGGAATCAGAGTTTGAAGTATTCCAAATCTTCTCTGCACAAAGACTTCCGTAATAGGAGGCACAGTTCCCACCAGAAACATCAAAATGTCTGTCACAAGTATGATTGAGGCAAATATCCAAGAAAGAGATTTCATGACCACTTCGTACTCTTCCGTTCTTGCCAAAGATCCCCATAACCAAAGAATAACCAATATCAAAACTGGAAAAACCAAGAGTCGTATGATGATAATTGTATCAAATTCTCCCCCTCTAAGAAAGGGAATTACTTCAGGAAACGAACTCAACGTTCCAGAAATTATGCTCAAAACTAACACAAACCAATCAAAAGCCTTATCCATACGGTCAGGCATTCTTCAGCACACTTCGTGTTCTACGTTAGATCCGCATCTTAACCTTTATGCATGTCTTAGAGTTTTTAAAAGAATTTCGGGCAGTCCGAAAGATCTCTGCGCGCGTAAACATTTTACAGAGCGTAACGAAGAAACAGAGACCGGAATCCACAATAAAGAACGTCAGCAAATGTCTAAGACTACTAGCTAAAAACGCGAACTTGATGATCTAAAGCTGTGAAAGGACATATCGCTAATATCGAAGTTTAACCTAATTCAAAGTCTTAGTTCTAACGTATGAACCATCAAACTTGTTGAATGTTGCTTTTCCAACAATCTTAAAAGTCTGTTCTGTCCCACCGCTTGTTATGGAATTTATGGAGCTCATTGATCTTCTAATGATTCTTTCTTATTTTGGTCTAAATTTCTGTATCGTGCTTCTAGTTATGTCTGAAGAAATACGGACACGTTTATACAAACTCCAAGAACGGTTTTATCATGTGTTAGGGAAAAAGACTTTAGAACACAATACTTCTCCCAAGTCTTCATATAACCTCAAGACCGTTGAAGAACGTCGAAGAGAAGCACTGGATTATCTAGTAGAAAAATACTTCGAGTCAAAAAAACGGGAAGAAGAATACCTAAAGAAATTGAAAAGCTACGGCAAGATTCGGAAATGGGCGTATACAGGGGTCATGAATCTAAAGGGATATTTCGTCTTTGTTAAAGAGGCCCTAGTTAAGCCCTTTATAATAGCAGCAATGACGTATTCAACCTACATTTCAATCTGGTTCGGAATGAAATTTGGATCGCACATTACTGGTTTCACTCAAATGTATGTGCCAACTCCAATTAACCATGCGCTTGATGTTCTCATTCTTTTTCCAATTGGTTTTTCTCCCGGCATATTAAGCATCATTTTAACTTATTATATAGAAAAGAGAGACTTGCAGAGGATACTGAAAATACACGGGCCAAAAATATGATGCCACCGAGCACATTTAAAAGGTATACAGCAGCATTTGGCTACATTGATTCGACACGTGTATTGGATATCGTAATAGCAGCTGATATCTGTTCGGACAGCCCGCAACGTAATAGGTTAGAAAAAAGATGGGATAAGATCAGATAGCTGGAATCTCTTCTTTGATTGTTTCAATTTCCTTTCTCAGGTTCATCACTTCGAAGAGAAGGAAGACAGTGCCATACTTAATGAACTGGCTCACTTTCTCAGCAACGATCTCCTCATCAAGTCGATCCCCAACTCTCTTGAGCATTTCCTTCAATAGAATCTCTTTTTGATTCATCCTCATCAGAATCTAGTTTAGTCACGATGAATGATAAGAGGATTATGAAGACTAAATTACTACCCACAATCCTCTGGAAAAATCCTTCACAAAACTACTAACTATTAACATTAATCGTCGAGTGAACTCGAAAGCAAAAAGAGAGACCATTCGCCTTCTAGGGGGAAGCAACCTCTTCCACATATTTTCTCGCTCCCTCTACAACCCTCTCTTGGCTTTCTACGAAAAATCTTCAAAGTAATCCTAGTTGAGCAGAGGGAGAAAATGAGAATTAAGAAAGCTGAATCTACACAAAAAAAGGGGAGTTAAGTCTATTGGTTCTTTGTGTTTCTGGAGATCAAAGTGTTTTCCCAAAGTCTAGGGCTACAGCCAATATGTCGTCTACCCGGACTACTTCGTCACCATTTACATCGGCTTGCGGACACTCGTTCCACCTTGAATGATATGGATCAGCTCCGAAGGCTTTGACTGCCAGCAGTACATCGTCTATCCGCACTTGTCCATCCAAGGTCACGTCCGTGTTAAAAGTAACGTTGAAATAGATCGTCGCTGATAAACCCATGTTACCCACGCTATCATTTGCATAGATCATTATGTTATGTAATCCCAGAGCTAGAACCTCAGTTATAGTTGTGTTTCCCGTGATCGTTTCATTCTCCTGATCATCCACGCTATACCCTATCCAAGAAGTCGGCTCGTCTATAGTGAAATTTAGGGGAACAGGATTGATGTAATACTTTGGGTAACTCTGCGGTAGAATGATATCTATTATAGGTGGTGTGGCGTCTATTGCGCGCGCGCTAAATGTCAGTGTCAGCATGCCTGCGACCATGAGTGCCACCACTATCCCAAATGTTGCTTTTCTGAGCATCGTTCTCTGCCTTCCATTCTCTCATATATTTGGCTTCTAAGTTTATATTCTAAGCATTTAAGATTTCTGAAACTTTGTTCCATTCAATTGGATAGGCCAGTATTGTTTAGTCAAGAACTTTTTGAGGAATAGCATGGTGGATGTGGAAGTACAACGTCCTAAGCCTCTTCTGTCCAATAATAAAATGAGCTACACAGAACGAAAGGAATTTCTAAATTCTGGACAGTACGAAACGTTACTATTCAGTCAAGGAAAAGCCCTATCATTCCAGTATCTACACCGTCAAACTGAATCAGATCGTTCAATCCTATATTTTAGAACAGCAAAACTGCGCGCGCCTTGACTATTTCCCATCTGGAAACAAAGCATTGGCTGTAATTGCTTATTTGGCATGACCAGTTTCTGGGCGTTCATCTTCCAAAGCACCACGTCCAGATATATAGAACTACTTTGTTATGTCGCGTGTAGAAGTCTACTTGATAATGGGAACCTAAACCCGTATACTTACTCTCTCCATTCCTTTCTTCATCAGCGTCAGAATTGCTGGTATTTCTAGAACTCTTTCTTAAATCTCTGGTTCACCCTAGCAATTTATTAAATAGTTGAACTGACTAGTATCAAAACCGTTGCGCTGAGTCTTTATGAGGGGGAAGAGGATTGGGGATTGACGACTCAAAGCTTGAGGAGGTAGTTGAGTCCTTTGAGACGGCTGGAGTCAGAAAGAACAAGCTTAAGATCAAAGAAAAGGAGAAAACTTGGAAGCTTCTAGCTAAATACTTTGCCCATGGTATCGCCTTCTCTCTACTTTTCACTATCTTAACCATAGCATGGTTCTTTGGTTTAACAATACTGACGGTTTTTGGAGCATTCATAGGATTTATCATCGGACTTGGAATATTGATGCTTATTGTGGGAGGCGTCAACAGTTTTCTGACAAGTCTTCTATGGTTTCCAGTGAGAACTTCCTTGTGGAGCTTAGTTGGTCATGGACTTGTCCTGTTTATTGCATTGCTAATTGTAGATGGTATCTTTGTAATGATCCCATCTGTAGTTTTTCCTAGAATAGTGACAACAGTTATCACTTTCATCTTCGGTTCATTCCTAAATGGCTTTGTCGCTCGGAACGTAGCTGGATGGTGGAGACAAGAATACCAAGAAGATATTTCCAAAGCTATCGAGTCAGAATGGAGAGACAAGAACCTTTAGCACATCAGCTGTAGCACGTTTCTAAAAAGCGTGGGCAAGTTATCCTTCAAAACTATCGATTGTTGATTTGGAATCCGTGACCTTTATTAGAGTAAATAACAAATTGTTGCGAATGCCATGAAACAGCTCATCCACAACGGCATCCTGATCCTCAATTATGAACAGAAAGGATTCTACATCTTCGTAAAGGGTAGAAAAATCAATTTAACACCTAAGCAAGAAGAGATGGCAGTCGCTTGGGTTAAGAAACTCGGGACTTCATACGTTGAAGATCCGGTCTTTGTCAAGAACTTCTTCAAAGACTTTGGCAAAACTCTTAACATCAAGGGCAGGCTTCTTCCCGAAGATTGTGACTTCTCCACTGTAGAAGAACACGTTCAGCGAGAAAGAGAGTTTAAGAGTAACCTTTCTAGGGAGGAAAAACGGAAGCTCGCCGAACAACGGAAGATGGTGCGAGAAGCCAACAAAGAGCACTATGGATACGCTATCGTTGACGGGTCAAAAGTAGAGGTCGCCAACTACGCCGCCGAACCTTCCTCAATCTTCATGGGAAGAGGAAAACATCCTCTACGTGGACGCTGGAAAAAAGGACCAAAAATAAATGACATCATTCTCAACCTTTCACCAAACACCCCTATCCCAAAGGGAAGTTGGAAAGCGATAGTGTGGCAGCCCGAAGCCATGTGGATTGCCAGTTGGAAAGATAAACTTTCTGGGAAAATGAAGTATGTTTGGCTTGCCGACACCTTCCACGTCAAACAGATGAAAGAAATCGAAAAATTTGACAAGGCAAAGGAATTGGCTAGCAAAATTGAGGAAGTTCGTCACCATATTGCAAATAACTTGGAGTCCACGGATGTCACGAGACGAAAAATCGCAACCGTCTGTCACCTAATCGATGTTTTCAAGTTGCGTGTTGGAGACGAAAAGAACCAGGATGAGGCAGATACTGTTGGTGCAACGACATTAAGACCGGAACACATAACCTTTAATCCAGACGGGTTCACAACTTTCGATTTCATTGGGAAAGATGCTGTTGAATGGCGAAAAGAAGAAAAATTGCCAGAGGTAGTCATAAGCAATCTGCAAGAGTTCATTGAAGAATCTGAGTCAACGATCTTCAAAGGCATTCGGTCGAGGGATGTCTCGCTCTTTCTTGATGAGGTGATGCTTGGGTTAACTGCTAAAGTGTTTAGAACCTATCATGCCTCAAATGTTGTTGATGTGTCCTTGAATCAAAGCGATGTTTCTCAGTCAACTCCAGACTATATGAAAAAATACGTGGCCACTATGGCTAATCTAAATGCCGCAATAGTCTGTAATCATAAGAAGAAACCGAGGAAGAACTGGAACGAATCCATAAGAAAGAAGATGGAACAGCTGCAGAAATTGAAGGCGAAGAAGACTAAGAAGTCTATAGAACGGGCAAAGAAACTAGTGATCAGAACAAAGATCATGAGAGCAACCAAGAACTATAACCTTGGGACTTCGCTGAAGAGTTACATTGATCCTCGCTTATACTATGAGTGGGGTAACAACGTGGAATACGATTGGAAGTCGTATTATTCAAAGACACTTCAACGCAAGTTCTCATGGGTTGAAAAAACACCTATGATAACATGACCTTCTATGATTCCACTAACTAACTTTCATCTCGCGACTTCCTAAGGAAGAGCTATGCCTTCTATTTCAGTGACTATTACGCCAAGATCAGCATCTACAATGACTCCTGTCACATGAATTTCTTTTGTATTTCCACTACCTCACCACTGTCTTTTGCTTGAGCGTAATCGTCCAGCAACTCCTTATTCAATTCAATGAAATGAGGTCCCCACTTAAAAATCGAAAGCAGATGGGTCGCGTTTTCTTTTAACCCGACAATGTAGAGGGCGGCTGATAAAGCTTCAACTGTACTTAGTTTTGTTGGCACTCCATAGTTTGTTGGGTTCGCGGCAATCAGGTATGGTAAACAACGGGAGGCCCCTCGTACAGAGAGTTCGAAAACTTCGTCGGCGTGCATCCAACTACAATCTATGGCAGCCAATCCTTTCCTTTCAAGTCTCTTCTTTTCAGTTGGAGAAAAAGCTTTCTTTGAAAACGGATTTAGTATAACTGCTCCATAGGGCAACGCTCTAACTCTATGAACAACGCGGACAAAGTTATGCCGTTTGAGTTTCAGGGCAGTACATTTTTTGGGGTCACACTGTTTGGCATGGTAGACAACAATCTTAACTTCTTTCTGGGACACGCTTTCGCACCTTTAAGTGAGACATAGGGTTATCCATAGCATGAGGAATCCACTCGATAATGTCCGTAGGAACAATGTGATAACCTTTCTCACTTTGAACGAAGTCTCCAGCGGCACCATTGATAAAGGCTCCTGCCGCTGCTGCCTCAAATGGATTTGCTCCTTGTGCCAAGAAGGCGCCGACTATGCCCGAGAGGGTATCACCTGTTCCTCCGACGGTCATTCCAGGATTTCCAGTAAAGTTTAATTTGACTTGCTCTCCATCTGAAATCACATCTACATTACCCTTCAACAGTATTACCGCGTTTAGGCTTCGTGCAGTCTTCTGCACTTCTTCCGCTCGTTTCTTCAGGTCTGTTGGCGGTTGCTTTCCGGTTAATATTTGATATTCGCCTGCATGGGGTGTTAATACTAGTGGGAACTTGACCCTTCTTTTCTGCTTCGCAAAGGCTTTAAGCCCATCTGCATCCAGTAACAATGGAATCTTTTTTTCATTTATCATTTCTACGATCTTATGCACAACGTTTTCTGTTTCCTTGTGAAGCCCTAATCCTGGTCCTATGACGACTGCTGTTGAAGTTTCAAGGTGTCGTTTGATGACTGCTGTGTTGCGAGGGTTGAGATGTTCTCCCTCCAATTTTGAAGTGATTAGGTTGGGAGACATGGATGAAATAGCGATTGCAGTTTTTTGTGGCGCGGCAATATAGGCTAAGTCTACACCAGTGCGGAGAGCTGCAAGGGCGACTAGAGTTGGGGCGCCAGAGAATACATTGCTTCCCCCGATCACCAGGAGCCGGCCGAAATCGCCTTTATGAACCTCAGGACGACGGGGCTTAACAACCAATGAAATATCGCCAGGGCCCGCGAACTTCTCAAACTCAGATGGTAGCCCAATGTTCTTTACTACCAGTTCTCCTGTGTATTTTTTGGCTTCAGGAAATCCTGGCTTCATTTTGTGAAAGGTAACGGTCAAATCGGCTTTGACTGCGTCGCCTGAAGCCTTTCCGGTATCAGAGTCTATTCCCGTGGGTACATCTACTGCAACTCGAAACGCTTTCATTTGGTTAATTTTTCGCACCAACTGTAAAATTGGTGGCCGCAATGTTCCCGTTAACCCAATTCCAAGTAATGCGTCCACAATGACTTCTGCGTCAATGTCTGGGACAAGCGAAGAGTCAGAAACCTCATGGAAAGCGATAAACTCTTTGAGAGGTTGCAGTGATTGCCAATTCTTCAATGCTGCCTCGTCTACGATAGTCTTTGACCTACCTGCAAGAATTACCTTCACTTTAAAGCCTTGAGAGAATAGATGACGTGCAGCAACAAAGCCATCTCCTCCATTTCCACCAGTTCCACAGAAAACTGCAACTTGCGTCTTGTCAGTCAAAAATCTGGAAGACACCTCGTCTGCGACACTTCTTCCAGCGTTTTCCATGAGTTGCAGTCTGGATACACCAAAATATTCAGAGTTCAACTCAAGGGCACGCATTTTCCTACTTGTTATCATCACTTCTTTCGCCATATCATAATCTAAGACTTATAAGCAAAAATGTTTTAGGGTGAGGCAACCTAATCATAACCTCGGGGAAATTATGATATGCCGCCAATTGCTTTCGTGCTGATAAACACGGAGATAGGTTCAGAAAGCGAGGTTCTAAAGACGTTAAAGAAGGTTACTGGAGTGAAAGAGGCTTACAGCGTCTACGGCGTCTACGACATCATAGCAAAAATCCAAGCTGAGACCATGGACAAACTAAAAGAAATGGTTACCTGGAATATCAGACGGTTAGACAAGGTGCGATCAACCCTAACGATGATAGTCACTGAAGAATCCACCTAAACAAAACCCCTCTTTTTCTATCAGTGATCCCGTCACCAGATCAAACCGAAAGTTCTTATCATTCCATATCTTTTTGTCATGACAGATGTTGAGCTGACTCTCATGATCCAGATGCACATCGGGTTCGATGACACCGACTCGCCCAGAATGGGATGCACAACTTACATAGCCGCGTTACTCGTTGAAAAACTGCTTGAGATAGGCGTCACCTTCTTAGACTATCCAAATCTTGTTCGACTCAACCCCAACGTTCCTTGGAAAACCCGCGGCAACGGTGCCCTCTGTCTAAGGCTAGAGTGCAACGAAGACCTTGCAGAAGAGATCATGGAGGCAGTTGTTGACACTGTTGAGAAACACGCTGATCTAGACTATGATGGAACCGATCCAGGCGTTGTTTTTCTCTTCCAAGATATTCCTGCAGAAGTTAAAGCCTTCACCAAGAGAACTATTCAGGGCATAGCAACAATAAAGGAAGCCTTAACGTTGATTAGAACGGTTAAAGCTGAGGCAGTAGGCTTCAAACAAGGTCGTGGAATCATCGGAGGCTTAGCTGCAATCGGCGAGACCTTGGAAGAAGACCACACATATGAAATCATAACTTATCGAAGACCAGAAAACTATGGTACTCCCAGAAAAATCCAGGCTTCTTCTGTCAAAGGCATGGATGACAAAACATCACCCGTTACCTTCAATAACATAGATCCTGAAACTGGGCGAACCCTCATCACCCCTCGGGGTCCAGACCCAATTCTATATGGTATCCGAGGAGAGTCTTCAGAAGCGGTTAAAGAAGCCCATGAAATGATCCTGTCCAAAGAAACCATTGAAAGATGGGTAATTTTCCGCACAAACCATGGGACCGACGCCCACTTGAAGAAAGTCAGTTCAATCAGTGAGATATGCCCCTTTAACCCAGTTGTCGTTCAAGGGTTTGTGAATGCGACTCCCCGAGTTATTTCAGGAGGGCACGTTATTTTTTCTATTGAAGATAAAACTGGACAAATAGATTGTGCAGCATATGAACCTACGGGGATCCTCAAGAAAGTTGCCACCCAACTAATTCCCAAAGACTATGTTGAAGTTTGTGGAGGCGTTCGTTCTGCTTCACAAAATCATCCCAATACGATAAACCTTGAAAAGATACAGATACTGACACTGGCGCTGAAAACTACTCTTTTTAATCCAAAATGCCCTCAATGCAGCAAGAGAATGAAATCTATGGGAAAGAGGCAAGGCTTTAGATGTGAAAAATGCGGCTATCGCTCTACAGAGCTAAAGAAAATGTCTGTCAGGACCAAACGAGACTTGAACGAGGGGTTATACATCACATCTCCCAGATCTCAACGACATCTGACGAAACCACAGTGCCGATACGGAAGAGAAAAATCTGGGAAATCCAGCAAAATGATTGCCAAGTGGCACTTTCCCTAATTCGTGGTGCAAGAGGCCTAGTCTGAACTACTTCTGGATTGGATAGAGCAGCAAGTTTAGTTCCTTTTCGTTTTTTCGCAACAACTACAGCTATCAGAATCGCATCTGTAGAAATCGCTACAACTGCTGTGAAGATGGCTATGTGTATCCCGAAGAGTTGGCAATGACATACTGAACATGTGTCACGCTTTACACAGAAGCGTGATTGTCCACTGTAGTCTTCTAGGTCTCTTTTGCTTTGAATATTTCGCAGAGAATCTCGTAGAGTTCCTCTCCGCCTTCAACCTTTGTGAACAAATCCTTCTCAGCTTTTAGCACTCTTCCCACTGTCTCATAGGTTCTTCTCCACTCCAGCTCTTTCCAAATCATCTTGTAGTTTTTTAGTTCTATCCATGCTCTGAAGACCAAAACGAGAAACATCGCTATGGTGATCAAAAGGTTTAACATGTATATGTTTAGTAGATCAACCATTTGCATCCCATCTTCAAATCATTATTCATACCAGAAGGAATATTTTACTGGTGAAATAAGTTTTAAGCTCTTCACACAAACGAGTTTCTCATCTTCCAATGTCTTAGCTTTACCATAATTCTTAAGATTCCGTAAGAACAAACAGTCACAGTGGTGGAGGCAGTGGTCAGAGGATTCTGCTCAGTATGTGGAAGAGCCATAGGAGGATTCTTGAAACCAACAGCATGGCAATGCCCCAGATGCAAGAAGATTTTTTGCGCGGATTGCTGCCCAAAGGTTGGTTTGATCTTCCAAAAACCTGCCTGCCCGGAATGCGGAATTGAGTTGGTAAAAGGATGAACGTGGGGTCTATGTTCCTTGGCGAAGACATCATAATGAGTGGAAATGCCAAGTACCATAGTACGAGAGGAACCTTATACTTGACTAACAGAAGGGTGGCATTTGTGTACGAAAAAAGGGGAATTATGTCCAAGAATAAATACACGCCAGTAAACCTACCATTAGACACCATTTCCGAGGTGACAGTCGTCGGAACAGGCCCCTTCAAAAAAGTATCTATATACACTTACAGAGATAAATTGCCAACTGGGCTCCCACGATATGAATTTAAGGTTCACGGCCCAGAAAGTTGGACGCTGAAGATAGAAAAAGCGTGTTCAGGATCGACACCGGAAAAAATCGTAGTTCCTATGAAATGTCATGTCTGTGGAACACGAATAGAACTCGCTCAAACGGAATGTCCTGTCTGTGGAGCGCAATTAACATGAAATTCTTAGATCTGCTTCGAGGAAAGCCAAAATCCTCTAAAGAACTCGGAGAGCATTACTTCAAAAAGGCTACATCCACAAAAGATCTTTACCGCAAAAAGCGACTGTTGCTGACAGCGTCGAAATATTTTGAGGAAGCACAAGATTACGATAACGCAATAAAGTCCTTGGTCATGGGTGCAGAAGAGAAGAAGGCGCGGACCCTGAGTGTACAAATTTGCAACCCATCCTATCTCAGAAAGTACTCACAAAATAAACCTGAAATAGTACAAACTTTCATGGCCTGCATCATAAAGTGTTTAAACGAAAATCTCCTTGGAAAAGGAACAGAGTTAAGCAAAGAGTTACTGACTTATCAGAAGGATGATTTTACTGACGGAGTGTTCTTAGCGGTCAATAGTCTGCAACATACCAATTTAACGGACTTAGATAGAGCTCTTGCTAAAATTCACAAAGGCAGCACAGAGTTTTTGGACG
>JAOUKN010000054.1 GCA_029882515.1 Candidatus Bathyarchaeota archaeon
GAGGCAGTGGAAGAAAGTGGTTTTAGCATACATGTTTCAGTGTTTACTCTCTCTGGCATAATTTTCTCTTTTATCATAGAAAAGTTTCTCCAGTGGAGACACTGCCACATACCATCGTCAGAAGAGCATCCACACTCCTTCGCCTACATGAATCTCTTTGGTGACGCTGTTCACAATTTCATAGACGGCCTAATAATAGGTGGCAGCTACTTGGCAAGTATGCCGTTAGGGATAGCCACAACACTAGCTGTAATTTTCCATGAGATTCCTCAGGAAATCGGAGACTTTGGAGTGCTGATGTATGGGGGGTTTCACAAGTCTAGGGCTATTTTCTTCAATTTTTCAACTGCCCTTACTGCAATAATTGGAGCTATAGTGGCCCTCAGTTTAGGTTTTCTCATTCAAGATTTTGTTCCATTTCTGATACCTTTCGCTGCAGGCAACTTCATTTACATAGCAGGTTCGGATCTAATCCCAGAACTTCATAAAGACGAACCTGGTCTTTTAAAATCAACATTGGAGCTAACAGCCTTTGTCCTCGGTGTTCTCGTCTTGTTCTCACTTGTCCTCTTGGAGTAACTTGCTCTATCTGGGAAAGAGATGTCTTCCTTTCAGTTGACCCAGAGCATATAGGATGACTCCGACTAAAACGTGTTCATCGTATACTAGGAATGATTTTTATTTGGTCTCTCGCAGTTATCTTGTCTGAATGAAGGAATACGAGATGGGACTGGAAGCGTACTGGAAGAAAAGAAATTTTGAAAAAACAAACGAACCTGAAGGTGACGTAGAAACTGATGGGGGAAATATGTATGTCATCCAAAAACACCAGGCTACACACCTGCATTATGATTTAAGACTGGAAATGGATGGAGTTCTGAAAAGTTGGGCAGTTCCTAAGACACCCCCAACAACATATGGCTTAAAAAGACTTGCAGTGCAGGTTGAAGACCACCCTATTGACTACGCAAATTTCGAAGGAACAATCCCCGAAGGACAATATGGTGCAGGCACCGTGGAAATCTGGGACAAAGGGCACTACATCCTGAAAGACAGAAAAGAAGACAAACTGATCTTCGAAATCATTGGCACCAAACTCAACGGCGACTATTGTCTAGTGAGATTCAAAGGAAAGAAAAACTGGCTATTCTTCAAGAAGAAAAGTTGACCTTTTCTACCGCATCTGGCATTATTAAACTGATTCACAGTTCAAGTTTTTATATCTGCTACCTCATAACCCTAACCTGATGGAGGGTGGACTTGTTGGCGAAAGTCATTGTTGTTTACGAGTCGAAGTACGGCAACACTAAGCGAGTTGCAGAAACAATCATCGCGGGCATGAACGAGATCGAAGAAGTGGAAGCTGTGCTGAAGGAACCGAAACATGTGGATCCCACAGAAGTACTTGATTACGACTTGATTCTAATTGGGTCTCCAAACCATGTAGGTGGTCCAACGAGGGGCGTCAAGAAGTTTATCGATAAACTTGGGAAAATCGAGTTGGAAGGGAAAATGGGAGCCGTCTTCGACACATACTTGGGAGGCGACTTCAACAAAGCGGTACGAAAAATGGAAAAAAGAATAGACGAAAAGGTTCCTGGTTTGAAGCTGATAACTTCTGGATTGTCCATAAGAGTCAAAGGATTTACGGGGCCCATCGTAGAAGACGATCTTCCGAAATGCAGAGATTTCGGAAAGAAACTGGCAAATCAACTTAAAACGTGACCATTTATCGTCGAAGCGCTTATACGCTCGCCTGTCGTTCTTTTCGTCACTTTACCGATTGATTCAAATCATAGTATACCACTAGTTTGCTAGCCTATGACCAAAGTAGCAATTGTGAAGGGAAAAACTCCCCAAGACATGACAGTAAAAGCCCTACAGATGGTAAACGCAGATGTAGTTCTCTCGAAAGAGAAGCCTATTTTGGTGAAGCCTAACTACATAAACGCAAGACATCCTTCAACGGGAATCACAACAGACAGCCGGGTCATTGAAGGCGTGATCAAATTCTTGAAGCAACATAACATGAACGAGATCATTGTCGGAGAAGGAAGCGGCTTTGCGGATACCTTTGAAGCTTTTCGCGTGGCTGGCGTCGACGCCGTCGCAGAAAGATGGAAAGTTAACATGGTTGACCTCAACAAAGATGAATTCGTTGAGGTTATTCCTCAAAACCCGTTGGCCTTGAAAAAGGTGAAAATAGCCAAAACTGCCCTAGAAAGCACAATCATCAGCGTTCCCAAACTTAAACCTCACAGGCTAGCTGGCGTAACATTAAGCTTGAAGAACATGATGGGCGCGGTGACCCCCAAAGGGTCAATTCACAACCGGTTAAGCAAAAAACTCGTCGATTTAGTTTCAATTATAAAACCGCGCGTGGCAGTTATCGATGGAATCATCGCTGGTGAAGGACATGAAACCAGTGGAAACGCGGTGGAAATGAATTTGGTAATTGCTGGCTTAGACCCTGTCGCTGTGGATGCTGTTGGCGCGGCTGTGATGGGTATACCTCCAGAGAGTGTGAAACACCTACGCTTGGCGGAAGAGAAGGGGCTGGGAACGTGCCATCTAGAAGAAATAGAGATACTAGGCGAACCTATAGCGCGCGTGAAAAAGAAGTTCAAAACCTCCTTCCTCAGTAAGCGAATAATCAGCGACTTATCTGATCGCGCTGCGAGTGTAATTCGTAGGCATTAGCCTTGTTTGGCTCTTTCTAAAATGGTGTGCACATTTTAATTATGCGCACGCGTGTCGTTTCGTAAATTTGGTGCTCCGGCCGGGATTTGAACCCGGGTCGGCGGCTTTCTCCCACTCAGTGACGAGAGGCCGTCATACATGGTTCATTCTATGTTTAACCTGACTATACTACCGGAGCAACTGAAGATTGGATTCCTCTAAAAGATAAATATCTTTTCATATGCTTTGAATTGTGAAGCCGAATTTCCATGAAATGCGCACTGGCTTTCTTGATTTCTTCAAGGCAGGTGACATTTGGTCGACCACGATCGTATCCTCCTTCTTCTAATAGTTACTAATGATGAGTATAGTCACTTTCTCGTCCCACATATTCAAGGTCTGACACATTCAGCTCGTGGTCTGTAAGGCCTCTTATGTGTAGGTTTACTATGTTTTGGACAGCGCTTGACACAAACGAATATGCGTTCCTGGACCTCAAATACACAACGGCATATATCCGTCATAGTTTCAACCAAAACTAAGACCCTGTTCTGACGCTGCAGCTATTCACCGATAATCTGCAAGACTAGGTTCCTGCTTCGCCTACGGACATCCAATTCCATGAACACGATCTGTTGCCATGTTCCCAAAGTTAGTCGTCCGTTAACAAACGGTACGGTAATACTGGGTCCTATGAGCGCGGCTCTTACATGCGAATGCCCGTTACCATCGTGCCATCTCTTCTCATGTTCATATGCCAAGCTCTTGGGGGCCACACGCTCAAGAATGTCTGGAAGATCCATCAGCAATCCCGGCTCAAATTCGATCGTGGTCAGAGCGCCTGTAGATCCTGGCACAAACACCGTTACAATCCCATTCTTCAAGTTACTTTCACCCACCGCTTCGGCAACATTGCGTGTAACATCTAACATATCGCCTTCCCCTCTAGTGTTGAGCGAAAGCTGTTTGGTTATCACAGTCAAATCTAAACCTCCATATACTCCATCAGCTATCATTTCTACTGTAAACCGAAAGGGATAAGCTTGACTGTGCGCATCCACAAGAAAGGGATTAGAGCGCTAGGAATCTCGGAAAGCTTTACTAAGAACGTTAGCAAGGCTTCGATTCTAGCCGGAGTAGTAATGCGGGCTGATATGATCGTGGATGGGTTCACGTTTTCAAGAACCGAAGTAGGCGGAATGGATGCCACCCAGAACATCATTCAGATGTATGATGCCTTAGACAGACAGGACATCAACATCCTGCTTCTGAACGGCTGTGTTATTAGCTGGTACAATGTCGTTGACCTCAACCACGTAGCCGACACCACTGAGTTGCCCCTGATCTGTGTGACCTACAACGATTCAACGGGCCTTGAAGCATACTTCAAAGAAAACTTTCCTAACGACTGCCAACACAGAATTGAAGTCTACAAAAAGAATGGCTCACGAAAACCCCTAAAACTCCACACAGGTCACACCATCTACGTTCGATTTCTAAACATAAGTGAAGAGGAAACTTCAAAACTGTTGAACAAATTTACCCTTCACGGAACGATTCCAGAACCCCTAAGGATAGCTCGACTTCTAGCAAGATCCCTCATGAGGAGTTCAACGACCACATCATAGTATTATCTTTTCAAGCGCGCGCGACTTAATCTCTTCCGTCTGCGAATAACACCCAGTCAATTCATACACTCACAACATCTGACCTGGCATGATACCATGCACGAGCATGTTGCTGTTGCGCACCAGTCACATAAATTTAAAGGCACGGCTGCTTTTCTGAATGTATCACTCACAATAGTTAAGAGAGTATAGGATATGACGTCTGGATACGAAAAGCATCCGGGCAAACTGATCGTTGGCGAGCAAGAAGAGAACGAGAACATGAAGCCCTTAGTAAACGATCCCAAACACACATGCAAGAACTGTGGAAGAGGAGTGAATAATTCAGACAGCACAAGTGCTCCTGACAACTTGTGACCAACTGAGTAAGCGTCAAATATGCCCACCCTCTTAATACATCTCCAAATAGGTGATCCTACATTGGTTGAGGAAGGAGAAGAAGCCCCAAACTTCACTCTACAAGCTGATGATGGTAGAGAAGTATCGTTGAGCGATTACCGCGGAAAAAAAGTGGTGCTCTATTTCTATCCAAAAGACGGAACTCCTGGATGCACCCAAGAGGCTGTAGAGTTTAGAAATTTGAGCAAGGAATTTGAGAAAGAAGACATTATGATACTTGGTGTGAGCAAGGACAGCGTTAAATCTCATCAGAACTTCAAACAGAAACACGGTTTACCCTTCACGTTGCTCAGCGATCCTGAAGGGAAAGTACTGGACCTCTATGATGTCTGGAAAAAGAGAAGCCTATACGGCAGAACGTTCATGGGCACAGAGAGAACCACCTTCCTCATAGATGAGAATGGAATTATAAGAAAGATTTACAGAAAGGTCAAAGTGAAAGGGCACGCACAAATTTGCCTCCTCAACTTGAAAAGCCCCTAGACAAACAGTCTATTTCTCCACGAGATGTGAAACCTTGCCAAGGATCTACTATAACATTATACATGTCTTCATCTGTTGGAAGGTTGCCTCTATGAAACTCTTACTTAACCACTGTGAGCCAAGGTTCCTTCCATGTGTATGCGCCCGCAAAGGAGATCATCGAGGTTAATGGGTCAAGGTCAGTCGAAAAGAGGTTACAAAAAATTGGAGATGGCAACACTAGGCGGCGGCTGTTTTTGGTGCACAGAAGCTGTTTTTAGTGCAATGAAGGGTGTGATTAAGGTTGAGCCAGGTTATTCTGGTGGTCGGTTGCCAAATCCGACTTACGGGCAAGTTTCTACAGGAACGACTGGACATACTGAAGTTGTGCAAATCACTTTTGACCCTAGTGTCATCTCCTTCAGAGAAATCCTCGAAGTATTCTTTACGATGCACGATCCAACCACGCTGAACCGTCAGAGCGCCGACATGGGTACTCAATATCGTTCAGTAGTATTCTACCATGACAAGAAACAAAAAGCAGCCACTGAGACACTCATTGCAGAACTGAACAATGTTAAAACGTATGATTCACCAATTGTCACACAAGTCGAACCGTTTAGAGCCTTCTATAAAGCTGAGGCGTACCACAAGAATTACTTCCAACGGAATCCCGAACAGTCTTACTGCAGGTTAGTCATTGCCCCGAAGATCGCCAAACTGCGCGAGCATTATCAGAGTAAGCTCAGAAAAATGTAACATCAAAAACGTAATGCAATTCTGAGAAAACGATCTTTCACCACACGTGCAACCCATCCTTAAGCAACAAAACAAAATTCCCCCGAAGTTACGGAACCAAAAGTTCGTTGCGTTCTATGTTGGTCATTGGGATTCTTGCAGGCGCGCGCTAAACCAGCATTGGTTCTTTTCGAGTACGCTTCCACATACACATCTCATTTGCAAAACACGAGGAACACGCTGGAACGCGAGATGTGCAAACAAGGGCTCCGAAATCAATAAGAGCTTGATTAAAGATGTAAGCTTTGCCAGTAGGGACCATAGCTTCCGCCAATTGCCAAATCTCTCCTTTCACTGCCGTCCGCACTGGGTCGCCTCGGACGCCGAAGAACCGCGTAATGAGACGACAGACATTTGTGTCGACAATTGGAGCGTCCTTATGGAACGCAAAACTCAGAATGGCATCAGCTGTGTAACGACCAATCCCACGAAACGAGATGAGTTCATCTAATCGACTGGGTAGTTTGCCATCTAACTCCTTTACAACGAACTTGGCAATCTGATGCAATCTTTCTGGTCGAAAATTGTATCCCAAAGGTCGCCACAATTGTTTCACCTCTTCCAAAGGTGCTGCAGCTAATGCTTCAAGAGTCGGGTAAAATGCAAGCCACTCATGATACTTCTTTATGACGCGAGCAACCTGAGTTTGATGAAGCATCATTTCCGAGACAAGGATGTGATAAGGGTCGCTAGTATGTCGCCAAGGTAAGTCTCGTCCGTGTTGGGCATACCACTGCAGCAACTTGCGTTGGAAGATATGAATTCGCTTACTGCTTAGAATCCTCGAGGTACTTGCACATTCAGTTTGCTCGTCTCGCTCGTCCATGGACGAAATTAAGGCAAACTCACAATAATAAACACTTCCAGCCAGCTTTAATGAGCGGTTTCTGTGATTTCTGCTTTGGTATCTATTGGGACTACCCGAATTTCTGCCAGATTCCTGTCAATATCGCCAATATTGGACCGACAAGCAGACCAGCCCAGGCAAACAAAGCAACAATTCCCAAGACAACAAAGTAAACTCCTCTTCGCACACTCCCTTTTTCTCCATTTCTCAGAACAATTCGAAGAACTGCAATACTAAGGATGATTGGTATCAACGCCAGGACAATGGTAACCGCTATCTCAGCTGACAGATGGGCCTGTGTCAATTTGATGGCCATCTGAAATAGGATGTTAACACCTGATCCTAGAAAAAGTAAGCCTGCGATTCCTCCTATCCAAGTAGAAATCACGAAACCAGTGGATGGAAATCTTTGTTGCCTAAACATGAGTATCAAGCCAACAGCAAGCGTTGCTACCATCGGGGCAAAAATGACCGCAAGACCCTGCCCCTCCCATTGATAGACAGAGATAAGATTAAGAGGAATCAGGATCCATTCATCGATTGCATAGGACTCTCGGTAGCCGATCGCCAGACCATATCGTCCACCCCTAAACTCTTCATATACTGCCACATAATACGTGCCTGTTTCGGGAGCATCTACGGCTACTTCGGCAAGAGAGTAAAACGTACCTGGCGAAAAGGGCTCGTAGGTGGCTTGGGCGGGTTGCTTCCCTTCCACTACAAGAACTCCAGCTTCTGGAGGTGTCTCCACGAATTCTGGGATTTGGCCTTGATTGACTAACGCAGGACCCATTAGAATAAAGCTGGGCAAGAAATTTTCATGATCGGGCGACGTCGGTTTGAACAGCATCACATAAATCTTTTCGGTGACAGTCATGTTGAAGCCGTAATACTGAGCTTCTCCACCTTCATGTAGCTCTGCATATATTGCCCAAGATTTTGTAGGGTCCGAGATCATGGTAGCAACAGCAAGACTCTCATTGTTATCCGGCACTACGGGCGCATGGGCCACCGCTGCAGAGATCAAGAATAGGCTTTGAAGGCTCAACATCAAGAGAACGATCGTGAATGTCATGTTCCAGCTTTCATGTTTATGCGCTGCCATTGAGCTCATTTCCGAAAATCGTACATACATGCATATTCTTAAATTTATGTGACTGTTGTGCAACAGCAACATACATTTAAGTACCACACGAATCTGCTACACTTAAGAGGGAAGTTAGTGAACTATAAAGAAAGACAGGAAATAATTGCTAGTTCACCTATTTCGTTTACGTATTTGAAGCGTTTCAACGCTGCTGCTGGTGTTTTGCATTTAGTACAAGGAATAATCATGTTGGCTCTAGGAGGTCTTCTAGAATGGGAACGAAACATATACACGTTCTATCTGAAGTTGGACATAATCACAGGGCCGCCATCTAGGATTGAAGTAATGCCAAATCCCCAAGTACTGGTCACTGTTGGCTATTTAGGAGTAATCGTCGCTTCGTTTCCTCTAATTTCTGCAATCGCACATTTTACAATTGCATATGCAAAGAATAGAAGTTACAATGAAAATCTGAGGAAAGGAATGAATCCCTACCGCTGGTATGAATACATTTTCTCTAGTTCGATAATGATAGTGTTGATTGCATTGTTGGTGGGTGTCTGGGATTTCTGGTCGCTGACTATGATTTTTGTTCTGAATGCGATGATGATAATGTTTGGCTATTTGATGGAGCTAGTCAATCAGAAGACTGAAAGAACGAACTGGTCTCCATTTATCTTGGGATGTATTTCTGGCGGAACTCCATGGGTCGTGCTTTACGCTTATTTCATAGCTGCTGTTGGGTCTACCGATTTGAATCCTCCGACCTTCGTGTACCTAATCCTGTTCATTTACTTCGTCCTGTTCAATGTCTTTGCCATCAACATGGTTCTTCAATACATCGGAGTCTGGCGATGGAAGGACTATCTCTACGGTGAGCGGGTCTACATTATTCTCAGTTTCATAGCAAAAACAATCTTGGCCTGGTTAGTGTTCATTGGAGTATTTGCCCGCTTCTAGAAAGATTCCAACATATCTTCGCATTTCAATCCTACTGGCGCATCTAACCAAATCTCCATTTCTATTTTGGATCTAAACATTATTCCTGTGTTTCACCCTTTTTCCTTCAAAACCAAAAAAATGAATCAAGGGGTTCTTCTTCGTCCTCTCTACCTAAAAAGAGCGAAAAAAGAAAAAAGATTATGATAGTTTGCTAGTATTCGTCTTCGCCTTCAGGCATTCCGCCTGGAGGTCCTTTCCCTTCCTTGGGCTTTGTGGAAGCGATCACGTCATCGATTCGCAAGATCATAGATGCAACCGCAGTTGCTGACTTAACCGCTTGTTCTTTAACACGCAAAGGTTCAATTACTCCATTCTTATGCATGTCAATGACTTTACCGCTGAAAACGTCAACACCCATTAAATAGCCATCCTTCTTCTCATGAGACGATCTCAACTCAACTAGTATGTCGATGGGTTCTAAACCGGCATTCTCCGCCAATGTCTTGGGGACAATCTCAAGGGCGTCAGCGAAGGCCTCTATGGCTAGTTGTTCTCTTCCTCCAATCTTAGTTGCGTATTCACGGAGTTCCTTTGCTATTTGGGATTCAACGGCTCCTCCACCAGCGACAATTTTATTGTAATCCACTACATCAGCGACGACTGACAACGCATCATTCATAGCCCTCTCTGCTTCATCAACCATTCGTTCAAGGCCAGCACGAATCAAGATAGCCACAGAACGTGGGTGTTTACACTCTTCCACGAAGATCATTTTGTCGTCGCCAACCTTTCGTTCTTCTGCAAGTCCTGCTTTCCCTAAGTCTCGAGGATTCAGGTCGTCGAGGTTTGTTATTATTGTTCCATCGGTAGCTCGACTTAGTTTCTCCATGTCTGACTGCTTAACTCTTCTAGCCGCCATTATTCCGTTTTTAGCCAAGAAATGCTGAGCAACATCATCAATGCCCTTCTGACAAAACAGTACGTTGGCGCCCGAAACCTTGATTTTCTCAACCATCTCTTGAAGCATACGCGTTTCCTTGTCTAAGAACGCTTGCATCTGAGAAGGATCGCGGATTCTAATCTCTGCGTTGAACTCTGTCTTCTCAACTTCGAAAGGGCAGTCAAGCAACGCAATTTTAGCTTTTTTAATTCGCTTCGGCATCTCCGCGTGAATAACCTCCTTATCGATTATCACTCCCTTGATAAGTTGGGTATCTTGGAGGCTTTTTCCCTCTTTTTTCAGAACCTGGATGTTGTCAATGTCTGCAATCTTCTTTTCTCCTCTCTGCTCCACAATCTGTTTAACTGCGTCAATAGCAATTTCCGCTAGGTGCTCTCTTGCAACTCCAACTGCTTTGCTGGCCATTGAAGTTACAGCGACTTTCTTTAGGGTTGCTCTGTCCTCAAGATCTACTTGGATTCCCATCTTGTCGAGGGCCTCTATGGCTCTTTGGGAGGCTTTTCTATACCCGCCTACAACGACTGTTGGGTGTATATTTTGATCCAGCAATTCCTCGGCTTTTTTCAGCAGTTCACCAGCTAAGACCACGGCAGTGGTAGTCCCATCACCAACCATGTCATCTTGTGTTTTGGCAACTTCCACCATCATCTTAGCTGCTGGATGTTCAACTTCAATTTCGTCAAGGATTGCTGCGCCATCGTTTGTTATGGTTATGTCGCCAAGACTGTCGATCAACATTTTATCCATTCCACGGGGACCTAAAGTTGTCCTCAGTACCTCAGCGATTACGCGTGCTGCCATAACGTTATTTCTTCGTGCTTCCGTGCCCCGGCTGCGTGCTGTTCCCTCTTTTAGGATGAGAACTGGTTGTCCTGCCTGCGTGGTTAAATACGCCATGTAATTCCTCCTCTTTCATCGAAAACTGTTTGACTATCTACAGCAATTTTCAACACCAATATAAATTTTATCTTCATCTTTTCTTCGAAAAAACTCGGGGACTGTGCTCCCGTACTCCCTTCCTCAGAAATGCAAATGCTATTTTACAATTCACAAGGACTGCGTCTTAAGGGTCTGCCTAGGAAAATGTGCTTCAAAGAAGAAATGTTTCGTAACTGGGTTTCAGGCGAAAAGAATTACCTTGGGCGCATGCTCTCTTCTCCGTGTTTCGTTTTGCTGGGTGTGCGATGGTTTTTTGGAATTCTTGCTAGTGAGATTCCGTGATATGTAGGTTTGAGGATAGTGAGACAAACACCTAGCTGGGAAGAACCGTGGCTTTTAGCACAGGCCTAAGTTTTTTGCTTTGACTGATGGCTACCCAATTGCTTTGTATATCAATGAGCAGTTTGGTTGTTTCACCCTGCACTATTTCGAAATGTATAATTACGCTGATGTGTTCGCTGGGTACATCCAGATCAGTGATGTTGCCGTTGGCATAGGTTGCGTTGGCTGTTTTTATGTGCATTCTGATCATTGTATAGTTTCCTGGGGGGATTTCGGTAATAGAGAGATTCATTGCCACGTCTTGTAGTGCGAGAAGGTCGAAGTAAACCTCTGTTACATTATTGATGAAGACCAGGTCCACCCAAGTCTCATTGCCATATCCCTGTCTATGCGCTGAAATACTGTCAAGCGTAACGTTGAGATGAGTTAGATTAACAGGCGCATCAGTTAACATGACAGCTAAGGTACCTGTGTTGAGAACAGGTGGAGCAGACGGAGCGAATAATGGAAATCTCAGGCTAGGTATCATATAACCCGAAATGGCCACAGAAGCAATAATGAGTACGGCCACAAGAACTCCAGCGACTGCGTATAAACCAGATCTCTTGCCATTAATTGTCATCCAGGTTTAATCTCCTTTTTACTCCAGTTTACCTCCGCACTTTGGGCATTTACCCAAGTCAATTCCACAGACAAGACAATACCACGCACCACATTTTTTGCAATGGAAGGTCAAGTGAATTGTCCTCGTCCTACAATTTCGACATGATCTTTCTGAAATCCTTGATCGAAACATATCTTGTATATATCGATTTGTCGTGAACATGGATTTCATCAAATATGTTAATGTAATCGTGAGATATAATACAACACTTTTGAACAGTCTGTTCAAAAGTTTGAACAAGACTTCCGTGCAAGAATCAGATATGTTAGCCTAAGTTATCTAGTTGCAGAAGATGCTTATTACGTCTTAGACATTATTGTCTTGTAAAACAGAGAGTAAAGAAATATCTGGGAATGCTGATAGGCTGAAGACTGTGTTGCAGTCTTAGTTGCAGACATGGTTCAGATGACGTTCTACTTCTTTTTCGAATCCGTTTGAAGTATAAGTCAGAGTCACGCGCGTTAAGAAATAAGAAACGAATCAGTCTCAGAGGTGATTCGGTGCACGCATGCAGAATCTTGCTTAAGCAGGAGAGGGCGCGCTGTCTGTCAAAATCGAAAGGTAATTATTTAGAGAGTGAATTAACAAATATTTCGTCAGGTGAATTGATTATGGTTCAGGCGTACGTTCTCTTCAAAGTTAGCTCAGGCACAGAGAGGGAGGCTTGCAAGAAAATCGCGGATTTTGACGAGGTTTTAGTGGCGGGCGTAGTCTATGGTGAATATGATGTAATTGCAAAGATTTCTGTTCCGAGCATGATGGGGCTGGAAGAGTTTGTTACAGAGAAGATTAGAAAGGTGCCAAGTGTGATCTTGACATCTACAATGATTATATCTCGAGAGTACAAGGGAAAAAACCAACGTAGAGCAAAGTAAC
>JAOUKN010000055.1 GCA_029882515.1 Candidatus Bathyarchaeota archaeon
GGCTAGTGTTGTGTTGAGGTGGTTTCTTGCGATTTCTAAGGTTTGAGAGATGGTTTTTATGGGGCTGCTGGTGGTTCCGGCTGTTAGGGACCCATCCCATAGGATTATGCTGTTTTGCGAAGCGTGTGAGATTTTCATCCGTATCCAGCATTCAAGGAGGTTGCCTAATTTCGTTGGCATATTGATTAGGTTGGAGTGGTGGAGTGGTTCATTTGGCAAGTTTAACGAGTGCTGTCTGAGAAGGCGGTAGATTTCTCTTTTGTTTTCTTCGGTTATGTGGAGTGGGAATGGCCCGATGCGTAGGTATTTATAGCTTTTATGTTGTTTCCAGACTATTGTTCCTCTTATGGCGCAGATTATGCCTTGGTTTGTCTCGCCTATCTTTATGCTTGAAACGTCTACGGCGACTATTGTTGTTTCTTCGTTGAGGGGGTTTAGTGGAATTGACTGTATGGTGTAGTGGTTGTGGTTTGGAAAAAATCGGGTTTGATCTTCATCATCAAGTTTTGTTGTTGAACAATTGTTGAATAGCGTTTGTTGTGGCAGTTGTAAGGTTTGTTGCTTTGGTGTTTTGATTGTTTTCAGGCTTAGTTCGATGAATTTTTGTGGAATTTGGAGAGTTTCTGGAGAGAGTGGAAAATTATATTTTGGTGTTGTTGTATAATGTAGTTGTTCAATCAATAAATTTCACCAATAGCAATTTGTTGGAGGATAATGTATTTAAATGTTGCGCATGTACATTTTGTTCAATTCAATAAACAATAAGGGCAGACCATGACAGAAGACAAGGAAAAACCACCAATTCATCTAAAGATGAAAGTTGGAAACGTAGAGTTCGAAATAGACTGCAGAGAAGACCAGTTAGAAGATGCAGTAGCGAAGATCTTGTCGTCAGTTAGGGAACATGCGAAGGAAGCGGTGGTGATTTCTGAACAAGCCGTGCCGTCAGCGAGAGCGGAAACCTGCAAAGGGGTGATAACGAGGTTGTGGCAGGAGGGATGGTTTGCTACTCGCCGCAGTTTAGGTGATGTGCATAGTGAGATGGCGCGGAGGGGTTTTCATTATGATCGAACAGCGGTGGCGCATGCGCTGATAGATCTTGTTAAAGACAACATACTTACTAGAGACGGTAAACCGAGAAGATACAGATACGCACAGAAAAGACCACCAACCCACAAGTAACCTAAGGCTTGTTTATTTCAACTACATGTCTACGGGGATGACGCACACGCCACTTTGGGAAAGCGTGTGCAACTGACATGAAAGCCGTAAGTCTGGTAGCCAGCAAATTCGAAGAAATTGACCTGTAAACTATTCGGATTAGTATCACAGTTTTTGGCATTTTGGACAGATGTAAGACGAGGTGCTTCCTGTTCTGATTTTCTCTATTGGTGCGAAGCAGACTGGACAAGGCTCCCCCGTTTTATATCCTACGCGAAAGTCTTCTGTCCCGAAATTGCCTTTCTGCCCGTAGAAGTTCTTTTCGTAGGCAAGTCCTCCCTTTTTGATACTACTATTAAGAACATTTTTGATTGCGTCGTAGAGATCACTGATTTCTTGGTCTGAAAGATTGTTGGCCTTCCGGTTTGGGTGCAGTCGGGCGTTGAAGAGGATGTCTTGGATGTACACGTTGCCTATTCCAGCGATGTTCTTCTGATCCATGAGAAGAGATTTTATGCGCGCCTTCCTCTTTTCCAAAAGCTTCACTAGGTATTGCTTCGTAAACTCTTTATCCAAAGGAGAAATTCCTAGTTTTGCTGTCAGTTTGTGTTGATTCAGTTCTTTTTCATGTAGAAGATGGATGTAGCCAAACCAGTAGAAGCGTATGGTAAAGCCAGAATGCTCTGCAAAAGTGAGTTTGAACTGGTATTTTTCTGGGAGTTTGCTGCTTGGTTTGAAATAAAGGAGATCGGCACCCATTCCTAAATTGATCAGCAAGTTGTAATCTGGCTTCAGTTTGATGAAGAGCCATTTGCCCCTGCTATATATTTGACCTATGGCTTTGCTTACTGCAGTTTCAACGAATTGTTCAGGTGGGATGTTCAAGCATTTTGGCTGACAGACTTCAACTTCGTGTATGTGTTTTCCAGTAATCTCTTTTGCCATCTGCCTGTTCAACACGGTAATTTCTGGCAACTCTGGCATAATCTTGTTCACATCTCAGATTTTTCTCTAATTCTCGGCAACACTTCTCTCTGCAAGTTCTTGATCCCGATGGTGGTTATTTTGTAATTGTCATCGCCAGTTTTCGTTACCCATCCTTCTCGAACCAGTTCACCCAGTCGTGTGCTCGTTATCTTTCCGCTTTTCCCAAGTCTGACTCGCAGCTCCTCTTTAGAAACAGCGTCACCATCCAACAACCCGAGTTTATAGCCAATGTAAGTAGCCAAAAGATGCAAACTCAACGTCTCGCTATCGGTGAGTTTTGCTTTAGGAACAAGCAAAGCCGCTCCTTCAGGGGCAACGGCGACGATATCTTTACAATCTTCGATGACGCTTTGAAAATTAGCTGTGAGCATAACTTTGCGTAATACTTCTAAGGCTGGAATCATCTCACTAAGAAACTTGTTTACGCCGATCCACACGTCATTCACATTACCAGAAAATGTCTGCTCCACGTCCTTGTATTTGATATTCACCGTTATCTTGTCTTTACTCAACCCATTGTACCCCGCAACTTCGCTAAAACGTCTTCTTCAAGCCACTTCTCACCCTGCGCAGTCAATCTCCAATCAGGCTTCGCCGGATCAGGCTTAAACACTAATCCTCTTTTCGTCATTTCATTCAGTCTCGCGGGCACCATAGACTTAATCCCACCAGACGCCAACAACCGTGCAATCTGAGTAGCCGTGCAGGTTTTTCCCTCAGAAGCATACAAGGTCAATCCAATCGCCTCATAATGAGTCAACTTCTCTCGAGTAGTGATAATCGGCCCTTCAGTCGTCAACTCAACAATCCCCTCCAACTGCATCTTCATCGGCGCAACCAATCGAGCAGAAACCAAACTCTCCACTTGACTCACAAAATCCGTTGGCATCTGCTTCAACAAATCGAGAATCTCTTGAGACGAATCACCCTCCAAAACAACCTCGCCAAAACCAGCCTTAACACGCACACTAATCCTCGCCAAATTCAAACCTCGCAACAAACCAACATACTATCACAACTGCATTTAGAATTTACCGTGCATCACCAAATCTATCGAAGAATCTTTGGGATTTACCGAATCAGTCTTCCACCAATAATCGTTCCAAAAGATTTTTGATGTTGGCTTATGAGCGAAGCACGGACGAGGCGGTGAATGTGAAGAAAAGAATGATAAGCAAACTTTCGACGAAATATGGAGCAATGTTACATAACACTTTTCTATTCGTATACCTCTGCTAATTTTGGGGTGTAGGTCAAGGTTTTCTGTCTGTGATTCTCCCTTCTCTCAGCAGAAAAACAAAGTTCAACCTTGCACCCCTTCTTATTCTTGGTAGTTCTGGAATATTCTGTCAAAACAAGAAGCGTAGCTATCATGCACGTCGCAACAGATAACTCTTCTTTACTTCATACGTTCGCTTTAACTCTCGCTGAGACTCTTTCCAAAACTCTACCAGTTCAAGTATCACATCATCCGGGCTACGGGTACAGCCGTCCTTACCAACAAGAACGTCTTTAACCTCAAGCAGTCTTCGATAAGTGTCCCGAGAAACCCAGATTGTCGTCATCTTTCCTTTTTTAGCCATCTGAATCATCAGTGATTTCGTTGTTTCTTCCAAAAAAGATTATGACCCCGAAATCCATACTCAAAATCAAAAGTTTACTTGTACTACTCGTATTAGAGGAGTATTGTGGCGGGCCCGGCGGGAATTGAACCCACGACCCCCGGGTTTCTTCATAGTTAAAAGCCCGGTGCTTTAGATGCTTTGGGCAGCTCTATCCTTGCTGAGCTACGGGCCCATCAAATCCGTTTTAAAAACATTATTGGAAGTTCTTTAATTTTGTGTTGTTTGCTAGTACGTGAATTTTTCTCCCCCAGCGAAGATGCGCTCAAGGATTGCGTTGAGGTTGATAAATCCTTCATTGGTTTTTGCAGAGACGGGTGTTAAAAGGAATTTCAATCCAAGCCTGTAAATAACATGCATCATATCACGACTGAGCAAACGCCTTGTCCCTATCAATTTTTCTTCGATTGCCATTTCCAACGCTTTAGGATTCGCAGACCAGTCAACGACGCGGTTCAACTCTTTGGGTGGAAGAAGATCACACTTCGACAACACATATGCTTGCGGAACGAAGAAGCGATTATACAAGGCAGCAGAGAGGAACAGATTTGAAACATAATTAAGTGGGTCTACCGAGAAAACAGAATCATATAAGTATATCAAAGCTTTCTGTTCCTTGGTTAACTCATCTACAATGTAAGGTCCACTTGCTCTAAAAGCAAAAAGTTCCATCTGACCGGGGGTATCCACAATAACAAAGTCGGGCTTCACTTCTTCAATCTCTTTTCCTAATCTCTCTGCCTCATCAGCAATCAGATCTGCCGCCACAACTAAAGCGCCGTTTGGTCCAAGCCCATACTTCTCCATGATTTCGTCGACGGTGATGTGGTCACGTATGTCAAGATCAGGTGAATACGGTAAAACTACGGCTCCAGGATCCAAATTCAACGTGATCACCTTTTGTTTCCCGATTTTCAGCCAGTCGGAAAAAGATGCTGTGAGAAGAGATTTGCCAGACCCTGCTGTGCCAACAATGAACGTGATAAACATTAAATCACCTTGTATATTGTGAAGCTTTCATGATAAAATCATTACACCTTGTCGCAACCAATAAGATTTTCCGATTAAGAAATGGGCTTTGCTTTTAGACCCTTGATTTTTCCACCTTTTTGCTTGATTAATTCGGAAAGTTGAATAAGTGCTCGGCTGACTCTGTTTTTCGCTGTGTTTGAGTTTTCAGCAGTCGTTGAGAGATGGAGTTCTAAACGTGGGACTTTTTCGCCTGTATGACTAGGATGAGACTTCACATAGATGTAGGGATTATCATGCATCACCCGGTCAATAAGAGGAGCAATATCCGATTCCATAACTTCCCTTACATCTAGACTCGTTTCAAAGAATATCTTATCACCTGCTGCCGCTTTCAGGAGCGGGACAACTGAATCTTCGAAGATGGCCATCATCTCAGCGGGGACCCCAGGAAGTGCTATAATAGTTGTATCCGCTTGTTTTATGATTACGCCGGGGGCGGTTCCAACAGGGTTAAACAATGGTTTAGCGCCTTCGGGTAACTTAGCCATTTTAATTCGAGGAGGAGTTAACTCAGTTTTTTCTATTATGCCTTCTTTCAAATACCTTTCATATTTTTCTTCAATCATTTTGAGCGCGTCTTTATTGATTTCTGTCTGTCGGCCTAGGGCTCTAGCGATTCCTTCTAGGGTTTTGTCATCAAAGGTTGGACCAAGTCCACCACATGTAATGATGAAGACAGGTTTTCGATGGAGAGTTTCTTGTATAGTTTGGGATATTTCGCTGATTTCATCATGAACGGTGGTGATGCGACGTATGTTTAGGCCGAGCGAGGTTATTCTTTTGGCAAGCCAGAGGGCATTTGTGTTTAGGGTTTTGCCTATGAGGAGTTCTGTTCCGATGCAGATGATTTCTATGGATGTGGACATTCAGAGCCCGCAACTTAGTAAGGGTCAAGTGGTAATAACTGCTTCGTTTTCGTTGGATGGTAAGAAAAGTCTGTTACCTATGAAACAGTTTACACTATGTGCAACACTTTCTCTATTTCTTCTTGCCAAGCCACCATTTCAGATATTCTTTTCGTTCTTTCCGTCGCTTGTCCTCTTCAGATTCAAAGGAGGGCCTCAGTTTTGCACGCAACTCCATGAGTTCTTGATGCGTAATAGACAACCCGCAACTTATGCACACATAGCGTTTCGTAACTGATGTATATTTTAGTTCGCCGCCACACTCTGGACAGTAACGCAACTTGCATCCACTACACATGACCGAAAGCATGAGAAATATCTTTCGGATGTCTAGAGAAACGTAAATTCATTTCCCTTCTTTTTTGACGTGTGGTACATTCGCCGAAACTTGTCATCCCATTGCGATGGTACATTCCGTTTTTGGGCAAAATCCCATTTTTTGCTCTAGAGGGAAACAGATTTTCAGAATAGACTTTAGACTCTCTCTACAATGGGTAAATGTGCAGTATGCGATAAGGAACCTCGAAAAGCTCTTTTCAGCAAGGTCAATGTTAAAACTACGTTTGTTCAGTTGAATTTTGTTCATCAGCTGCGCGCACGCTCTGTGAGTCTTTGTAGTCCGATAAACAGGGTGAAATGAGTGTTCCACTTGTTGAAATGCTTTTTCCGCAATGTCCCTTAAATCACGCTTTTACCATTTATTTCAGTGATGATTAAAGTGTTGAGAAATAAAAAAGTTGCATGTTTAATTCTTGTGGCAACATTGCTCGTAGCGCTTTCATCATTTTTAGTGATAACCTATGCCCAACAGCAAAACGAAAGAGAACAGAGTTTCATGGAGATGGCTATACAAGCTAGAGAAAGAGCATATGAACTAAGAGACCTCGTAATGGGGGAGATCGGAAACATCTCGGGTGAAATTGAAGACCTTCTAAATGAAGCAGATGCACTACTAGGTGAAGGCAATATTCAGAAAGCTACAGAAGCGATGAACAAGTACAGAAACGCCTACAGACACTTACACCTCTATTTGGAACAATATGGAGTAGACATGGAAACAGCAGAAAAAGCAAAAGGCATACTGGTGGCAGTAAACCGAACATATGCAGGAATAGAGAGACTCAACAATACTATGAACACAATCAACAGCACCCTAGACGTAACGGACCCCAACTATGAACAAGTCCAAACATATTTAGAATGGGGATGGGAAAACCTGACAGAAGCTGCTGACAACCTGAACCTCGCAAACCAATCTCTGTACCTAGAACCACCAAACATAATATGGGCGGCACACAACCTAACAGAAGCAAACCAAAACATCCAGGAAGCCTACGCATCTCTTAAGCTAATAGCCTGTTGGACAAATCATTGGAGAATTAGAAACTTCCTAGGAGAACTCAATAAAACAAGAGAAAGAATACGAGAAAGACACCAACAAGGAGGATTCAACCTCACTGCCCTTCTAGAGGAACTAGGGTACACAAGCCTAGAAGACTTCCACCAAGAAATAGACGAACTCATGGAGAACGCTCAGCAAAGAATGGAAATCAGAGAAGCAGTTCAAGACATGTGGACAATCATGGAGAAGCTGAGAGAAATGGATCTTGCCATACAAAACAAATGGCAGGGCAAACGCTAAAACCTCACTACTTTCTCAATTTTATCTGGTTTTGGAGCCCTATCTTTTCAACAGACACGATTTCTGTCTTCTCTAATCTCTTAACCAATCTCCAAAGAGTTGTCCTAGGCATATCCTGAAATCTATCCCTCATCTCAGACTCGAAGGCTTTACCTCCCTTCTCCTCCAAAAACATTATTACTTCTCTGTCCTCTTGTCTCAGGTGGGGATGTTTCTTGATTATCTTTTTAGCGCTAGGTGCTCTTATCCACCTCAATGCCAGAAGACTTCCGATGGTCACTAATGCTACAAACACAATCATATAAACTGCGAAAATTGGGAATAACGGAGCTTCTTTGACATTGAATTCACCGCTCAGTTCACCTATCTCAATATCATAGGTTCCCGGTTCCTCTATAGTGACTTTGAACTGTGTTGTTGTTGAAGCCAGGGCATCCAATACTATTGTTTTCGTATCTTCTACTACTTGGTTGACCCTCAACACAAGGGTGTAGGAGCCTTCTCCATCACCAATATTGGTTAAAACAACAGAGATTGTTACTTCGTTGCCTACTTCAACTTCAGCTGGACTAACTGTGAGATCACTAACTCTAAAAATTGCTGGACCAATTATGGGAAACACATAGCTTATCTCCCACTCAGCAGGATACAATGAGAGTCTCATTATCCCATCTTTCGTGTCTATTGAGGTGGGCATCTCGTTTAGATACACTATTGTTGATTCTTCCGGCAAATATACAGTGAGGTTGTAGGGATTCTGAACTAATAGAGTCCATACGCCCGCTTCCTTCTCAGTCAATTCAACGGTGTCATATTCAAGTAGAACTCTACTAGCTCCTATACTAAATATAGTCATGTTGGATCCATCCACATCATAGTCCAAGACAGTCTGATTCTCATCAACAACCACTACATTCTCAATTGAAGAAGAGAGAACATCTAATGAAATACAAGGAAAAGTTTCATTTACAAAAAGAACTTGACTTACATGAACCAATCCATCTCTATAAACCGTTAGGTCTACAGACTCAATTTGGTATTGTAATTCGCTTGCTGAAATGACTGGAGGACTCGCTAGCATTAGGAAAAATATTACTCCAAACAGACAAATCGTGAGATTAGCGCTTCTCTGTATTAAAGTCACTCTCCAGCCTTAATGTAAGTCGTACTCAAGAAGAAATTACTTATGGACCTCTAATACATATGTGCGTGCAACACAGTGAAATGAGTGTTCCACTTGTTGAAATGCTTTTTCCGCAATGTCCCTTAAATCACGCTTTTACCATTTATTTCAGTGATGATGGCGTTGAGGTGTGGATGTTGAATAAGAGAATCCCAATCATGATTTCGCTAGTATTAGTGGTCTTGATGTCTTTACTGGTTTGGAATTTCTACAGGTATGACGTGACTGTGCTTTCATTGACCTACGAAGCCAGTCCAACCATATCATCACCATTATCTGGTGCAAACTACTCGTGGGAAGCAGAGGCCTACAGCGCACGGGTTTTTGGAAATTCTCCTTTCGATGGAAAAGGATACGTCCATAGAGAAAGAATAACTTCTGAAAACAGATTCAGAAGCCAAGAGTTTCACAACCTAAATGTCTCGGTGAAGTTAAGATTTCAAATAACAAACGGAACAGGTTACATGTTATGCAACGAAACCTTAGATACTTCGGACGGATGTGATAGGCAAGTTATCTTCGAATTCAAACCTGAGGCGGCAAGAGCAGGTAATATGCTGCAAATCAGAATAACCTTGCATCTTAATGTAAACTACAACTACGGTGTCGGTGGAGAACGAAGGAATTTCACACTCCAGAAAGAATGGACAAGAACCATACAAGTAGGACTAGCTCCTCCCTAAGGCAGACACCTTTCAACGATTAAGATTGGAAAGAAAACCACTATCCGCATTTCCCCTTTTTTTACTGTTGTGTTCCTAGAAGTTTCTTTCTTGAACCCTTAGCCCAGACCCAAACTGCACGCATTGAAAGAACTGTTACGGAAAGAACTTCTGAATAGAGCTGTGCACGCAACTTCATTGTCTAGAGATAGCCTTCACAAATTCAGTCGTCAAGGTAATTGTATTGCTCAAGTCATCAATGTGTGTAAGTGCCACTGGTCCGTGAATGTATCTGCAAGGCACAGCTACCGTTCCACTTGGCACACCCGCCTTTGTGAGATGAATCACACCAGCGTCCGTTCCTCCCATCGGCACCTTCTTAAACTGGAAAGGTATCGCCTTCTCCTTTCCCAATGTGATCAGCGTTCTAAGAACAGCCGGATGCGTAATTGTGGTTCTGTCCATGATGGTTATGACGGGCCCACCCTTGAGTGTAGCCGACATTCGATCTTCTCTGGAACCTGGAACGTCCGCTGCAAAAGTTCCTTCTAGAGCAAGTCCGTAGTCTGGCTCCAGCTGCCATGCCGCGGTACGTGCTCCTCTTCCTCCTACCTCTTCCTGAACTGTTCCGACAGCCACAAGGTTATAATGCGAATCCTTCAATGCCTTGAAAACCTCGACAAGCACGGTGCAACCAGCCCTATCGTCGAAAGCTTTGCCCCGAAGGTATCCTCCGCCGAGTTCTGCGAATTCGATGTCAAAGACGCCCAACGCGCCTATCTCCATTCCCCTGTTATTGGCCTCTTCGAGACTCTCAGCACCAATATCAATAAAGAGGTCCTCTATAGGTACTACATTCTTCTTCTCCTCATCGGTCATGATGTGGGGCGGTTTTGTCCCGATGATGCCTTTAAAATCTCTCTTTTCTCCTCGGAGAAGTATCGTCTGTCCGGGCAAAATGTTACTGGGTATCCCTCCCAACGTTTGGAAACGCAGGAAACCCGTTGTCTCTATGAAGGTGACTAGAAAGCCTACTTCATCCATATGAGCCGCAAGCATCACATTTGGATATCTCTCTCTTCCGTGATGATAAAAGAAGATGTTTCCAAGCTTGTCTACTCTCACTTCATCAGCAAAGTCCTCCAGCTCCTTCTTGAGGATTTCAGCGACGTTCACCTCGTTTCCAGGGGGTCCAAAAGCGTTAGAAAGAGTGGCCAGAAGTGTAGTTCTCTCAGACAAATCGTTCACCATTGTTTTCTATCCGATCCTCTTTGTAGTTAAGTTTTCCTTTCTTGCACTTATTCTATGGACGCGCATAGCGATTCCACGTAGTGACGTCTTCGAGTTTCCTTTTCGGGACATGAAAGACTCCGTTTTGATCAAGCCAGTATCTTATATTCTCATCTTTCACCTTGTCTATCACGGGGTTCTCGGCTGGGTATCCAAGTGCAACTACCAATACTATAGTGAGTGTCTCGGGTACATTCAGAATCTCCCTGAGCCTGTCTCGGTCAACGGCACCAAGAATACACGAACCTAAGCCCTCGTCGTAGGCGACCATGGAGACACTCATTGCGGCTATTCCAGCATCATGCCCAGGCTCCTCACGAATTTTCTTGTCCAGAAGAATAACGATGTAGGCCATGGGCATTTCTTCTTTACTAGGTTGATAATCTGGTAGATATCCAGCCCAACTCAATGTGCTGAACGTCTTTTTCAAGAGCTCCGCATCGTTGACAATGATATATTTTAGTGGTTGACGATTAGCTCCGGATGGTGAAAGCCTCGCAGCATCTACACATTTTGAGAGGACTTCTGTAGGAACCTCTTTTTGCAGATACTTTCTAATCGTTCTGCGACGTGTTATCTTATCGTAGGTCATGTTTTCACATCCGTAACTGATTACATCTTGATCCAACGTTCTTAAAAGGTGAACTGCATGCAGAGATTGATGACAAATGGAGATGCCTGGCCAACCCAACTAAAAGGTATGACGTCAGGCTGAAAGTCAAGGCGAAGCTCGTAAAGCAAGCCACGCGCGCTCAAGCTGACTTATAAATCTCAGAAGCTTAATTGTGGAAGGGTCATCTCTTGGTTAAGGCATTATATTTGGAGGATAGTTACCTCAGAGAATGCGACGCTAATGTGGTTTCAGTCAAAGATGGAAAATACGTCATTCTGGACCAGACAATTTTCTATCCTAAAGGAGGTGGTCAACCTTGGGACACCGGCAAAATGATGAAAGACCATGAAACATACAATGTTGTTTACGTTGATAAATTCTCTGGAGACATATCCCATGAGGTTGATCGAGCTGGCTTAAAAGCAGGTGACAAGGTTCACTGTATCTTAAATTGGGAACGAAGATACAAGCTTATGCAAAGCCACACAGCTGCTCACCTGTTCGCCTCACTCTTATGCAAAGGCACTGGAGCACTCATCACTGGTAACCAGCTTGAAGAAGACAAGGTTCGTTTTGATTATAGCTTGGAAAATTATGATCGGGAAATACTCAGCAACTACATAGACAAGACGAATGACTTGCTCAGAAAGGACATACGTGTAAAATGGTATGAGCTACCCAAAGAAGAAGCCTTGAAGATTCAAGGAGTAATAAAGATGGCGAAGGCTCTCCCTCCAGACATACCAAATCTCCGAATTGTAGAGATCGTCGGTGTAGACAAACAAGCAGATGGGGGAACACACGTCAAAAACCTGAACGAAGTAGGGCGCATAAAACTGCGCAAGACTGAAAACAAAGGGAAAAATAACCGTCGAGTCTACTTCACACTTGAATAAGGTCACGCACACATTATGGCATTCTAAAATTAGGTTATGAAGTTTGTTAGTGCCCTGTGGTGGAGATGTCTCCCGCAAACTCCCCTTTTTTTCTTTGAGATTCTGGGGTACATTGCGCGTGCGCAAAGAGCATCAAAAGTCTATGTCGTAGATCGCGCTTTATGTTCCAGTAGGATTGAGGATTTCTCCCATAAACAGAATTGAGCCTGAGCGGTCATCCCTGATTTCATAGTAAAACGGCCTA
>JAOUKN010000165.1 GCA_029882515.1 Candidatus Bathyarchaeota archaeon
TATGCTACAAACTGAAATAACGAAGTAATATACTAACAACAATCAGGTCTCATAGAGAACTGAAATGAACCTTATCCAACTGCTCCTACTAGGGAGTTTAAGAAACAGAAGTCTCCACTGCGACCTACAAGGGTCAGACAAGAGAATTCTAAGCATAGCCAGTCAAGACTTCATGAATTATCTGATTTTTCACTGGAAGCTCACGAGCCAAGAAATAACTCAGCCTCAATTTACAGAAAGGATACGCAGATACCTTCACGAAAAACCGGAAGAACTCAAAGAATTCCTGAACATCTGGTCAGGAATTTGGATAAAAAAATGGAATGAAAGAATTAGGCTTGTAACAGAAACCGAGGAATCTCAACGCCTAAAGAAAAATCGCAAACGACTAAGCCAAGCTGAACCCACATGGAGACAACTTAGAAACCGCAGTGAAATCGAAGACATAATAGTGCAAACGCTGATTAGAAATGGAGAAATTTGTGGAACATCCATCCTGACCGAGCACCTACTCAAAACCGAACTGGCATCAAGGATAGAAAGAAAAATTTCCACAAATAGCCTGGAGGATCTTCTAGACATCACAAATAGAGTGCTAGCAAGGGCAAGGCATCTTTCCCGAAGCAAGGGTATAACAATCTTCATCATAATTGGAAAATCGCCTCTCATGTAGCAGTAATGCATGCATGCATTAGTTTTAGTGGTTAGTGTACGTATGCATGTATAGTTCTCTTCAACGTTCCAAAATGTAGTATTATAAAGAACTTGGACAACAAGTCTATTTGGGAAAGAAAAAGATTGAGGCTAGAAGCATTAAAAATTCCTGTCTTAGCTCTACTGGCCATTATCTTCACCTTGGCATTGATTGTCACAACTTACACACTTTTTGAAACACTCGATAGAATCTTAAGAGGTTATTTCCCAGACATATGGTGGGATCCTGAACGTATCGAGGTGGTGACGAACAGTGTAAGACCAATAGGCTATATCTGCCTCGTGGTAGTCATCGCCTTGATATTTGTGGGTTTCATCACTGAAAGAAGACACTTTGCCTTTCTAGGTTCCTTTGCTTTCTTTCTCCCCACTTTTGGGTATTTCGCAACCTATATGTTCTTCTTCCTGACGGGTATTGGGATTCTGAGAGTCATGTGGCTGCCCCTTTTGGATCTGTCCCCAACTCTCCTGAAACTAGGTGATGTCTCTTACCTTCCGCTTTGGATTGTAATGTATCCTCGGATACTTCAGGATGTACACGTCTGGCATGCTACTCCTCTTCTAGCAAACCTAATTATTTTTGCAGGTCTTCTAATATTCTGCATAGGCACATTAACCTGGCTCTACGACAAATTTGAAAAGAAAAAGGTCATTGATTTCTGGATCTACAAGTACTCGAGGCATCCACAGTACCTAGGTTTCATTCTGTTGAGTTATGGAATCATGCTGTTCGCGTCTACAGAATCCCGGTACAGAGGATTTCAGCCAGAACCAAGCTTCCCATGGTTGATATCAACACTCCTCGTCATTTGTATAGCTTTAGCCGAAGAGATCAAGATGATTAAGCAAGCGGATGAGCAGTATTTAGAGTACCGAAGAAATACTCCTTTCATGCTCCCTCTACCCAGGTTTCTTTCAAAGATTCTCACAGCTCCAAACCGAATACTATTGAAGAAAGACTTCCCGGAAAGTGGCAGAGAAATTCTCTACACCTTCGTCATCTATTGTACCGTTCTCATCTCGCTCTCAATCCTCACCCACCAACTGAACCTATTTGAAGGAATGTTATGAATGCAGATTTTTGGTTCAAGCTGCTTCAACCGTTAATCATGATCAGAACTTGTTACGATTTTGAAAATGAATAAACAACATTGTTTGTTAACAGAAATCAACATTGTGTTAATTGTAATTTGAAGGTTTTCAGAAAAAGGAGATTAGTGGTTGATTTGGTGGTTTCTTGATGTTGCAACCACTAAAAGCAACATTGTTATATTTGCATGCATGCAGCGACTTTGACCCACTATCTTAAGTGGAATCGTTACACGGAGAAAGAAGCAAAAGAGCATCTTTATGCCTTGAATCTGGCATGCATTAAGACAAAGTCACAATGTCACGCTACGTAGAAACCGTCACACACGCGCACATCAAAGTCTTTGTAGAACGTCATATTCTATCCCGTGGCGGTTAACGTATGCGTTATTTGTGCTCGTCCACTCGTTTCTCATTTTTTTCATGTACAAGAAACAGAACTATGGGGAATGCTATTGCGATCAATCCAAGTGTTACGTAAAAGGGCAGTTGAGGAATTGAGCTAACATAGAGATAGTTGCCCAGCAGCATGCCGAAACCCATCACAATGTAACCGACGAAATTTCTGAATCCAACTACCTTTCCCCGATTCTTTGGAGGTACAAGATCTGTTGCAAGCGCCATCACCGAAGCCATTACCAACAATTGACCGATTGCAAATAGGCACATCGAAATCATGACTCTTAAGAAGTTGCCAGTCACAAAAATCCATGTAGCCACACCGAAGATGAAGAGGCCAGTAGTTAATGGAATTTTTCTTCCAATCTTGTCAACCATCTTGCCAATTGGGATAGAAGCCACAACGATGGTCAACAAGAGCGGGATGAAGACAAGCCACCATTGTTCCTTGGGTATTAGAAGCACATCTCTAGCGTACAGTGCATTGATCACGCCAATAAGCGACATACCGAACATTACGAGGCTCTGAATAACAAACAGCCAGAACATTGACCGCGGCACGACTTTCCAAACCTTGAAGCTTTCTTTGACGGCCTTAGGGTACGAAGAGATAAAATATCTGAAGCGAATCGGCTCTCCGTTCGTGATGGTTTCCTTCAGTCTGAGCCGCCACACTGCTGCGCCGAGAAACAGAGCTGTCATAATTAGGTAGATAATTCTCATGCTTGTAACCAGCCCGAACTGCAGGAACAAAAAACCAGCAATTATGGGGCCGGGAGTATTGAAGGTGCCGTGGATGAGCTGTATGATTGAAGATCCCATGCCTCTACGCTCTGGTGGAAGTGAATCCTGTACCATGGC
>JAOUKN010000166.1 GCA_029882515.1 Candidatus Bathyarchaeota archaeon
GAAAGGCAAGTTTTGCAGACTACTTACAATCAAGGAAGTATTGCCTTCGCTAGTCTTTTTGGCCTCTTCCACATTTTCTCGATCAATGTCCAGTCCGATTGCCCAAGCGCTTTGGGGTAGACCTAAGAAGAACTTTGTTCTGGGGCCACACCCCGCGTCAAGAACTACGGTCTGGTATCCGAGAAACCTCTTCATATTGGCTCTGAGACCTTCCTCATAAAGTGGATATTCGTACGACCCCAAACGACGAATCAGCTGAGAATCATCTTTCAAGTCAATCACGATTGCCCAATCAAACTAGAGGAATCATCTCGAAACCAGAGTGAATGTGGCCTAGTTTCATCGCTCCCATGCACGCTCATGTAATCAACGTTGTGTCGATCAAAATATCTGTAGAAGTGGGATAGCACGTATCTTGGATTGTAGTTAAAAAAGTGTTCAGCCCATCTCATTGAGAAGTGAAACGTCTTGGCAACATCAACACAACTCGCGTCAAGTGGTTTGCTTTTTCGCCCCCCAAAAAATGGCGTGACCTTGAGTATTTTGAACTTTTCGAGTACTTTAATGCCTTTCAGGAATGTGTCAAACCTTAGAAAATTTGTCACAATTCTCAAATTGTGATCTTTGGAATTGCTGGTAAGATCTTTGGGGTTGTTTCGCCAATAAACGGAATCCCATGGTTTTGGGCTTGCAAGTAGCCACTCATGACTCGAGAGGCAGACGATTTTTCTTTTTGAGAGGTTGGATGAGAATAAAGATATTAGACGGAAAGGGTTCTCCCAGAAATCAACGTAAGTAGGAAATGGATAGAAAATCGTGCCTTTAAAAGCAATTTTTTCTCCACTCAACAATCCGATTCCGTGCAATTTGGCTGAGAAGTCATACTTTATTCCCAGTTTTTGAAGAGCTTCCAAATGTGGAGGTGTCCAACAAAATCCGGGAGCTCTAAAGGAGACAACTTCTTTATTGTTAAAGATTTCCCTGAGGATTTTTATTCCACCTTCTTCTTCAGGTTCTCCAGTTAATGGGTTTATGTGTGAGGTTTCTCTGATCAACGATATTTCGACGGCTTTCGAATATCTTCTCGTATCTGTGAACTCTGGGATTATTGGTCTGACGGAGTGGGAAGATGAGTGATAGCCTATTTCGTGATTTTCTAACAATTGCAGAATGTCAGGATATTTTTTTAATGTTTCAGCCATATATCCGGTGACAAAAAAGAGGCTTTTCAGATCGTATCTCTTTAAGAGCTTTAGTAAAATGGTTAACGCTCTTAGCGAAACATTTTTGGTGAAATCTTCAACATCAAATGTAAGGACTAATGAATTCGTCTTGTCCAATCCTCCAAATGATTAGTTTCCTTAGCCTTGTTTACCCGCCATGTCTTTGGAGAAGCACCTGATATGATCTACCATTCATTTCAATTGACACGTGTGTTGCTGAGACGGATGTCATGCATCTATGCGCACGAACAGAGCTCTTCCACTATGCCCAAGAAATTGTGCTTAAACTTCAGTGTGTCAAAATGTCTGGCTCTTTTTCTTGCTATTCTACTGTATTTATTCCACAGACTATCGTTCGTCAGCAATTCATCAATTCTATCAGAAAGGTCCTCCGAATCTTCAAAGCCCAATCCATACTCTCCTTTATTCAGTATGTCTATCCATGGCCCACTGACGGGGCCTTTGTATACCACGGGAACAGCGCCTGCTGCCATGCCCTCAACAACTACTATCCCAAAAGGTTCCAGATTTGATGCATGCACGATGATCTTAGCCTTGGTCAATAAGTTCCATTTCCGCCTTTCAGATGCATTACACAGAATTTTTACACAACTCTCTCGATCCATCTCTCTTGAGATCGAACAAAGGAATCTTCTGTAATTTTCAAGCCAACGCGAGCGTCTGGGTTGATAACCCAATATAACAAGATCGTAGTCCAATTTTGAAAGCTTACGAGCCATAATTGCCAATTCGTGACGCTTCCCCGGATGTATTCCCCCCATAGACATAACAAGTTGTTCTTTCTTTGATCGTGGTTTCATCAATTGGAGGAACGGATTGTCAACTGGCGGAAAAAGGATTTTTATGTCGTCGCGGTTCCAAGCAGTCTTGCAATAACGATAAGTAATGGTTGAATTGGTAATTATGACATCTGCCGGGTTGGAATTATGGGCCAATAACCGTTGGTTAATCATGTCATAGACCCGCTGCTTAATCGAGACGTTCCATTCTTTTGCAAAGTGCGCTTGCGAGCGCGCTTTGTGCAGTAGGGGAAAATGCACGTAGATGAGAACTTTGCCATTGTATTCTTTTATTGCTGGTATGAGAATGTCGTCGTGAAAAATGATAAGTCGAGGTTTGATCTTGGAAAGTAGCCTTCTGATATATAGGGAAAGCATGCTTAGACCTACTGGTTCAGGTATAGGTTGGCTTGAGCCGTTGCCCAAAATGTAATGTAAATTTGTATTCCTCAGTTTGACATTGTGTAACCATTCAATTTGTTCTAGCGTATATCCGGTAAGCGCTACTAACTCGATTCTGTATCCTTTTTCATTCATTGCTTCGGCCATTTTGGCGGCTACTCTGCATCCCCCGCCGCCTCCCATTTCTAAGCCTGCGTTGGGTGCAACCATCACAACATCATTCATCATAAATCTCCCCCAAAAAGTTTCTTCGCAACATCGACGCTTCATCCAGTCTGAGCAGCTTCCTCATAAACCTGCACAATTTGTGGCACGATCGTCTTTATGTCGAACTCCTTAGACTTTCTCTTATTGTATTCTCCCGCCTTCAATCTGAACTCTTCATCTTTCAACATTGTTTCTATTCTCTTCGCCATCTGCCCAGGAGAATTTGGTCTTATCAGGTAACCACCTTTATTTTCTTCAAGAAGCTCAGGATTCCCGCCAATACCGGTCGCTATCACAGGAAGACCTAAAGCCATCGCCTCAAGTATGGACGTTGGACAAGATTCAGGAGCTCTGGAAGGATAAATGAAGATGTCACTTTGCGCCATGAGGTTAAACTGTATATCCCTTGGC
>JAOUKN010000167.1 GCA_029882515.1 Candidatus Bathyarchaeota archaeon
GGGCTCGTAAACATCACGGTTGTCGTTGAAAACCAAGGAACAGTGGCTGAGAAATTCGATGTATCTGTCGATCGATCGACCGATAGAGCTAGCTGGTACTTTATCGGAACGAAAACCGTACCAGTTCTGGCAGCCGGTGCAAACACATCCCTAAACTTCGCTTGGAACACAACATTGGCATCAGCAGGAACTTATATCATAAGAGCTGTGGCGAGCACCGTATCCGGCGAAGAGGATGTCGAGAACAATACGCGCGAGAGCGACGATACAGTCACAGTGGCAGCTCGACAGGCTCCACCCGGACTACCCATTGACATAATCATCATCGCCATCGTAGTAGTCGTAGCTGTAATTGGTGCAATAGCAGCATACGCTCGTATACGGAGAAAGAAACCAACGCCCGAATGAGCCTCTGCATTTAACGTCTTTCTTAAACGCTCGTAAATTCTGTTCATTCAATTTTCTATTTAAAATCACGCATCGAACTTCTCTATGAGAAGAAATGAGTCCTCTTAACAATTAAAAATGTGAACTGCAGAAGAGCCTCCATTTGAAATAGACATCGTTAGTTTATCTCGAAGTATGACAAAAGAACTAGAAAACCTAGAAACTCCCAACTTGCTTTTAAAACGATTGTGCTAGAAAAGCCAAATTCCATAATTCTTTTAAAGTTATTGCGCAAAGGATTAAATTAACAGAAAGGAGTAACATCAGAGGGCTGGTGCTTCACATGACGATAAGAACTTACATAATTCGAAGACTACTATTACTGGCCCCTACGTTTTTGTTGATTTCCCTTATAATATTTACATTGATCCATCTTGCTCCTGGCGACCCGATTACAATCATGTTCGCTTCGAGTCGCAAACAGGCATCCCCGGAGATTATTGCATTAGCAAGAAAGGAACTAGGCCTTGATCAACCAATTTACATCCAATACCTAATGTGGCTGAGCAGATTACTGCGGGGCGACCTTGGATATTCATATGTCAGCGGACAATCAACCGCAGAAATGATAGGTGTTAGGATCGGGCGCACGGCAGAACTTATGCTCCTAGCTGAAGTTGTGTCAGTGACATTGGCGATTGTTCTGGGAGTTATTTGCGCCGTTAAACACTACTCATTAGTTGATGTTGTGTCTTCGTTTGGGGCACTAATGGGTTACTCCTTACCCAGCTTTTGGATAGGATTGATGTTCCTACTAGTTTTTTCGTTGCAGCTAAGATGGCTTCCCAGCTTTGGAGTTCAAACTCCAGGTCAAACATTTTCTTTACTCGGCGCATGGTTTGACCATTTAAAGCATCTTATACTTCCAGTCGGCGTCCTTGTCATTGGGTTTATAGCTTATCTTTTCAGAATGGTGAGGTCGAGCATGCTAGAAGTGTTAAGGCAAGACTACATCGTCACTGCTAGGGCAAAAGGCCTAAAAGAAAGGGTTGTAATCTACAAACATGCCCTAAGAAACGCCCTGCTTCCCGTGGTGACATATGAAGGCTATTCCATTGGGTTTCTGCTTGGCGGCGCTGCCATCGTTGAATCAGTATTCTCTTGGCCTGGTTTAGGCAAATTCGCGGTCGATCTCGCGCTAGGGAGAGATTACCCCCCACTTATGGGTCTCAACGTAGTTATTGCTGTGATGGTTCTTCTAGCCAACCTATGTGCGGACATAGCCTACGCAATAGTAGACCCGCGAATAAGATATGACTAAAACAGAATTATGGGTGAGTGGTTTATGACCAAGCGTTCACACACGAAATCAAAAGGAGAAACTGAAGAAGTTTATAAACCGTCGAAGGCCACTCGACTTTTTGTCGTGTGGAGAAAACTTGGAAAAAGTAAATCAGCGATTGCTGGCGGTATGATAGTTTTATTCGCAGTAATTTTTGCGGTTTTTGCACCCATAATCGCTCCATACGATCCTCAATGGATGTTTTATGGAGAGGAAAGGCTTCCTCCATCTTCGAAGTTTTGGTTTGGGACAGATAGTGGAGGTAGAGACGTGTTTAGCTGGGTCGTCTGGGGAGCTAGGATTTCACTCTATGTTGGATTCGCCGCTGTCTTGATTGAACTCCTAATCGGTCTAAGCATCGGAATGATTGCAGGCTATTTCGGGGGGAAAATTGATGAGATACTAATGCGAATAACAGATGTCGTTTTAACCTTACCCACACTCATGCTGCTAATCCTAGCCGTCTCCATGTTTCAGGCACGAAGTATACATGTAACAACACTGGTGATGGGAATGCTAGGATGGCCTTTTATGGCTAGGGTAGTACGAAGTGAGTTCTTATCTATAAAAGAGGGCACTTACGTTGAAGCCGCAAGATCAATGGGAGCTACTAGTTTGCGCATCATTATGCGCCACATTTTGCCTAACACGTTATCTATAATCATTGTTCTTGTGACCATTGATATACCGAGCTATATCTTTTGGGAAGCATCTCTAACTTTCTTAGGTTTTGGCGACCCTTTATCATGCTCATGGGGTATATTAATAGAGAGAGGGTATAGTATGTTGCGGACTGCTTGGTGGATAACAACTTTTCCAGGATTGGCATTATTTTTCGCTTCACTGGGATTTAACCTATTTGGAGATGGACTCAGAGACGCCTTAGACGTGAAAACAAGCGTTTAACTGAAGAATTGACAGTTCAGCCAAAACTCAAGTTCACAGCTACAAAACTAGAACCGATGCATTATCGAAAAGAAGAAAACGCTTAAATTGTTAGAAAATCATCTAAATTAGGTTGAAAAGGAAAGGAGAGAGGTTAAGATGAGAAAAAACTTATTTTGGATATTCCTTATCGCTTTGCTTACTCTCAGCGTGCTCAGCGGGTTTAGCCTAGATACGATAAGGGTTTCCGCCGTTGATTATCCCGCCATTATGGTTGTCCCTGAGAGCACTTGGAACGAATCCCTAACGCCTGGTATGAACTACACGGTTTCAATCTATACAAATTACACTGGAGATGACGTTTGGAGCTATCAATTCACTCTATACTACAACCCAAATGTCCTGCACGGAGGTATAAAT
>JAOUKN010000168.1 GCA_029882515.1 Candidatus Bathyarchaeota archaeon
AGATAGACTCGAAGAATGGTTCTAAATATGTACCTATCGTGGCGTCAATTTAAGGAGAATTCCAAAATTGAAGAAGGCATTAGCGTTGACAGGTTTTTTCGTCACAGTAGGTTTCATAATAATTTCTGTGCTCGTGAACTTCATCTCGATTAACTTAGATTCGCTACTTGCGTTTTTCAATCAATTAGGCTACATAGTTACGTATATCTCCCTCTTGGTCTGCCTTACCACTGTAATTGTTACCCTCTTGTGGTACCCTCATGTCAGGAAAAAATTCTCTTCGCCAATCAGACATTCCGGATTATCAGTAGTAAAATTACTTCTGGGTACAACCATTCTCATTGTAATAGTTCAAATCTGCCTAGTACTTCTGTACCCAAATTTCCTTTACCAAATATCCTTTTACTTATTTTTCGTCTCTTTAATAATGTTTACAATTCGAAACTTGGTTACGCTTGGAGGAGCGCATCTTCACAAAAGACGTGAAAAGAAAGATTCAGACTCAAGTTCTCCGGACAGAACACCATTAGTTACAGTAATTGTTCCTGCGTATAATTAAGAAAAAGCTATCGGCAAAACCATAGAGTCTCTTCTTAGACTCTCCTATGCTGACAAAGAGATCATTATTGTAGATGATGGATCTGCAGACAGAACTTTGGAAGTCGCAAGAAGCTACGCCAAAGGTAATTCTTTAAAAGTGGTTACAAAGCCAAACGGCGGGAAGTGGGATGCCCTTAATGCAGGAATCAAAGCGGCGAAGGGAGAAATAATCGTCTGCATAGACGCTGATACTCTTCTTGACCAAAATGCCATCCAGCACCTGATTAAACATTTTAAGGATCCCAAAATCGGTGCAGCAGCTGGAAACGTAAAAGTTGGGAATAGAAGGGGAATATTAACGAAACTTCAAGCACTCGAGTATGTTGTGGGGATAAATCTTCACAGAAGAAGCGAGGCACATTTACAAAATGTCACGGTCGTGCCCGGACCAATTGGAGCATTTCGAGCATCTGTTCTCAAAGAGATTGGTTTGTTTGAGGGAGACACCTTTGCGGAAGACGCCGACATCACCTTCAGGATCTTGAAAGCGGGATACAAGACAGTATTTGAAGCGCAAGCCTTCGGATACACAGAAGCACCAAAATCAATGACCAGCCTTGCCAAACAAAGATACAGATGGTACCGAGGCACACTCCAAGTTCTTTCTAAGCATAGAAACATGACGTTCAACAAAAAATACGGACGCACTGGCACCTTTATAATGCCCTGGACCATATTCAATGGCATCATCTACCCCTGGTTCATGTTCTTCACCCTGATGTGGCTTCTAGTCTTCTGTTTCAACCCCATATCGCCCTACACAATCTACCAACCAAGAATAGGGGGCCCACCAGAATGGGCACCAGGTCAGTCATCATCTAACCGAGGACATGGCCCTCCGAACGGTACAACCCAAATCGGGATAGCGATTGACTTTTTCCAAGCAATTCCCTACATCTACGTCTTTTGGTTCCTAGCCTTCCTCATACTAGAAATCGCTGTGGCTGCTTATGCTCTATCTATGGATATCAAAGAAAAACGAAACCTACTATTATACACTATACTCCATAGACTTTCCTACCTATATGTAGTCGATATAATAAGGATGTTGAGCCAGCTCGAAGAGATGTTTCACTACCCAATGAAATGGGAAAAAATGGAACACCACGGAACAGTAACTATCCAAAAAACCATGTAGTCATATCTAGTAGGTTGAACAAGCGCGCGCTATTTTCACGCCATCTATTTGAAATCGATTAACTTCTTAATAGAACGTCTTAAGTATTCCTCTAATTCCTCGTTGATCTTTTCAATCGGCCTTTTGCTTCTGATTTTTTAGCGCGCGCTCACGAAACAATAAAACCATTCTCAGCAGAAGAAGAAAGCTAGAAAAGATTTATGAATCCGGGACAAGACGTAATGTCTTGTTTCATTTTATTAACAATAAATGCAAAAAACGCTAATTTCTCCTTGTCAACCCAATGCTCCCAGGGGAAGGGAGAGACTGAATTTTTTTTCTCTAACCTGGGACGCGAGCTACGTCCAGAGAGTTGGAAAAAGGGTCACGTGAGGACTCAATCAATAGAAGGAGGCCTTTGTGTTTTGCAGACTGTAGCTACAATTAGTGTCGCTATCATGAATGATAGTAGAATTAGAGCATGTGAAAACTCTGGAATTATCCGCACTCCACGGGTTGAGTGCTGATATGTGAAGTATATGTATGTGTTTTCAGTGTCTGTCCAGTTCCTAATGTTTGATGGTGGTTGTTCGTCCACCAACACTGTGCAGTTGCCTTGCCACAAATCTTGAATGATTAGGTTTGGAATGGTTACTCTGCAGAAGCCCAAACCAGTTTTTCCTGTAACGTTAAAGGTTATTGTTTTGAGGGTTGTGCTGAGCTGAAAGTATGAAACCGTCGAATTGCTCGATATATCGATATGGCAGGTTATTCCATCCCAGGTGCCAGCATTAAACAAGTTGATTGGACGCATGAATGGAAATCTGTCTTGATTAAACATGTCAATTATATATGGAAAATCTCCGATTCCATCACTACCAGGATGATCCTGATCGGCGCCGCTGTAGTCATCAGCTTCTTCGTAGTTGCTCCAGTAGTTGCCTCCACACGGATAGCCAGCATCCCAAGTGTTGGTGGAGCCTTCGCTGTGGAAATGCTTTGCATTACCAGTGAAGTTGTTGTGATAAATCGTGTTGTCACTGGACACGTACAACCAGACGCCATGGTAGTTCCCTTTGATGTGCGTGTTCCTTATTGTGGAGTTTGTGGTGAACGCCAGGGCAATGCCTTGCGATCTATACAAGAACACCGTTGACTGGCTCCCGATTATTTTTAAGTTTTCTGCGGTGATTCTTGTGCAGTTGATTAGGGCGAGGAAGCCCGCATCGGTTGGAACACTCGTGTCCCTTCTGTTTATCCAATAGTAAATGGGCTTTCCGTTCCTAATGT
>JAOUKN010000056.1 GCA_029882515.1 Candidatus Bathyarchaeota archaeon
GTCTCCATGCGTATGCACAGAATTTGAGGTAAAGGACAATCCAGCCAACTCCGTCTGCCTAGACGGGATAAGACTGATTCCGGTGGAGTTAATCGACTGCGCTGGATTGGTGCCTGGCGCCTGGCAGGGAAGGGGACTTGGAAACCAGTTTCTAGATGAGATTCGGAAAGCAGACACCCTCATCCACATCGTTGACGCCGCCGGCGCCACAGACTCTGAAGGAAGAACAGTCAAGCCAGGCTCTCACGACCCACAAGAAGATGTGCGATTCTTAGAGACGGAAATAACCATGTGGTTGGCTCAAATGTTAAAGAAGGATTGGGCAAAACTTGCCAGAACCGCCGAATCAGGCAAACAAGACATCATTAGCCTCCTCGAAAACCAGTTCAGCGGATTAGCAATAAAAAGAGCGCACATTATCGAAGCCTTACGAAAAACCGAACTAAACGAGGATAAACCAACAACTTGGAGCGAAGACGACCTGATTAGACTCTTAGACGAGTTGAGAAGAAGTTCTAAACCAATAATGATTGCCGCAAACAAAATTGACCTTCCGCCAGCAGAGAAGAACGTTGAAAGACTGAAAGAAGTAAGCGACCCCGTTGTCCCTTGTTGTGCAGAAGCAGAACTCGCTTTGAGAAGAGCCACAGAAAAAGCATTAATCGACTACAAACCAGGAGACTGCAACTTCAAAATCGTGAAACCAAACGAGATAACAGAAGCCCAAAATAAAGCCTTACGAACTGTTCAAGAAAGGGTGCTTTTAAAATTTGGAACTACAGGCGTACAAGAAGCCATAAACATGGCCTATTTCAAACTCTTAAACATGATAGTTGTCTACCCAGTAGAAGACATTGAGCATCTCTCGGACCACAATGGAAGGGTGCTTCCAGACGCCTACGTCGTGCCGTACGGCACTACCGCCCGCCAACTAGCCTACAGAATCCACACAGAACTCGGAGAAGGGTTCATCCACGCGGTTGAAGCCCGCGAAAGGAAGAGAATTGGAGAAAACTACGTATTAAAAGATAGAGATGTTGTCTCAATTGTCAGCGCGAAAAAGAGAGGTTAATCGACAGGTTATTTCGGCTGCACCGCGAATACGGCCTATTCTCATATTATAATATGCTGAATATATCTAAATTCTGTTTCTTGCAAGAGTCTTGTCAAAAGTCAATGATTCCTTGAGGTTTATGAGTAGAAAAAATGTCTTCAGATCAAATTTCTATACGCACGCACATAATTCCGTGGAGCATCCTCTATACACTCAAAGGAGGATGAACTCCCCCGCTTGGTCTAAGTTCCATCTTCCTTCTTTCTGGACCTATATTTTACACGCAAAAACCTACAGCCCAAATCTTCTTTTCCTCTGCTGGTAAGTCCTCAGAGCCCTTAAGAGATCAATCTTGCGAAATGCAGGCCAATAAACATCCAAGAAGCAGAGTTCGCTATATGCACTCTGCCACAAGAGAAACCCACTCAACCGCTCCTCTCCAGAAGTTCTAATAATAAGATCCGGATCCTGTTTAGACATGTGGGCAGTATACAGAAATTTTTCAAAAATCTCTTCATCAATCATATCTGGCTTTAATTCTCCGGTCTCCACTCTTTGAGCAATCTTCCTTGTGGCATCAACAATCTCAGCTCTCCCACCATAAGCCAAAGCCACATTGAGAAAATGCCCATCGTAGCCTTTTGTTGCATCCTCCACCTGTTTTATCATTCTCTGAAGAGTTTTAGGCAGTGAGTTAAGCCGTCCAATCGCCTTTACTCGGACTCGATGTTCATGGATACGTTCATTGGCAAGAACCTCCTTTAATTTTTCTTCCGTAATTGCCATAAGCTCTTCCACTTCCTGTGGATGGCGCCGAAAGTTTTCGGTGGAAAATGCATAAAGGGTGATAGATTCTACGCCAAGATCTAGGCACCAGTTTAGTAGATCTTCAATCTTGTCAGCACCATGATGATGCCCGATCCATGGATTCAATGATTGTTTAGAAGCCCAACGACGGTTACCATCCAATATTATGGCTATATGTTCAGGTTTGGTCTCGTTCCTCACTTGGTGCCAAAGCCATCTTTCATATAATCCATAAATACCAAGCACAGATAACAAAGATTTGAGCATGCTTCAACCTCGAAATCTTGCTTCTTTTAATGCTTGTACACAGAGACAGTGGCGTTCTCTGGGTAAGTTTTTGACCGTTTCTCGTAAGATTTGTTCAAGAACTGGAACTACCTTCTTTGCGACTTCAGTCACCTCATCAGCGGTCAGTTTCTCCTGCATTCCTGCCGCCATATTCGTGATGAAGCAGATAGGGGCATAGCATATTTCCAGTTCACGCGCCAAGATTGCTTCAGGTACGCCTGTCATACCTACAATGTCACAGCCCAGCTGCTTAAACATTCGTATTTCCGCTGGAGTTTCAAGGCGGGGTCCTTTGGTGCAGGCAAGAACAGCTTTTTCCCAGATGTTGCTATACTTCTTTGCATTTTCAATCAGGGTGAAGCGAATCTTAGGGCAGTATGGCTGAGATAGATCAACATGAGTGACGGGTGAAGAATCATAGAAGGTGTGTGATCGAAAGTCGATGAAATCGTGAGGAACCACTAGGTTACCAGGTTTAAAATTGGAGTTTATGGCTCCAACGGCGTTAGTAGCAATAATCTGTTCGACCCCCAATTCATGGAGCGCAGAAATATTGGCACGATAATTTATCATGTGAGGAGGAACAGAATGATGTACACCGTGACGTGGCAAGAACGCGACCGGTGTTCCATTTATTTTGCTAATGGATATCGGTGGTGGAAGGCCATAGGGAGTTCCCACACGAACGTGTTCAGCATCTTCTAGCATAGCTGCTAATCCAGTTCCACCAATTATCCCTATGTCAACCTTCTTTAAACTTCTCAACCTCACTTTCCTTCTCCTTAAAGAAATCAGCAAATCTCCGATGTAACAGAAACGTAATCAAAACAGCACCAACGGTTACAAGTATACCTGTAACAATAACCGCTATGAGATCAGTATAAGCCAATGTAGGATCCATAAGTATCCAAGATGTTTGATAAAAAATCTGCCAAGACCAAGCACAAGTGACAATAATTACAATAGTACGTAACAACCTCGGATCTCTCTCGAAAAACCAACGAGCTGCTCTACCAGAAAGAATCACACAAATGCCAAATACAATGAGGGCTATTGACTGGAAAATGAACTCTCCAACTAACTTAGGAAGCACCGCCAGCCATTGACTTATGTCTGCTGGAAGTGGCTGAATAGTGGGTGAACCTGCTACCGCGGCTCCCGCTTGGTAACACCCAATTCCAATTAAAAGAATCCCAAAGATAGCAGCAAAATTCGCTATTTGTGTAGGAAGAGGAGGAGGAGAAAACTCTCGAACCCACTTATAGAACCCTCGAGCTACTTTGTCCACTCCAAATCCTTTAACAACAAAGACAACTCCAACAACTATAAGAAAAGCAATCCCCAAGTATGTTGGCTGTATCCCAGCAACAGCCAAGGTTCCCAAAATTATTAATAAGATTCCAGGCAAACCAAGAGCAATCCTAGAATATCGCGGATTTTGCCACAGCATCCTTAAATACTTGGAAAAGACTGCGGCGGTCTCTTCAATGAATTGACTGTGTTTCATCACAATTCTTCGAACAGATGTTACTGGCACCCTTGACTGAACTAGAGGTAAAATCGCCTCATCCGCATAGCCGTCTGTGACTAGAATGACGTCACTGGCGGGAAATTCTTTCAGCACCTGGTTGAGTTGAGAGACAAGTTTTCTGTCTGCGCCTACGCCTCCAAGGTCAGAACCGGATATGGTTGCGATTTGATAGTTTTCGGTTGACTTATTGGTTTCTGTGAGGCTGTCAAAGACTCTTATTGCTCCGAATATTGCGTTGGAGTCGGGTTCTTCTGGGTCTTGTAGGGCGAGGTTTACAGCGGCGTTGAGGTTTTCTTCTCTTCCGAGGATTGGTGTTTTTATTTTTGTTTTTACGCCTATATCGTCATCTCTATCGACGCAGAGAATGAGAACGCGCTCCATTTTTTCTTTTGTGGAGCTAGACATCAGCGATACCCTATCCATTGTTAGCTGTTACTACTTTAATTTGTTCTTCTTCGTCTCTTTAAGTTTCCGAATCTTTCCTTGGTCAGCAAGAATCTTAAATTCCTCCCACGTTAACTTGTCACCCTGTTTCAACTTCGTTAAGGCCTTTGCTTCAAATTCTTCACGGAGTTCAACTTGACGCTGAGCTTGTTTCTCCTTATCCTTCTGCCGGAGTTCTTGTTGCAAAGAGGTCCTTCGATGTAAGAGTGCGACACATTTTTCGTGAGAATCTTCTGCCTTTTGTTTGATTTCCAGAAACTCTTGATGTGCATCGTCAGCATCTGATTTTATTGAACGAGACTTGTCCAAGGACTTTAACCTTTTTTCATGAAGCGTTTGACTCTGTCTAGCGAGTTCTGATAGTTTTTCGTGGAGCTGTTGGGCTCTTGCTATAAAGGTTTTCTCTTCAGCTCGCTTTTCGATTATATCTTCCTCCAATTTCTTGATTTGCTGATGAATTAACAGCTGGGATTCAAGGACCCTGATTTGGTCAATGAGTGGTTCTTCTTCTTTTACTGAGAGAGAGGTAGTCTGGATTCTCCATTCTAGACTCTTGATTTTCTCTTGTATGCTTTGCCTAGTTTGAGATGGCTTCATCCCCAAGAGAATTTTGAGTCTTTCCTTCAACTCCGAAATTTGAGCTGTTCTTTCTTTACGTTCTAATGTTGCCTCTTCACGTAGTCTTTTAAGGTCTTTAACCTCCTCATTTATCGAGTCACGTTTTTCCCTAAGAGTGACTGCCTCGTCTCTCAGCTTTCTGACCGCCGTGTTCAGCGAGTTTCGTTTCTCCATCCATGTTTTTGCTTCAAGTCCCAGTTTGTCTGCTTCTTCTTTGACGGGAGTCAATAGCTGGTCTAATTCTTTGATTCTTTGTTGGAGCGATTCGGACAATTTAGTCTCCTCTAATCCGACATTCCCCATTTCAGAATTCTCTGAATTAGGGCTTGACCCTCTTCTGATGAAAATAAAGGGAGATTCCAGTTTTCCTCCACTTTCCAACGGGTCACCTGTTTATCTTCAGAGGGAGTCTTGAAACGTCGTCCGTTAAGTCGAACAAAAAAAGGTATGTCCGCCGGAACTTGTAGTTGAGAAAAAATCTCATCTCTATGATAGGTGGGTTCTTCATTCGAGTATGATTCGGGCATCGACTGTTTTTGCTCCCTTTTTATAGACCATTATGGGATTTAGATCAAGTTCTTTGATTTCTGGGTAGTCCATAACCAGTCTCGAGGTGTTCACCAAGATTCGGATGATTGCCTCAATGTCTGCTGGTGGCTGGTTGCGATACCCTTTAAGTATTGGATACGCTTTGACTTCTGTGATCATTTCTTTGGCGTCTGCCTCGGTTATAGGAGCGATTCTAAAAGTTACATCCTTTAGAACCTCGACGAAGATTCCTCCGAGGCCGAACATGAGAGCTGGACCGAATTGTGGGTCCTTTGTTGCTCCTATGATGATTTCAGTGGATTCAGGGGCCATTTCTTGAACAAGGATGCCTGTAATCTTAGCTTTTGCTTTGTGCTTTCTTACATTACTTAGGATTTGGCTGTACGCTTTCCGCACTTCTAAAGAAGATTTCAAGTTTAAGATTACTCCGCCCACATCAAATTTATGAATCACGTCGGGAGAGACAATCTTCAGAACTACTGGGTACCCTAATTTGTCGGCAGATTTTACCGCCTCATCCTCAGTTTTTGCTATCATAAACTTTGTTACTGGAATCCCATATTCCACACATACTGTCTTAGCCTCAGGCTCCAATAGGTATTTTCGCTTTTCGTTACGAGCCTTCTCAAATATTTCAGAAACTTTCTTCATAAGATCAACAATCCATGACACGACATTTAGCTACATTTTTTCTTTCTAACTCTTTCGCTTTTTAAAGTGAGAGTTACAAGAGATTGTGAGGCACTCATCTCTTTTCCATTTTTCTGAAGAACCAAAAAAACAGCGTAGAGGCAATTATGTAGAATAGGGAGGTATAGAAATAGGGTAACACGTATTCACCAGAACCCATCATCTGGCCTCCAAAATTCGCCCCCATTGCCCTTGGTATCATGTCTGCCATTACAGTTAAGCCACTCGTTGTTGCCCTCTCGGTTGACTGAACAAGCTCCATAGTAAAAGTCGAACCGATAGGCCCCGCCATATTCATCAGTGCCCCTCTGACCAAGTATGACAATCCAGCAAGTTCCAAAGTTCCAGATAAGGCTATCATCGAGATGAAGGGAATCGAACAGACTTGGCACAAAACAACCGCTTTTACCTTGCCTATCCTACTTGACAATACTGGAGCCAGAAAGGTGCCGATAGCCAAGGCCACTTGACCCAAGGCGAATATTATTCCGATCTGTTCAGGGGTTGCAAGGAGTTTATTCGCGAAAAACATGTTGAAAAGTGGCACAATGAACCCAGCGCCAAATCCTATGAGCCCAGTTGTTAACATGAGCTTTAGTATGAGGGCGGTACTTTGAATATTTTTCAGAGACAGTAATTGTGTTGCCTTTTGCTTTGAAGTTCGTTTTTCCTTGATCAGGAGTAAAGGTAGCACAGAAACAAAAGTAAAGGCAACAGAACACGATAGTGTTAATCTAAATCCGACAGCTGTTCCTAGTTGAGACAGCAATGCGAAGGAACCTGGAAGATACCCGCCAAGCAAGCTTCCAACCATACCCGCAACAGTCATAAACCCCCAGCTCAAGCTAAACAAGTAGGTTCTTTCCTCTTTCTCACTGTTTTCCGTCATGAATGGCGCGTTGGCCACCCAAGAGACTATACCTACAAGCCCAGCTGCCAGACTGGTAGCTAGAAGAATAGATGAGTCACTTGTGAATACTTGAACCAAACTGAAAAGGTTACTAACTAATGTTCCCAAAAGAAGGCTTCTTTTCCTTCCAATACGTTCACATACGAGACCGGCAGGCAAAGCCATAAATCCCGTTGCGAAAGCGCTCAAGAAGAACATGAACCCTGCAAAATCCTCTTTGTAGCCCAATTCCTTCAAATAGAGATTAAAAATTGCTTCCCAAATTCCATAGCTTACCCCACTTAAAATAGTGGAGCTCAAGAACAATCTAGCGTTAGGGCTAAACTTGCGAATCATACGGGTGTATTCTCGAAACACAGATAGGGAAGGAGGCCCTTTAGGCTCTAAAACAACTCCGCCTTCACCGCTGTTTTCAGCCATTTTCACTCACTGAAGCAAGGCTTCGTTTAGGAAGCTAAGAGCGCTTATATCTCTTTCTTTACGCTCTGCCAATACCTAGAATTTGTTTAACTGTACTAAACTTACGGAAGAATGGCAAAAAAAGAAATGAACATTATTTGGATTCACGTAGAATACATGTTATGATATTATTTACATAAAAGAGGGGGAACTGAAGTTTCTTCAGTTCGTTTATTTATTCTGCTTTCTTACCCTTCTTACCCTTCTTACCTTTTTTCTTCGGCACTGTTTTTACTACTCCTCTTCGTCTTCGTCGTCGTCTTCCTCTTCCCAGTCTTCTTCCATGTTTTTGTCCTCCAAAACTCTCTAAAGGGGCTGCAGTCCATATATATGCATTTCGTTTAAAAAAATAGGGATAAAAAGCCCTTTCTAATGAAAATAAGGTCTGGATGTTCTTCTTTTTCGCCTTATATACGAAAAATTGAAGGAAAAATCTAGACCAAACGTGGAGTTAGGGGATTGATGACTCTCTAAGAGACGATATGCCCATTTTAGGGAAGCGTGACTTAGATGTCTTTGTTTACTGCGTCGGTAGTGCCTTGATGATCGGTCGAAGTGCAGGTTCTTTCTGTTACTTTGGTTCTATTTGCTTATCTTCTTGTGTTCAAGCTGCTTCACTCGAGTTTCAATGAATTCTACTAGGTTCTCTTCAGACATCTTCTGAGCTTTACGTTGCTTTGTAAGATGTTCTTCGATTGTGGCCAGGGTTTTGTCTATGTTTAGGGGTTTGATGATGTATGCGTCTGCACCCTTGTTCAGAGCTTCCACAGCGTTTTGTAGAGATGGATATCCAGTGATCATGATCTTGGCCATTTTGGGTGTTGTTTCCTTCATCTTCGTTAGAAGTTTTACCCCTTCCATGTCAGGGAGGCGTATGTCTATTAACGCTAGGTTGTAGAATCTTGTCTTAGATTTCCTTATGGCCTCTTTTCCATTCTCCGCGGTTTCAACGTTATGGCCCTTCTCTTCTAAGATAGCTTTGAGAACCTTCCGTATGCTTGGTTCATCGTCTACCACGAGGATATTTGTTTTCTTATCCATTTGTCGACACCTCTCTTATTTTTTATAATTATTTTTCTTTCTTAATCCGTAAGGTAACTGTGACACAAGTACCAGTTCCTTCTTCACTTTTTATGTTAATGGAGCCTCCGTGGGCGTCAATTATGCGTTTGCAGATGGCTAATCCTAGTCCCACACCTTTTGCTTTCGTTGTGAACAGAGGGGTAAAAAGTCGTCTGAAGTTCTGTGAAGGTATCCCTATCCCGGTATCTTGCAAGGTAATTGTAAGCGTGTCGTTTACTCTCTTAGACGTGATTTCAAGCTTACCACCTTCGGGCATGGCGTCAATCGCGTTTTTGACCAAGTTTCCGAATACACGTTTTATTTGGGCGGCATCTATAGACACCTTAGGGACATCTCGAGTTAGGTTTAGAACCTTTATTTTCTTGGGAATTTGGATTTTGGTTAACACGTCATCTAATAGTGATTTAACGCTGACCCTAACCTCCTGTACGTATATTTCTCTTGAATAATCCAAAAGATCATTCACAATTTTATTTGAATACTCCACATTCCCTTCAATAATAGACAACATTTCCCGTGATCGACGATCCATTCTCGATGCCAGTTTCATTTTTAAGTAATAAACAGCGCCCCTTATACCTGTCAGAGGATTGCGGAGATCATGACCTACACTAGCAGCCAATTCTCCGATAGCAGCCAATTTCTCAGTCTTCAGAAGTTTCTCTTCCATCTTTTTTCTTTTGCGTATGTCTCGCACTATAACCAGAGACGCAGGCTTTCCATTATAATCAGTGACCGCAATGTTCACTTCGACGGGTATCACATCACCATTTTTAGAGAGAGCTTTAGATTCATAAATGGCCGGCACAGGTTTTCCCTCTAGCCTCTTCTCATATCTGCTTTTTACAAATTCAACCTCGCTCTGTGGCAACATCTCTAGAAAGGGATTTCCAACTAGTTCTTCTCTTCTATATCCTGTCAGTTCTTCTATTCTTTTGCTTGCAAAGGATACTTTGCCATCCTGTATGATAACGATACCATCGTTGGCGTGTTCGACCAATGTTGAATACTTCTTTTCTGATTCTGTAAGTTCTCGAGTTCTTTCTTCGACCTTCGATTCAAGTTTCTCAGCATACTCCCTTACTTGGTTTCTAGCTGTTTCTAAATCCTTGATTAGCTGAGCGTTTTCAACAGCTACACCGGCTTGGTGTATAAAGAGTTCTAGAGGTGCAAGGGATTCTTTAGTAGGTCTTCGTCCATCAAGCGGATCATCCATACTTAAAATGCCCACAATTCGCCCCTTGGGAAGTTGAAGAGGTGCGTAAAGTGTATCTTGAGGATGCCAATCAATCATCTCTTCTGGTGAGATTCGACTTGGCACTCCAGCGATGTGTTCAATTGCTTCTTCTGGTGGCATTTTGCTTGAGATTTTCCAGAATTGTTCCCGAACCTGTGGGTCCATCCATGGTAAGTAATAGAACTCTCCGATTTTATAGCGTTGGACATTTGGGCCCAAGCGTTCACGCCAGACATGTCCCGGTGACTTTTTCTCCAGAAGGATTTTTACTTCTTCCGAGGTTAAACCTGCTGTGACAAGATCTGTTATCTCTAGATTCTCGTCTCTAACCGAGATAACGACTCTTCTCCAACCAAGTCGTTTTATTGCTTCTGCTATTACTTTGAGTCTTTGACGCAAATCTTTTGTTCGGATAATCTTTGTGGAGCTCTTCATTAAGGCAGACAATTCATGAGAATGTCTTCGAATCTGCTCTTCAGCGGCCACTCGAGAAGTGATATCTCTAATAACTCCCACAATTGCGGATGGCTTTCCAGACGAAGCCCTGAGTAAAGAAGAATTGATTTCTGCTGGGAACGTTGTTCCATCTTTACGTAGTCCTTTGAATTGACTGTTCTGAACCCCTTTCTTTAGAAGACACTGTAGTATTTTTTCGCATTTCTTTCGGTCTTCTTCAGCTATGAAACTGAAAACTTTCTTCCCTATACACTCTTCTTTCGTAACTTTGAAAAGATGAAGAACTGCTTCATTCGTTTGTATAATTGTTCCATCTATCCCAATGACCCCTACAGCATCTGTTATGGCATTTAGAACACTATATTCTTCATGCCAAAAGGGTACCTCTTCTAAGACCAAAAATTCGCTTTTTTCCAAGGCTATCTACCCGATTGCGTTCAGAGATGTACTCTTCGCTGAGCTCTGTTCCTTTCTTCTTGCCAATTTCTTGGCTTCTTTCACATAATCAGCAAACGTGGAATCTTCCTTCTCCTCAAAATCCAGCTCTAACCTTTGATACAATTCTTTAAGAATATACTTCTCAATTATTTTCGCGCCAGGACCGAAAATTGCATTCAGCGCCTGAGAAAATTCATTAGTTTCCTTTGGAATATGCTCTCGTCGGAGTTGGAAGCCGTTCTTCAAATGGAAATATATAGCCTTCCTGGGATTCTCTCCTAAGGATAGTAATCCATTATCAACAGCTTCGAGCAGATTCTTATCGAAATTTAAATTACCCATGCAGAAACCTCCAAGTGTATATTGAAATAATGATAGCTCCAAGTAGCTCTCCTCATAGGAACGTCCTTTATGGTTTGGGGATGTTTGCCCATAAGACTTATGAACTGGATGTATAGATTCAAACTCTCGTTTAGAATGTGAGGAGCATTTTTGGTCGGGCGGGCAGGATTTGAACCTGCGACAATCCGGTTTCTGCGGTTGTGCGCTTGATAGGCTGAATTGGGCGTCTACCATTGGTAGATGTCTACAGCGTCTCCGTCAACTAGGTTTAGTCTAGTTGGCTCGGAAGCTCTACCAAGCTGAGCTACCGCCCGTTGCCCGACCAAACTTTTACAAGTGAAAAATTCTGATTTATACATTTCGATAGTATTTTCAAACATTTCATTAGCATCTTATTTGCGTAGGCCGGCTATCCTTGTCCAAAGCCTAGAGCTGCGATGAGGATGTCGTCAACTCGTATTCGGTCGTCGTTGTTAACGTCCAAACTCGAATCATAATTTAGATCATCGAGAGCGAAAGCGAGAGCAATGGCGAGGACGTTATCGATGCGGACTTTCCCATCACCATTCACGTCACTGGGCACGATAACCATGACCGTATGATCGGAGGGGAGGTTGTCAGCGGTGTCGGTTTCGCCTAGCACGTGTGCGTTAGAAGGACAAGTTCACTCAATTGTCCAGTATCTCCTATTTTGACGACTATGGAGCTTGGTTTTAGGTTAGTTTGATCTTCGTTCCACAATACTGGCAGATTGCTTCTCCGAATTCTTCATGGAATATCATGTGTCCATGGCAGCGGGGGCAGATTTCTGGCATTGCATGTCTCCTAAATAGCTCTTGGAATATGTTGTATTCTTTACACCGGTCGTATAGGACGTTGATGAAGATTCTGCGAACATCCTCGTCCAAAAACTCTGTGCTGCCTTTGTGAATTTTAGCAAGAGCTCTATCTAAGTCCGTTAAATTGGTATGTTGCAGACTATTGACCGCTAAGAACACTCCGTCAGTAAAATCATCCTTCTGATAAGCCAGTAACTCTTTGCTTAACTCTGT
>JAOUKN010000169.1 GCA_029882515.1 Candidatus Bathyarchaeota archaeon
TGGCAATTTCTATCTTCAAGTCGAGATAAGATGTTTCTGGGACGCTCATTTCTTCAAGATACTTTTGTTTGGTATCAATCTCTTTTTGAATGTGATAAAATTCCTCTGTAAGTTGATCGTGGATCTGCCACAATTTTGTCAAAGAGTCGTTTTTGTTGAAGTTGGCAGGTAGTCTTTTGGCGATCATGAAGTTGGCTGGTTTATCGTCTTCCATGATAGCAAAGTATCTGTCTAGACTCATTCGAGCTTTCTTATCTCGCAAAACCGCTGTGGCATCGGGTCTCCAAGTGCTCCACATGTCTGTCATCTAAAATACTGGAGAAACACCATATTATCTGTTGTTGATAATCTTCCTATTGCACTTTCAGTCAATTAGTAATCGAGGCGCTTCTTCCATGGTTAAGGATTTACGCTTTGGAAGAGGTTTTTCGAATTGACGCCCTCAAAGCTTCAAACAATGGAAAAATGGAGTTGATGAGATCGTTTTTGTATGCTTGCACATTATAAAAAAGCAGATTTAGTTTTGAGTTTCATGCAATAATTATTATTAATCCTCACTATTTCTATAGTATCGGCAAAACTTATTTATCACTCTTGCATCCCTAAGTAATTGTGAGTAAACTTGAAGCGTTTTGAACTCCACAAAGTACTGATCATAACGGGTATAGCTATCGTGATGACAGGTCTAGTGCTACATTGGCTCACCCCAGAGAATTATGGACTTTACTACAGTGGACTTGGGCTTTGGTCTAAAACGCTAATGCCTGCGTTAACTTATGGCATGACGTTTATTTTAATAGGTATGCCTACTCACGAGCTGGACTCAGAAGTGCGATCGTATCAATCTCAATTTTGCTCTTGCTTTCGAATTTCGGCTTCATATTCGTCGTACATAATTTCCTAACCATATCTTATGGCCCGCGCGCTGCCTTTGAAATTTATTTCGTAATATCTCAATCGGTCATTTACCCGTGGATCATAGCAAACATTGCTGGCATCTTCTATCTTTTCCATATCCTTAAACACCAGAGACAACTCTGACCACGAGGTTATCTCGTGAGTTTTATGCGACGCAATATGTAACCTCTCTAGGCGCTCCCGGTTTCAGTCTTCTGGGTCTTCTGTTTGCCGCATTTTCTGCGCGTGCATCCAAAAATATCGGAGAAACATCATACTATCTATTTTTGATTTTTCCATTAAACCTCTAAATCACAGTATAGGAATATGAAAAACCGCTTGGATAGTACTTTCCCTTTATCGCAATGTTTTCTCCGCATGCGGAACAGCGCATATCATCAGTTAGATTCCATTTCACAATTTCGAAACTAAACCTCTTAACCAACAATTCTTTGCAGTTTGGGCAATAAGTATTCTCAAAGCGATGTCCTGGAACGTTACCCATGTAAACATAATTTAGTCCAGTCTCCTTAGAGAGATCGCAAGCTTTTTCAAGTGTCTGTAACGGAGTTGACGGAATCTCCGTTAGTCGATAATTGGGATGGAATCTTAACAGATGGAATGGTGTATCCCTTCCTAGGTTATCCTTGACCCAAGTCGCAAGGTTCTGTATGGTTTCTAAATTGTCACCGATCTTGGGGAGAATGAGATTAGTGATCTCCACATGAATGCCTTGTTGTTTCATTTCTTTCAAGGAAGCATAAATCGGTTCTACTGATGGGACAGACGAGAATTCTTTATAGAAGTCTGGGTCTCCACCTCCTTTGAAATCAACTGTTGCTGCGTCTAAAACGGGGGCTATGGTTCGGACTGCTTCGGTCGTCATGTAGCCGTTGGTTACAAAGGTATTGAAGATTCCTTCTTTATGAGCTAATGTGGCCGTGTCATAGGCATATTCGAAGAAGATTGTTGGCTCTGTGTACGTGTAGCTTATCCCTTGACAACCGTTATCTATTGTCGCTTTCAAAACTTGCTCTGGCGGAAAGTTGTATCCCTTTATCTCTTTTTCTTGACTGATAACCCAGTTGTCACAGAACCTACAGCGGAAGTTGCATCCAACGGTTGCAATGGACATGACCAGAGAGCCAGGGTGAAAGTGGGAGAGAGGCTTTTTATTTATGGGGTCTACACAAGCCGAGCAAGCCTTTGCATAAACAAGCGAGTACAGTTTTCCTCCCTCGTTTTTCCTAACCAAACAGAATCCTACGCCGCCGTCACGAATTATGCATCTCCTCGCGCAAAGATTACAGCTAACTTCATTTTTTCCCAGCTGTTCATAAAGCATAGCTTCCTTCATCATTTAAGACGACTCCTCCAAGTGCATTCCATTGCAGTTGAATCTAATAGTCAAGCCTTTTGCGGCAGCTCTGAACCCTCGTCGAGAACCGCCTAATTCAACAAGATTTGCTTCTCTAAGTTTGTTGATATGAAACCAGACAGTCATGCGGGGCTCAGAAGTTATTTCCCTTAACTCGGAAACTGTTAATTTTGTGGGGTACACTTTTACGAGTTCTTGGAGAATACGGGCTCTGATAGGGAGACTGAGCGCTTCACATACCTTGTGACCATTCAATTCCTTTTCATTCCTCATTACGCTTCCCTCTATACAATCGTACTAGTATAAACGCATATATACGCTTTCTGCTGTCTACGCAACGGATTGAGAAGCAGAGAATGGTGTGTTGCTTTCTGTAAGTTGCTCTCAATAGCTGACCGAGATACCTATCTACCACTACCCAGAAATAAATGCGTTCACACAATTGTCATTTTAGAAATCAGGGGTGAGGACGACCCTCTTCATCAACTTTCTGGAATGGGCCTCTTCAAAGACTTCTCTAATTCTGCTCATTGGCCGAATTTCGGTGAAGGGTCTGATCTTTATGGTCTCATTAAGGACCAACTCCAGTACTTCGGGATAGTATTTTGGCAGACATCCCCAAGTGCCTATGATCTCGGCGTCAAAGGCCATCAGCCGCGAAAGGCTATACTCGTTTTTCTGGGTGCCGAAGCCAACCCAGAGTAGTTT
>JAOUKN010000057.1 GCA_029882515.1 Candidatus Bathyarchaeota archaeon
CCAAGTAATACTCCTACACCGAAAAAGATGAACAAGGTGGGTTTCCATGCCAAGCCGATTCCAGCCCAGCTGAAATCTCTCCTTTCTAACTTGGTGGTAAGCACATACATCAACCCTGCTACTGCGATGAGGTCCATGGTGCTTGATACTATCTGCGATTCGCTTGTATCATTGAGTAAGCCAATTCCCCTGAGGATTGTGCGATTCAAGACAATTATCGCCAACACGGAGAAAGCTACTATGAACAGATTCCAATATGCTCTGACAGTTCCCGTTTCATTCCTGAGTAGTTGAACAAACATATCCTGCCAATCACCCGAACCAAATTATGTCGATTCCGCTATGACTTTTCTCATAACTAGCTAGAATAAATGTTTGGGTTTGGGGTTAAAATTTAACGCACACACAAAAAAAAATCAACTGCGAAAAGCTGACGCTGGATAAATGCTAGTTGAAAATCAGCGTCGGCGTAAGAATGCTCGCTTGCGCTCGCAGCTGAGATTCAGCTTGAAGGTTGAAAGGCAATAGGAAGAAGCAAGGCATTTTACCTATTCAGTAAGATAGAACTCAAAGGGGTAAAATCGAGAAAAAATTATACCCCTCCTAACTGGTTCTTTGGTTGTTTGTTCAAGAGAAATCTAATGTCGTAGACAGTACTGGAATATAGAAAAAAGAGAAAAGGATTGTTAGTGAATTTGCGTTTTGAGTAGTCTTCGTTTGTATGTGGCTATGGCCGCTGTAAGCACTATGAGTATGAGTAGCATTGATGTCCATGTGGGAAACTCTGGAACTATTATTACTTCTTGTGTTGAATGGTTGTAAGTGAAGTATAGGTAACTATAGGTGGTATTAGAACATGGCAACAGATTGCATTGGACTTCTGTGCCATTAACGAAAACTTGGTAGGTTTCATTCATCAAGGCTCTTGGAATACAAATTCTACAGAAGCCAGTAGTATCAGTTTCGCCAGTAACATTGAAGCTTATTGCGGTGCCATTGAATTGAAAATCAGATATTGGTTGATACCACCAGGAGGAATTGCAGATGATTTGAACATGATATTCTGAAGTAGCTTTGAAGTCCGAGAACATTCCCATTAGCGGATAGTTGTCTGTGTTATTTGCATCTATAACGTGTGCTGTGTCGCCTATACCATCACTACCAGTCTCATTCTGGAAAGGACCACTGAACAGGTCAGCTCCGTTGTAGCGGTGCCATGGGCTCTCGTAGTAGTTGCCGCCCAAAGGATAGCCAGCATCCAACGTGGTGGAAAGGGGGCAATGAAAATCTGTGGGGTGATTGATGAAATTGTTGTTATAGATTGTGTTGTTAGAACCACCAGAGAAATAGATGCCATTATAGGTGTCTTTTATGGTGTTTCCAGAAATAATGTTGTTTGAAGAAGCCCCGCCCCGTATTCCATACCCGTAAAATCCATCAATATAGTTTCCAGAAATTATGTTGTTTCCAGAAGTTTGTCCGAGAAAGATGCCATGTCTCTCAACTTTGCTAGGTGCTGTTATGGTGTTTCTAGAAATGGTGTTATGAGGAGCATAGAGGTCCATGTAGATGCCGCAGGAGTCGAATGCTGTTATTTTGTTTCCAGAAATCATGTTGTTAGGAGCAAACGAAAGCAGGATGCCGTATTCAAATGCTTTTATTTCCATATTCTTGATTGTTACGTTGCTTCTCCATGACAGGTCTATCCCTGTTCCGCTTCCTGTGCCTTGAAGGGTGTAGCCTGCCCCATCAACCACAATGTCATCCCTCTCCACAATAATCTCACCATTAATGTTGTCTGTGAAGGTGTAGGTAACATTGTCAACTGTCATAATGTCTGTTGTGCCCTCAATGCTTCCATCAGCTTTAATAGTAATGGTTCCACTTGCTTCAACTTGTTGAATGTCAAATGTTAAAGATAATATGCCTATAAACAGCAGTGTCAACATTATTCCTAAAACTGCTTTCTTTTTCAATTCTTATTTCTCCTTTCGGATTCTACGACTATTCCACAATTGCATATTTAACATTTCAGAAAGAATCTTATACAAAGAGGATACAGTGATGCTGTGTTCGGTGATAACATGCCTATCAGAGAAAATGCGTCAAAACAGGAGACCTTGACAGGGAAAGGGGTTTACTTGAGGCCTTTTGGAAGAGGTGATTTGCCTTACATTCGGAAGTGGTGGAATGACGCTGAACTTAGAAGACTGATAGGTGAAGTTGCGCCGATGAGTCGAGCTGAAACTGAAAAATGGTACAAGGAATTGCTTCGTGACAAGGATCGGATTTGGTTTGCTATTGTCCTCAAAAAAGGTGACCGGGTAATAGGGGAAGCTGGACTGTTGAGAATGTTTAGACCTTGGCGAAATACAGACATGACCATAATAATCGGGGAGAGGGACGCTTGGGGAAAAGGATACGGAACTGAAGTGGGTCGTCTGCTCCTTGACTATGCCTTTGGCCGATTGGGCTTTCACAGAATTTCGGTAGGAGTGGTCGGTTTCAACAAGAAAGCGCTTAGGTTTTGGGAAAGTCTTGGTTTCAAGAAGGAAGGCGTCGAGAGAGATGAGTATTATTACGACAACGAATACAGCGACGGCGTTATGATGAGTATTCTGGAAGATGAATACGAAAAGACGCACAAGGATGTTGTTCGAAAGAAGGCTGAGGTTTCAAAGAGATCTTCACCGCAATCTGCTTAGACACTGGTTCCAAGAGCTTGCGATTAATCCATGCATTGTTCATTGCGGTCATGGGGTTGGCATCCAAACTCAGATCACAATGTTCCCACAAATTACCGCAACCCTCATTTTCCCTTCTGACAACTGTTACTTTCTACAGATTATCATAAAATGCTGACTGTTGTCAACCATGCTACGGTGCGTGGATGTCCTCAAATGGAGTTGCTGCCAGTTCTTCCAGCCCTTTGGATACTTCCTGAAGAGTCTGTTTGTCTCCTTCTGATGGCGAGTAGCAAGACCTTGAAGACCAACCATCCCCAACACCTTCACGCCTCTTTTCTCGAAAGAGCCTTCAAGTTCGTCACTTAGGTAAAGATGGCAGGGAGCAAAGCTGCGTCCCCTAGCATGCATACCAGGGCCTCCACGGTAGTCCCCGGTTTCGTACAGCTTCTGGTAGAGTCCGTCAATTTCCATGTCTTCTGGCCAATGAACTAAGCCACAAACCAAGATTGCCAATCTGCCAATTACCGAGACGAAAATTGTGGCGTTCTTTTTTGCGACCCGAACGAGTTCGTCAATTGCTTTTTCTCGATCCTCTTTGTCTATGACGTGAGACAATGCTCCTAAGCAGATCACAGCATCGAATGTATTTTCTTCAAACATGGAAAGATCATCAATAGAACCCTGCAGCACCTGCTTCACTTTTTCTGCGACCTTTGCCTTCTTGATCTGATTTCTAGCAATGTCCAGTAATTCTGGTGTTAAATCCAACAATACAACTTCATATCCCAACTTAGCCAGTTCCAGGGTATACCTACCAGAACCTCCGCCAGCATCCAACACCAAACCCTTTCTTGGCGAATATTTCCTAAAGAAGTGCATCGTTGTGTCAAACTCAAGCCGATGATAAGGATCTCGGATAAGCCTTCTCCATTCCTCTTCTCGCATCTCAGAGTAGTAACTCCTCACTTGCTGTCTGCTCACATCGAGCACCCTACCATGCTCTGGATAACTGTAACTCACCTATATGCAGGTTTCGAGTATGTCTGTGAGCACAACGAAAACAAGACCTTCCCGCGCGTGGCACACAAACTAGCTCATAAAAATTGAGAGAAAACCCCTCTACCACGTCTCTTTTTCAGCTCAAGTCATTATGAGGGAAATCCAACATGTATTCATATGTGTCGGCCCTTGCAAAACCCAAGTTTTCGTGAAATCTTTGTGCGCGCGCGCAACTCTCCTTTTGGAGTTAATTGTAAGGAGGGTGCAAAACATTGTCATGAGTCCAGGTTTTCCTTTCTCAGAAGCAGTTCCTTCTCTGAATATCTTTGATTGCGCATTTTCCTAATACGCAAGTACCTTTTTAAGCCATCCACACAGTCTTTTTCCCAAAGGTTGATCTCTCCTTCAAAAAGATCTTGTACGGCTCGCACTTCCTGCCGTGAATGCATCTCTGGATCTATTACCGCAAGAGTTGTGAATGCTTTTGATTTCAATTCTGGAACAAGAGCGCTTAGCCATCTCCTGGCTTGAACTGCTTGATGTTGCAGTAAGACATCGGAAACCAACTCGAGACAAATCCTTCTTTGACGTTGAGGTAGTTTATCCAACCTCCGAAAGGCGGAGGTTAGAGCAATGTTGATATCGGTTAGATTTTCAACGCCAGCGAGCTTGAAAACATTGGTGAGGTTTTTTGCAACCATGTCTGCCTGTGGATTGCATACAAAGAGATAGAAGTTGGATGGATATTTCTCTGCGAAGATCTGCAGGCTCGTGACTTTAGCAGTAACAAAGAATACAGTTTGGTCTTCCTTGAGCCCTGAGTCAAGAAAATTTCTGACAAGCAAATCTCGCTCATCACATGGTGGAGATGTCAGCAAGACCGCGTAGTTTTGAGGCAGCCCGCCGAGCAGTAAACCATCAAGATCGCTGTGCCCTGTTTTTACACGGCTTGGAAGCCCTTCTGGAGTTGCAGGTTGACCGAACAATCTCTCGCGAATGTTTTTGTCTTTATCAAGAAGATCATACGTTGGAGTGCGCCCTTCCGTTCTCATCACAATGCCCTGCTCTACCAGTCTCTCCAGTCTGTTCCGAATTATGCGCCTGCTTGCTTTCCCCCTCATGGCAGCTGTCTGCCGCGTGATAGCGGAAACGTTTAGCGGTCCTTTCAAAGCTAAAGCTTGAATGATACACCGTGAGATCTCGTCTTGCGCGATTTCTCTCCGCCTTAGATATTTCTCTGCGTTTTTCAAACGAGCAGCAATCTTCAATGGTTCTCCATACATTCCTATACCAAGTCTTGTCAGCTGTAATGTAGATGCTAAACCTTGGTACTCCGGCTTCTGTAGAATTGACCTTTCTAGAAGATCCAATCTCTTGAGTACTTCATCAAGTTTCCTGCTAAGGTTTTCTATGCCTGAACCGGCGTCTTCCTTTCCACTCAAATCAACCTCTCCTTCGAACATTGCTCAGTTTTAAATAGCCGCAAAAGAGTTTAAGTGTTGACCACAACAGATTACAGCACAGTGCGAACCAATAAGCATATACTTGAATATGCCCATCTAACCGGTCACTTTTGCACAAAACATCTAAGAGGAGTGATCACACTTTATTCTGATGAGGTAGAAGAGCATGGTTGACAAAGAAGCAGAAGAAGTCAAAGAAATACTGTCTGTCGTATCCACTCAAGTTCCGACCCTTATAAAAAGCATCTTAGCCTCGGTCTTCTCTGAAGAAGCAGGAAGAAGCATGGGTAAAGCCGCAGGGGCCTACTATAAAGAACTAAAGGATAGCGGAATGCCCGAGCAGGTGGCGGTAAAAATGACGGAAGACTACATGCGAACTTTCACAAATTTAGGCGAAGTGCTGAAGAGTGTCGGCAAAAGCGGCAGAGTGGCAGACATAGGCGAAGAGATCTCGAGAGCTTCTGAGAAGAAGAGACAAGAAGACGAAACCTAGTAGCCAAGGGGGCTATAGGGGAGTAAGAGTTGAAAACCAACAACTCTCAAATCATTGTCGCAATAGCTAGATCTGCCCCTAATCTAATACGCATGTTGCTCAGTCTTTCCACGACATATTTAACATTGGGCTATCAAGTAAGAAAAGCAAGGAACGCGTTTGAAAGTCAGCTTCTTCTGCAGGGTATGTCAAAGCATGACGCAGAGAGACTGAGTGCTTGCTACCAAGAGCTCAAAGAAAACATTCTCGCCGCAATTAAAAAAAGCCTGCGTGTAGGATCCTAGCAGGAAAACTGTGAGCTAGCGCGCGCATTAGAGTGAGCACTTTAGAATAAGAATCCTCATAATAGTTTGTGTGGCGTTTGTAAGGCCTTTTGCTCTGGCGCGATCTTTTTCTAGAACTTGTTGAAGCCAACTATTTCTTTGATGCGCTTTCTTTTTTTCGCCTCCGGTTTTTCAGCAGGATGTCCAAAGGAGATAAGTGCTACAACTTTCCATTTATCAGGAATGTTCAGCAATTGCTTGACCTTATTTTCTCTGAAGTCTCCTATCCAACATGATCCTACGCCCATAGCCCAAGCAGCAATTACCATGTTCTGCAAGGCAATTGAAGTGCCAACAATCGACCACTTTCTGGTACCAATATGCCCGAGACCAGTGTAAGCACATCCCACAACGGTGAATGTTGAATTCTTGATATGTCTGTTGACCAAACCTTTAGAGAGTTCTTTCTTAATCTCATAATCGGTTATGACAATAAAGTGCCACGGTTGCCTATTAGCGGCTGATGGAGCTTGTCTACCTGCTTCGAGAATCTTATCCAACACATCCTTCGGAATCTCCTTCTGCTCGTAACGCCTTATGCTTCTTCGACTAAGGATAACATCAACTAGAGACATAAACATCATCAAAACACTCTGTTATTGGTTCTAGATAACTGCTCCCTACATCATCTGTTAAGCCGTCCATTCTGGCATGAATGCATGGTTGGTTGGGATTGAATTTAACCCCACACACACAAAAAACTTGATTTTGAAAATATCAGCTTTATTAAATTAGATTGTGTATGTAATTGAGAAATGGATGAGTTTCAAAGTGGATGGAAATTTAGTCGACGTATTAATGGTATTGTGTTCTTTTATTTACAACATTGTTGGAATCTTGATATTTGTATTAAGGGCTAATGAACGAAAACAATTGGAAGCTAAGTTGGGACTAGTGTTTAACACCTTATTGATTCCTTTTTCCATTTTTTGGGTTTATAATCTGATTAGTGGGAGGGATTCCGGTCGATTTATAACAGGCATTCCCATAATCATATTCTTAGCCTATGATCTCTGGTATCGAACATTCACAGACAAGAAGCCATATCATCATCCTAAACATTGGCCTATTGGTCTCTACGCTTATGTATTGTTATATCAAGTAAGTGGCATTATGTTGAATGGCTATTCCTTTTTGATATCTTTACTCTATGGCTACATTGTCTTAGCTAGTTACTTCGGTAGTTTAGTAGCTTATGGTTACTATCAATACAAACATAAGAGAGAGGTTAAATTTTAATCCAACCAACCAACGGAGACGGTTAATGGACAACTAGGTATGGACTTCCAAAAAAACCGTATACCCAATTCAGAATGCAGCTTGTGGTACAGAGTGAATATAGTAAAATACGAAGGAAGGCGGTATTAGAAACGACTAGATATAGAGATTATCGAAATCGAGTATACACTTTGATAGCATGAGGGGGTCAGAAACAAACAAAGAGTTACCCCTCGCAATGCGCGCGTATGCGCATGCTATACATAATATATTGTTAGAGCAGGAATTTGCTAATGAGCAGTATAATCGACATGATGCTGTATGTTTGTGTAACCAGCATTATCCATTGTGGATTGTGGGTGGACAAGCTTACAATATCCTCCGCTACAGAGGCTTGGTTCTTTGAGGAGGCTAGTTCTTTGGAAAGAGAGTGGAGTTTCTTGAATTTTCCCAGAACAAATATGACGGTAGCTGGCATGGCGAGCAGGAAAACACTCAACCATAGGTGGTCCCTATAAGCCCACTCGAGAAAGAAGGCTGTCCCGGTGAGTATGGCGCCTGTGGTCAGTAATATAATGCCGAGGAATGAAACCTTGACAAGTCCTAGGCGCACCGTCATTGTTTCGATGTCCATTGCTTTGTCTCCGAAGTAGTCTCGGATCTCAGTTGGTATTATCACTCCATAAACTGTTAGCGCTAGCCCTGTTAGCGAAAGGAGAAAGAAAGGATTCATCTTGGCTGTGAAGGTGTAGTAGGCGAATAGCACTGGGAAAACGGCGAGTACGAGAATCAACGATATGGGAGCGAGCCAACTTCTGGATTTTATTCTCGTTGGCGGAAGGGAATAGGCACAGCCTAAGCAGATTCCGGCTATCCACAGAATTAGCAAAATGGGTTTTTGCTGAATCGACATGAATAGAAAAACCAGAATCAGAGTAAGAGAAAACTCGATAATTAACACTTTTTTTAGTCGGTTGGCTCCAAAGGAATTCGTTGCTTCGACGAGTTGTTTCTTGCGTTCATCCTTTGAATCTAATTTGCGGTCGGAGAGCGTGTTAGCCTGTGCACCGATGGCAGAGCTTACATTGATTATGGTGAAGGACAAGATTATCAATACCACCAAGTCACCGATACTTGTGGAAGGTGTTGCTCCCCAAGCAAGTCCCATGATAAGTGATCCCAAATTCGGCAGTAAGAACTCTGCTCTGGAAACAGTACTAAGTGATTTTATGGTTTTGAGCATTTTCTCATCAATAAACTCATAAGATCGAGGAATCTAAAAAAACATGCGTTTTGGCGTAGTGCTTGCCATAGTATCGCATACGCTAATTGGATTTCAGAGCTGGCTTCGAGAGTTCTTTGCGAACAAACACATACAATACAGCTGTATAAGTCGCCATAATAGGAGCCACAATGATTCCTAAAACCATCAGCACTCTGGCGATGTCGTTGGAAATCCACTGCAACAGAAACCTGAGGAAACTCGGCAACACATCCGCAAAATAGGCAAAGTCAAATGGAAAAACCATAAAGAGCCAAGCAAGGACCACTGTGAACAAAACAGACCCAAATATCTCAAAGAGGCGAGCAAGATTCTTGCGACCAAACAACGCTCTAAAGAAAGGTGTAACGATCCCGAACATTATAGAACCATAAAACAAGGACATTTCTAAAGTGTCGAATTTTGAAGTGAAAAACCCTGTTGACCAAATCTGATGAGCAACGAAGTACAAGATAACCAAGATGATGGCTACAACCGCCACTACATTTCCAACGCGCTCAGAATATGGTATAGCGTCCCTCTTAGCCTCTGCCTCTGCACGTCTAGCAAACCAGTTCTTAGTCGCCTTTGTCTCACCCAAAATGATTTCATCTTTGGCAAATGTTTGTCCACTAATTAGTCGCATTCAACTAATAATGCTTATCATCGCGCGTGCATGTTATTGTGACTCTCATGAGCGTGAGCGCAGTTCTTTTATTGTGTTTTTCATAATTCCCTCAGCAAATCCTATTGTTTTTTCGACGTTTTCCAGTGTAGCATGCAAACGATTGATTTCAACATTTTCTTTTTCTTTTGATTTCAAAGACCTCACTTTTCGTGTCAATTTCTTGATTTCATCCCTTTGTGCTTCGTAAACTCTCAACATTGTCTCCATGCTGCTGGCGATCATTTCAGGGAAGTCGACGCTCACATGGAACACAAAATGTTTTAGGGAGGTATCCTTGTGCTTGTGGACGATTCCCATTCTGATCATCTGATCTAGGGTTCTGCTCACAGAGGAGATAGAGTATCCCGTTAGATTCGAGATTTCTTTGTGGCTTAACTCACGTCCTTCAAGGAGGAGGGTAGCCATGATTCTGCCAAAAATTGTAGGTAGACCTTTTGCGCGCAGCATATCTTCGTAAATCTGGGCAAATTCTGTTTTGATTTCTTCAAGTGAATCCATATGTTAATATAGTAAACTAAACACTTATATATCTTTCCATAATTATGATAATTATAGTAATTTGCAAAAATACGCAAATTATGAAAATCCTTTAAAGGGTGGTTAATATGAGCAAGCCCAAACAAGGAAGCGTGAGAGAAAGAGGTGATACCATAAGTCAAGAAAAGGTGATTGAAATAAAAAATCTGACGAAAATGTACGGAAATCATGTCGGTGTTAAGGACTTGAATCTGTCTGTTTACAGGGGGGAAATAATGGGTTTTCTTGGACCAAATGGGGCAGGAAAGACGACAACCATACGGAGTTGCCTCGCCTTGATTGCAAAAACAGCAGGCGAGATAACCATATTCGGACTGGATTCACACAGAGATTCTGTCGCAATACGAAAAAAGACAGGGTATCTGCCTGGCGATTTCGGTCTTATCCCTTCAGTCAAGGTAAGATTTTATCTCAAGTATCTACTCTCGTTAAGCGGCTGTGACTCGACGAAAAAGATGGTATCACTGGCTGAGCGACTTCAGCTTGATCTTGACAGAAAAACAAACGAGCTTTCCAAGGGCAACAAACTGAAGGTGGGAATAGTTCAGTCATTAATGGCAGGTGAGGACCTTATCATCCTAGATGAGCCATCGGGACTTGATCCACTCATGCAACAGGAGTACTATCGCATCTTGCACGAAGAGAAAAAGCGGGGAAAAACCATTTTCATGTCCTCACATAACTTGGCGGAGGTTGAATCCGTATGCGACAGAGTTGCCATCATCAGAAATGGGCAACTAGTAGTCGTGGAGGACATACGGGTGTTGCAGGAGAAGACAGGGAAGGTGCTTGAGGTTGAATTCAGAGATACTGTCAATATAGATGAGTTCAAGTTTGAGGGAGTAGGCGGTATACGCCAAGATAATGGCAGGCTTGTTTTGACAATTCATGAGAATCTTGACAGCGTAATCAAGGCCGTCTCGAATCATCAGATACTGAATATGAATCTGAAAACCTATAGCTTGGAGCAATTGTTCCTGAAGTATTATGCGGGGGGAGAAACAGATGAAAGAGGTGGTGCATGATGTTTGGTAGAATTGCATTTATGGAACTCAAGACAGGATGGAAAGGCCTTCTCATATTTGGTTTGCTTGTCCTAGTCATTTCAGCTGGCATCCCGCTGATCTTTCCCACGTACCGAGATTCATTAATTGAAGAGTTGGAAGGAGCAAGCAAGGTGCACCTGGAGCTTCCCGTTCAGCAAGGAGGCATGATTACCCTTTCATGGGAACCAGTGGATACTGCAACCGGCTACATGGTTCTGGAGGATAATCGCTCGAGTATGGTGACGCCAAAGCTCAAATACATGGGCAATGAGACAAGCATTTCTTTTGAAAAGGACTTTGAGGAGAAAAGGTACTATGCTGTCATGGCTGTATCAGACGAAACATCCGAACCATTCTTAATTGGTATTACTGCAACAGAAAAAGACGAAGATCCATTTCAAGAACTATTGAAGAATCCTGCCTATGCAGGCTTTACTGGCGGAAGAAACATCAGCATGCTTGAAGTCAAGGGATTCGTGGCTCTAGAATATTACGGATGGTCATGGATACTTACGGGGTTGTTTATTGCTTATTTGTCTGTATCTCTTATTGCAAGTGATTTCGAGAACAAACGTATGGATGTGATGTTCTCGGCACCGATATCCCGTAGACGTTATCTCTTGGAGAAATTCACTGCCATGAGTTTCATCGCCCTGTTCATAGTTTTAATACAAATCGCAGGGCTCATTTCAGGATTAGCAAGCATCAATGCGCTCAATGAATTTTCTGCCAATGCCGTGTTGCTCTCACTGATAGGCTCCCTGCCCTTCCTCATGGTCATAGCGGCCGTTGGGATAGCTACTGCCGTTCTATTCCAGAAAGTAAGGACAGGCATGGGCATAACGTTTGCTTTTGTCTTCGCGGAGTTTTTCTTGTACACCTTTGGCGGCTTCTCTAAGAGTCTTGAATGGATGAAAACGATTAGCATCTTCAAGTACTGGGACTACTTTTCTGTAATCATTGACGACTTGTTCAAAGGAGGAGACTTCCTTATCTTGATTGTACTGGCGATTGCTCTAGTCATCACCGCCATACGAGTCTTTCAAAAGAAGGACATACCGACGTAACCGAGCTCCGAAAATGCTAAGACAAAAAATGCATGCGCACAATTCATTGTGTGGCCGTC
>JAOUKN010000170.1 GCA_029882515.1 Candidatus Bathyarchaeota archaeon
TTATCTATTACTTCGAAGAAGTTTTCCGTAACATCCAAGTTTGGTTTGCCACTCATCCATTCGTCCCTCTTCAAGCTTCTACTAACTTCCTGTAGTAGAAAGATATAAAAACCTTCTCTGACTCTTACTTATTAGTGAGAGGAAGAAGAATACATGGAAAGAATCGACCAATCTCTCAGAGGACACTTCATATCTGAACTCAAGACGCTAGGGCTTTCAACCTACGCAGCTAGAGTCTATCTTGCACTTCTATCTCATCCTTATACACCGGCTGGTTTTCTTTGCAAAGAAACTGGTATACCCGACTCCAAAATATACTATGCTTTGGATGAACTCTCAAGAAAAGGAATGATAGCCGTTCAAGAAGGAACACCGAGCATCTACAAGCCTCTCCCTCCTAAAGAATCCATAAACAATTTGAAACAACAACTCGTTGAAAACTTGAATCAAAAGATCGTTCAGGCAGACAATCTTGCCGACTCTCTTTCACCGATGTTCGAGAATGCCGTAGGCAGAGACGAAATGGAGCTAGCTTATGTGATTCGCGGGCGGAGAAACATCATAAGAAAAATAAAAGACTTGATAAGTTCCGCTAGAAACGAAGCTGTGGTTTTCATTTCGGAGAAAGATCTGCTTGACGAACTAAAATCGTTTATGATGAAAGAAACGAAGCACGTTGAGGTTAAACTTGCTGTAACTAGGGAACTGTGGAAAACCATGAACCCGGAAGAACGAGGTCAAGCAAGGATACTGGCATGCCCTATTAATCTTGCAATATCCGACATGAAGACGCTCATAACCATCTCTAGTTGGAAGAACGAGGTGGCAATCATGACTAACGATAGGGCATTGATAACGATGTCCTCAGAATACTACGCGAATCCAGACTGCTGCCAAGAAGCCTGCTAAGAGTGCGTCTGCAAGCGCATGCATGCATTGGATAAGCACAGAGTATTTCAAGTGAAGGACAGTTTAATGCCGTCGTGCCGCATAGTTGAAGCCTTTTGTATATATCGAAAGACAGAATATGACAGAGTTTAGAGGACGATACTTATAGAAAATAATACACACTCTATCAGTGATGGAAATGTGCATTGAAATCCCAGGGTTTCTAAAATCACATGACAAAAAGGCAACAGAATCTCTCCACAGATTCATAGGCCAACTTGAGGGGCCGAGGGGAACGGAGTTGACAGACAAACAAGCCAAGGCTTTGGTCAAGATTGCGGAGACATTAATTTCTTCCATAGAACAGCCACGAGGTGGATCAAGATGAAAGAGGTTAATCGATGGGGAACTCTGGGATTCATTCTTACGGTCTTCAGTATTGCCACTTTTCTCTTTTCTCCGGAAAGTCCTGTAGTCGTAGGTTTTCTAACATTGCCTGTGGCACTGAATATTCTATTCGCTTTCGGGGTCGGTATGCTCTCTATTGGCTGTGTTAGCCAAATCGTGGATCGACTCTGAGGCACATGGTTTAGACATCACGTGTAAATAAGCTATGTGATGTTGATTTAGTTTTTAGCTTAGTAAACAATATTTCTTCATCTATCATTTATCTTTTCCAAAATCCTTTATGGCTCAGTTTTTTGCCTAAAAATACTAGGGTGAGCATGATTGGGACCTCCCAGAACAGGCCCATTGTTGTCCCTAGCGCAGCTTGTGAGCCTAGGCCGTAAAGACTGATCGCGGTAGCTATTGCGATCTCGAAATGGCTAGAAGACCCGATTATCACAGATATGATCGCCTCTCTATATCGGAGACCCGCAAACTTAGTAACGCATAAGTTGAATCCAACAACGATGATGAAACCCAACAGTAATGGCAGCGAAACAAGGATCATCTCCTCGGGATGTTGCATCAACACATTCCCATTGAGAGAGAAGAGAACAACCAATGTTGTCAAAAGCGCGATTATCGCGATTTTTCCCACCGCGGGTCTATAGACCTCAAGGAACCATTTCTTCCCCTTTCTACTTGTGATATACTTTTTTGAGATATGGCCTAAGACCATTGGAATCCCGATAAAGACAAACACGGACATGACAAGGGCCATCCTGTCAATGGGAATATTCTGAATGCCCGTCAATAACGAGACCATCGGGGCATACAAGAACATAATTGTGATCGTGTTCAGACTTGTATTGATGACGTTCTGTTCCTGGTTTCCGTCTGCGAGAACTCCCCATACCAAAACCATAGCGGTGCATGGACTAGAGCCCAACAGTATTAAGGACACAATTAGTTGATTATGCCCAGCCAAAAAATAGTACGCAAGAAAGGCAGTTATTAATGGAGCCCAAACCCAATTCGAAACAAGTGTAAGGATAATTGGCTTGGGATTGCGGAATAGTTTTTTCAATTCTTCAAACTGCAGATTCAAGAGCGCCGGATACATCATCAAAAACAAGCATACGCCGATAGGGATCGATATTCCCCCGATCTGCATGTTGTTGATCGTGATGCTGAGAACCGGGAGATATTGCGATAGGAACAGCCCCACCAATATGCACAAAACAATCCATGCTGCCAGATACTTTTCAAAGACCCCAAGCTTACGGACATCTTCAACCATGCCTAGGTCCCTCCATTAATCCAATCCAAGCCAGTGCAGTGACATATTTAAGTTCGTTAATATGAAAGAACACTCACAACATATTTAAATATTTTGATATAAACTCTAAATGATGATGACCATGGTCCTCGAACGAAAACTAAAGATAAGCAAAAGACTTGAGCGTTTGGTAAAGTCTGGAATCTGTCCAGCCGAAGATGTCTCAAAATACTCTTCAGAGCTTCGACAACTCGTTCATGAAATAATGGACGAAGATACCATAGAAACACAAAGTCGCTTGTTCAGAGCACTCGCCGACAAAACTAGGCTAAGAATTTTAATGCTTCTAGAAATCCGAGAAATGTGCGTATGCGAGATTATGGTAGCACTAGATTTGA
>JAOUKN010000002.1 GCA_029882515.1 Candidatus Bathyarchaeota archaeon
CCGCGCGTGCATACACTTCACTCACCGACAGGTTTTACGAAATGTCAGAAAAACAAGTTTTGAAATGTTTCTTCCATAATATTGCTTTTTCTTACATTATTGGCAATATCGCCAACCGCGCATCCTCTTTTTCTGTTTCAGGGACACGCTAGCAGAATTTATGAACAACATCTGTTGGTGTATGCAGCTGTGGCGCGCGTGGCGCCACTGACGAGAGTTCGAATCCCCCGGGCTACAAAAACCCTACAATCTGGTTACAATTCAAGCGTAAATTAAGCTTATTTTTCGCTCAGCTATACGTCCTTCACAAGTTTAACTCAGCCAATTCTGAAAATTCTAAAATTGGCTTATGCTAGTTATAGCCTATCTTAGAAAGGTGAACGATTTGAAGTGGGTGACCCGCGATTTTGTTCATGTAGACAGAACGGCATGTCCTTGGCTAATCAGAGAATTCATAGATCCACAAGCTGAATTCATTTTTGTGCCTACAGAGAAGATAGAAGAAGTCGCGAAAAAACAAGGGGCGACACCCTTTGACGCACCTGGAGCCAAGCTTGGGCATAGAAACGGGAAGTGCAGCTTCGAAACAATAATAGAGGAATACAAGCTGAAAGACCCAGTGCTCCATGAACTCGCGAAAATAGTACATTCCGCAGATACTCGTGACACAGGTCTGGCGCCTGAAGGATTAGGGTTAAGTGCAATGATGACTGGGGCATGGTTCAATGTGAAGGACGATTTCGAAGCGGTTAGGAAAGCTGCATATGTTTACAATGCGCTCTACAGTTACTGCAAATTCAAGATGCTTCGCGAGAAACACAAGGATGAATTGGGGAAAATGAGCAGAAAAGAGCAAAGAGAATTACTGATAGAGAAGATGCGAGAGAAAACGAGTTAGACATTCACCTCCCCTTATTTTTATTATTATTCAAACACCCATAGGGAAACCTGGACTTGTGCGCGCAGTGAACCGTTCTTTCAAATTTTGCGGAATTCAAATATTCAGTCGTTCATTTTTGTCTTTAAATAAACGTTGTTTTTCAGTCACAAATTCACTCTTTGGGCTGGTTGTTAATTGTAAGTGACGTGAAAGTCTTTGCAAAAAGACTGTTCAAAACTATTGAAAGCTTGTCAATTTGTTTATTCACTGCAGATTCGCAAAAAGAACCTCAATTCAGGGTTTTACGTTCTTTCTTTTCAGGAATGCCAAAGAATTGTAATCAGAACGGATTGGAACCAAGTTTCACATTGTATTCAATAGAGAATTCTGAATTTTTGCCAAAAAAGGGTTTTAGAGGGTAATTAGAGGCAAGCTTAACATCAAATTCTCTAAAATAATACACATCTACTTCTGCGCGCGCGAGCCATTGGCGATATCTAGTTCTTCTCACCGAACATGCTTGGAATTTCCGTTTCACTACACAATCCTTATATAGTTTTATATCGTACTATCTGATATCGAACAATAAGTAGATCGAATTCGGTGGTTCGAGATGGAAGAAAGTGAAGCAAAGCAATTAAGCCTTGGATTAATGGAGATGTCAAAAGCTGCGTATCTCACGACAATTGACTCAAATGGGTTCCCTCACACCCGGGCTATGACCAATTTGAGAAACACAGAACAAAAACCACACTTGATATCTCTGTTTCGTGATCATCAAAGAGATTATCTAATCATCTTTTCGACTAATACTTCGTCAACAAAAGTTAAACATGTCAAAGATAATCCCAAAGTCTCGGTGTACTACAGTCGCCCTGAGAAATGGCAAGGCGTAATGTTTGGAGGCGAGATCGAAATTGTCCTTGACGCTGAATTGAAACGAGCCATCTGGGAAGATGGAATGGAGCGGTATTATCCAGGTGGCTATGATGATCCTGACCACACCATTCTTCGGCTTCGTCCACAAATAGCCAAAGGATGGAATGGCGAGAAATTCACAACATTTGCCTTCAAGATTAGTTGATTACTTTGAGACAACGACGAGAAGGTGGATTTCTCATTGCAAAAATCCATCACATATCAGGAAGAATATTTGGCAAAATATTGAAGAAGGCAGGTATCAACGAAATCAATCCGGCACAAGGGCGAATCCTATTCGTCCTTTGGAAGACCGATGAAATTCCTATCAGCGAATTGGCAAAAAGAACACTGCTGAGCAAATCGACTTTGACAAGCATGCTTGACCGTCTCGAAAAAACAGGCTATGTAACTCGGGTCCGTTCCAAAGAAGATCGCCGAACAATTCTAATAAAACGCACGGAAAAAGACAGAATCCTTGAGAAGAAATACACCCAAGTCTCCAATGAGATGACTGATTTGTTTTACGGTGGGTTTGCTCCGAGAGAAGTTAATGCTTTCGAAGATTATCTAAGGCGAATCTTGACTAACCTAATGAAAAAGACCCAAGCGCGCGCGAGAGTCTAGTAGGCTGACCCTAGGGAAATTCCGCGCGCCCTTCATTCTTTGAAACCATACTCGTCTGTTTCTCTGAAACGATCCTGCCACGTGCGCATTAAAGGGTTTTGCACCCTATGAGGTAATCATAATATATGCTATAGTACACAACATAGTCTGCAGGGTGATTTATGAGGAACGTTGAGAAGAGTGATCCTTCTGCGCCCAGTCTTGTCAAAATAAAGTGGATAGATGGTTTGCGATTTGTGGCAACAGACAGCACGGGACACTCTATTGTGATGGATGCTTCAACGGAGTCTGGCGGTGAAGGGTCAGGTTTTAGCCCTATGCAATTGCTTCTAATCGCCTTAGGAGGTTGCACAAGTATGGATGTTGTACATATTCTGCAGAAACAAAGGCAGCAGGTCAATGGTCTTGAGGTGTCGGTGACTGGACACCGAGTTAAGGACCCACCCCGAATCTACCACAACATCCGCGTAGAATACAAAATCATGGGAACAAACATCAAAGAAAATGCGATCCAACGTGCTATACAGCTTTCCGAAGACAGATACTGCTCTGTTGGAGCCATGTTGAAGACCAAGGCCAAAGTAGTAAGCGATTACGTCATACAATAGAAGCAGATTGCGCGCGCGGGTGAGAAATAAATATGAAGAAAGCCATTATGGATAAATGAGTCATGAACTAGTTGGAGGTGAGTCAATGGGAAAAGACCTCATTTTAGCGACGATGCCTATGATCCCGAAATATGAAGTTGAGGAAGTTTTCGGAGTCATATATGGGTCCAGCACCAGGACAAGAGGATTGGGAGGTAGATTCGTTTCAGGCATTCAATCTATCACTGGAGGAAAAGGAACAGCATATGCAGAAGAAATCGAAAAAGCGAGAAAAGAAGCGCTAGAAGACTTAAAGAATGAAGCTAGAAAATTAGGCGCCAACGGAGTTCTCTCTATAGACTTTGAAACCGCAGAAATTCTCGAAGGGTTCATTCTCGTAACTGCCTATGGAACAGCTGTTAAACTGAAAAAATAACGCACACCCTTAACGCAGCGCGCGGAAATCTTCCATTTTTCTTTATAGGTCACTGCGCGTGCTTAGCTGTTCTAAACTCTGGTATTAAATATTCGGCATTATAGAGGATACATAAAAAGATGCGGTGGGAGGAGGTGTCTTAGAAGTTTGACTTTAACAGAATTGATGCGGGCGCTTCAAGATTTTGGAATATTCGTTGTGATAATATTGCTAGCCTACGTTGTCTATAGGATAGCGATACTTGTGGAAGTAATGAGTAAGAAAATTCAAGGCGAGAAAAATGGAGCTTAGACCTATATGCCATTCTTCACTTGTTCTGCTTTTAGTACACTCTGTTCTAAAACGTGGCATTAAGTATCTCGAGATGTCGTGTTTATAGTGAATTTAGACCTATGGGTGAAAACATGAGAACAATAGTCAGAATTATCTTACTGTTTACTGTAATGACCGGTGCGATAGTGCCATTCTGTCTTCAGTCGCATTATTATTCGTTGGCATCCCCTCTGAAGAAATTCTCTTCATATGAAGAGATGAAAGTTTTTGTGAAGGCTCGGTTACGCGATCGATATTCCTATTCCCCCACATTTCTTCTTAGTGCAAGAAGCGGTACGGAAAGTTACACGAAGTCAACGGTTCCTGACTACTCAGCAACAAACATCCAAGTTGAGGGAGTAGATGAAGCTGACATCGTAAAAACCGACGGGAAGTACATCTATTTCATTTCAAGCCAGAACGTCATTATTCTGAGAGCATATCCTCCTGAAGAAGCTGAAATTCTCTCTCAGATAAGGTTCAACGCAACCATAAAGGGAGCTTTCATAAATGGGAATAAATTGGCCGTCTTTGAGCAAGGGAGTGAAACTCTGGTCAGAATCTATGACGTTTCAGATAAGGAAAATCCCACCTCAAAGCGAGTCGTATCTGTGAATGGTAGCTATTTCAATTCAAGAATGATAGGGGACTACGTTTACGCAGTGATTACGCAATCAATCTACTACAAGGGAGAAATTTCTTTGCCCATCATCTGTTCAAACAACTATGTTGAGACAGTAGATGCCTCAGAAATTTACTACTCTGATATTCCAGATTATTCCTATGGATTCACAACAATAGTTTCAGTGAATATGCAAAATGATGAGGAAGAACCGACGTACAAGACGTTTCTATTGGGACAGACAAGCGAAATGTATGTTTCTCTACACAACATTTACATAACTTTTCCCCAAAACGGAAACACCCTCATCTATCGGTTCCATATAGAGGGAAGTGCCATCGAGTCCGCTGCAAACGGTGGAGTTCAAGGCCATATTTTGAATCAATTTTCAATGGATGAGCATAACGGGTACTTCAGGATAGCAACTACAACAGGTCAGATAGCACGAACATTTGAAGCAGCTACCTCGCTAAACCATGTGTATGTTCTTGACATGGACATGAACCTTGTTGGGGGATTAGAAGGTCTTGCTCCAGGAGAGAAGATTTACTCAGCTAGATTTATGGGTGATAGATGTTACCTCGTAACCTTCCAAAAGATTGACCCATTGTTCGTAATAGACCTAGAAGACCCATTCTACCCAAATGTTCTCGGTGAACTGAAAATAACTGGGTACTCAGACTACCTGCACCCCTACGATGAAAACCACATTATAGGAATTGGCAAGGAAACCATTGAAGCTGAAACGGGTGACTTTGCATGGTTTCAAGGGGTCAAAATCTCCTTGTTTGACGTCAGTAACGTTGAAAATCCAATGGAAATCTCAAAGTACGAGATTGGTGACAGAGGAACAGATTCACCAGTTTTAAGAGACCACAAAGCGTTTCTATTCGACAAAACAAGAAGCCTGCTTGTCATACCAGTCTTGGTTGCAGAGATAAACGAGGAAAATTACCCTAACGGTGTCCCACCTAATAGATCCGGAAGCTATGTCTGGCAAGGTGCTTACGTATTTAATGTAACTTCGGAGCAGGGACTTATGTTCAGAGGAGGAATCACTCACCTAGAAGATGATAACTACTTACTAAGCCACTATTACTCCCAATCTCATTACTCAATTCAAAGGTCGCTCTACATAGAAAACGTGCTCTACACAATTTCAAACAGAAAAATCAAACTGAACCTACTTTCAGATTTATCGCTTGTCAACGAAATAGAACTACCATAACACTGCGCGCGTCTGAATGACTTACGTTCCAAATGAAACTCGACGTCAGGGCTACCGTCCACAAGGGCAACCTCTTGACCCCGTCAGGACAGTTGATGCTCGTGGCCACTTGACAAACCCTGCAGGAACAGAAGAAAGATAGTAGCTGGATTGCGGCGCCGTCAGAGTAACTCTGAGAGATCATCCTGTTATGTCAAACTAATGCCTTCTCGTCATCCGGCAAAGGAAGATTGGGTAAACCGCAATAAAAACGTGGCGTGCGCTCTGAACAAACACTACTTTTTCTGTTTTCTTGTCATTAACCTATTCGTCTCTATTTCATTGTTGTAACACGCCAAACAGAACCATAGACCATCCAATTTCCGCATATGTGATCCAGATCTACTTGCCCCACACCTACGACAAACTTTTCTTTTTCCACTTTTTACTGTCAATTTCTAATCCATCTCATAATTCTGTTAATCAACGCTTTACCCTTCGTCAAGTGCGCACACAAAATACTTCCTTCAAATATCAAGAAGGCTCCTGTCAACAACCTAACACTCCCAATACAAACAACGCATATTGCCACTTCTGGTTGTAATTATCCTCCTTCCTAGTCAAAGCGAGTCATGATTTAAACCTTACCTACAAGCGCAATTGAAGGGAACTATTCCTGCTTTTTCTTGCACGTGCGCTATCAATGTAAAGACAAGTTGAAATCCCATTCCACATTTTGCAATATGCTTCCACATGGAATCATATGTAATGGACTATTTAATGTCCATTAAGGAACGATCCGAGGTAGTGACATAACTAGCATGCTCTGCGGCACGCGGACGTCTACGTAAAAAGATCTAAATTAAGCACAAAAAGTGGCGACTTCGATCGCATTTATTTTACCAATTAACATCTGGAGGCAGGTGGACGGTGAATTCGCAGGTGTCATCGCCTTTAAGGAGTGATTTTTGGATTTTGACGCGTACTGGTTTTCCAAGAATACCTTCCCATTGTTGACGATACCATCCAGATCCACAGTAACAGAAAGTGGGAGATATTCCTTCTTTTAGGTGGTTTCTCACCATGGCACAATGACAATAGTACTTTCTTTTCTCATCTTTGTCTGTTGCTTTTTTGTGATTCTCAGAGTCAAAGGGGATTTTTCTAACATAGATAGTGTTCCCTTCCCTTCGTGGCTTCTCATACCAAGCGGGATCTTTGTGCATTGCCTTAATGACTTCGTCTATGTTTTCACTTTGTTTGTAGATGGCTCTCAGTTTTGCGATGCGCTTTTGAGAGAAGTCATGGGCACAACAAGACAACGTGTCATACTTTTGTTCCTCGTCGGCTCGTTCATCCAGTCGTTTCATTGCAATCTTAACCCATGCTGCTCGTTCATCGTTTGTGGATTCCAGCGTAAACAGCTTATCACTACTTTGCATTATCTCTTTTCGTGCATCAGAACCAAGAACGCGATCTAGGTTCTTGGCGAATCTCTCATCCCATTTATGTAAAACCGCTTGAACCTCAGTAACATTCTCTTCAGGGTTATCAGAATTGAATTTTAGCCTGATTTCTCGTCCAAAATTGGTGCCCACGATCCCATGTTCTCGGAAATATCCGTAGAGTTTGCTGTAGCTTTCCCGAATTTTTTCGTGCGGTCCGTTGTGTATTATGGAGAATACTTCTACGCTTTCCAGATTTCTGCTTCTGACGTCATCCGTTTCAATAGGTTGAGTTACGGGGAAACACACCTCTACATCAATACCATCGCTATAGACACCATAATCATAAAGAGTAATTGCCGGACCACAGACGTATTCTTTGCATTGTTTGAACAGTTTCTCGAACATTGAAGGGATCTTCTTACGTTCATAGTCGTCTCGAAAATTTATACTGGCAATGAACATCTTTTCCGTCGTCTTTCTCGTTATTCCTAACCCTTCAAGCGACATAACATCACTCCGTTAGTGGTCATTGAGTTAGAGAGTTTTCCCCCATTTATTGATTGAGCAATCACGTGACGTGTGTCGTAGTCCAATCTGTTAAATCCATTTCTGGGATTTTGTCGATGTATGCACACGCTAGACAGTTTGATGATAAAATAGTGGTAATTGTTCTGTTGTCCGGCTGCAAAACGGTACCATTTGCGCACGCGCCGCACTGGCCTAGTCGGTACATCTCCGCAATTTTCATTAGCCGTACGGCGTGGGGAAGCATAGTTGGATCCAAATATTCATGAAACATGAAAACCGAGGGGGTACCAGGCAAGGTTCAACGCGTTCCTAAGACGTTTGACGGCCACACGCAACCGACTCGTGGACAGTTAATTCTGGATTTAAAGGTTATCCAAGAATTACGCAGTGACCAAGCTATCGATACACATCCCAAAAGTGGAAGGAAAAACAGAACCGGGCTCACCAAACCTTCGTTACTTAATCAAGACGAGAAAAACGTTCAAACACTACATCAAATGCGCGCGGTCAGTGGCTAGAGCGTGTTGTGTTGCCGATCAGTAAGAAACTAACTGCAACGTGATCGCCCTGCGGCTTTCCTTGATGGTTAGAGCTCTATGCAGGATTTATTCAAACTGTCAGCGATGGTTTATTGCAACAATGTGCACAGGCTTATAAGTTGCAAGCGTTCCTTGCATTCATACTTCCAAGCGCATGAAGTCAAACTAAAAGGTTGCAAAGGAAATGAATCAGCCCAACAAGGAACACCACAAACTAGCAACCACTGGTCCCACAGGCATGTTGGCATTTACCATCATCTGGATTGGTCAAGTAATTTCCCTCCTAGGCACAGCTATGACAGGATTCGCGCTCACAATCTGGGCGTGGGAAATCACTGGAGAGGCCACAGCCTTAGCATTGGTTGGATTCTTTACCTTTGCGCCAACTTTGCTGACCAGTCCCTTCGCAGGGGCACTGGTGGATCGCTGGAGCCGCAAATTCGTCATGATGCTCAGCGATCTCGCTGCGGTTTCATCAACAGTAGTTGTGTTACTACTGTATTCAACCGGAAACCTGCAGATTTGGCATCTCTACCTAACAGGAGCGTTTGCCGGTGCTTTTGGAGCTTTCCAATTCCCAGCATACTCTGCAGCCGTGACTACATGGTATCCAAGAGACAGTACGGTCGCACAAGTGGCATGCTCTCTGCAGCTCAATTTGCTTCCAACATCTTCGGTCCAGCACTTGCTGTAATCTTCTTGAGCATAATCGGCATTACCGGCATCTTGACAATTGACATCATCACTTTCTTCGTCGCCATTGGCGCATTGCTTTTCGTTCATGTGCCTCAACCCGTGATTACTGCAGAAGGACAGAAGAGCCGCGGTAGTCTTTGGAAAGAGTCAGCTTATGGGTTCCCGTATATCTTCAAGCGACGAGGTCTACTCGGTCTGTTACTAGTTTTCTTCGGGATCAATCTTGTTGCCACCTTCGCCTTTACACTGTTGGCACCTATGATTCTCGCCCGAACCGGAAACGATGAAACTGCGCTAGGGATTGTCCAGTCGGCTATCGGAGTTGGTGGAGTGGTAGGTAGCATAGTACTCAGTATTTGGGGTGGTCCAAAGCGAAGGATACATGGTGTTTTAAGTGGATTAGTACTTGTCATGCTGGGTGTTCTATTCATAGGCTTTGGACGTAATCCTTATGTCTGGGCGTTGGCCGCCTTTTTCACAATGTTTTTTATTCCAATCGTCCAGGGATCGAGTAATGCTATCTGGCAGGCCAAGGTTGCTCCAGACGTGCAAGGGCGGGTATTTGCAACCCGTGGAATAATTGCAACTATCAGTCGGCCTGTGGCGTTATTAGTGCTTGGTCCTCTGGCCGATCGTGTCTTCGAGCCAGCCATGATGCCGGGTGGCAGTCTGGTACCCGCACTCAGTTGGTTAGTCGGTACTGGTCCAGGTGCTGGCATGGCGCTGATGTTTATCATCTCTGGATGTTTGGGGATGTTAGTAGGCCTAGGGGGCTACATCTTCCGTGTTGTGCGGAACGTTGAAGATATTTTGCCTGATCATACGTAACAAGTTACATCGCTTGCTGAAACTCAAGTCCAATAAACCTATGTGTACGAAATTTCTATCGCATTTCAGCCATGCATCTTCTGAACATCCCCATGCCGAAAGAAAGCAAGGGGAGCGAGGCATGCACAACACGCTATGCTGAACAAGTGAGATTGGCGATCTCTCAGAAGTTTACGAGCTTAATATCATAGACACCGTACATGCGTATTATCCAACGATTGAAAAGCCATCAAAGATCAAGGTGGGGGTTTCAACAGCGAAAATAGTTTTTTCCAAATCGTCTCCAACAGCTAGTAATTGTCTAAGCCCTGCATAGAAATTGCCCGAGACCGAGACTGGCTGGAGTGGAAACTTCTTCTCACCCTTTTCAACTAGGAAGACGCTTTGAGCAACTGCTGAAAATTCTCCTGTCGCTACATTGCTATGGAATATCCCTATAGGAGTATCAACTATCAAAATAGCCTGTCCATCGATTGAGGCAATCAGATCATCTAAACTCTTCCGCCCAGGTTCGACTTCCATGTTTTTAGGAAGGATCGAAGGCGAGGTTTCATAGGGGAGGGTAGAGCCAAAAGGTCGGCTGTGGCGTGCGCAATTACCTGTTGATTCGCTGCCATAAATGTGCGCATAGTACGTGTCAAAAACAAATTGGCTAAGCTCACCTTTTGCTATAAGAGTAGTCTTCTGCTGCGGGTGCCCTTCCGCGTCGATAGCATCCGTGTTTACGCCCGATGGGCTCTGTCCATTGTCCGTAATCGTCAGTTTTGGGTTGCCAACTTCTTTTCCAAGTTTGTCGGCAATAGGTGAGCGCCCTTCAACTACATGCTCACCACTTGCGGCTTGTCCCAGGCCTGCAACAACATAAGCAGCAGCAGCTACAGGACTCCAGATCGTTGGCAAAACCGTTGTCTTGTTGAGTTTCTGTGCACCCAGTAGATTGACGGCTTTCCGTGCAGCTTCCACCCCCACACCACTAGTCTTGATTAGACGTTCGCGGGTGACGTCGGCTTCCCAAGCTGTTCTGCGCTCCTCTCCCGCGACCGCAATGCAGTAGACTTCACAGCGGTTTATGGCTGATCTCGAGGCTTGTTGGAGCCCGAGCGTGTTTCCCACAGCGAATCCACCCCATTCTGCGGCGCATTCACTTCCTACCGTGTGTATTCTTTTGTCAAAGTCTTGGGCCTCTTTGACCATACCGTTAGCGATCTCGATGAGTTCTTCTTTACCTAAATTCAATATTTTATCTGTAAATGCTCCTTCCTTTCCTGGTTTTTTAGGTTCACAGAAACGTTTGAATCGTGTGTCTTTGATGGAGACTGATCTTAGACTGGCTACCGCTTCATTGACGCTCCTCTTTATCCTCTCAATTGAAATTCCACTGGATGAGGCGAAACTGAGTCGGTTCTGCTTGGCAACGCGCACCGCGTTTCCTTCGACAATTCCATCGGCGGCATCAACCACTCCTTGCGTGATGTTCACTAAAGTTCTTTGCTGATAAAACAAGTATAGTTCGAATTCTGCGTTCCTATCGACGGTTGAAGCATATTTCAGACCCATATCAACATTGGAAAGTAAAGCGTTCTTCAAGTTCTCATATTCCATAATTACTACACCTTCCTCCTTTAGCTTGCCTTACCTCCAAACCTAACTTCGCCAATCACCAATTCTGGGCCACCCAATCCACAAGGCAAGGGAGCTTGACCACTTTTTCCACACCCTCCAAAGTATCCCGCGTGTATGCTAAGATCTCGGGTTGCGCCTTCTACTTTGGATAAAAGATCAAGAATGTTGCCCGATAGAGATACTTCACGGAGAGGCTCTTTGATTTTTCCATTTTGCACCCAATAGCCTCGTATCGCCTTGAACAGAAAGCTTCCATCGCCTTCAACCTGACCGCCTAAAGTCTGAATTGCATAGACCCCAGTATTCAACAATTCCAGAGCCTCTTCCTTGGTGAGGTCTCCTGGAGCGAAGTAAGTGTTTGTCATTCTTGGTATTGGCACAAAACCAAAATGCACTGCTCTACAGTTTCCCGTCGGTTCCTGATGCAGATGGTGGGCGGTTCCTCTGCTGTGTAGATAATGTTTGAGTATTCCAGCGTCCAGAATAGTGGTTTCGTTTGCTTTCACACCTTGATCATCGTACGGTAACCACAAGCCACCAAGTTCCGAAATGTTTGGAGTTCCATAATCAATAATCGTAGCATGTTCAGTGCCGAGTCTTGCCCCTATTTTCCCAGCTAAAGGAGAACCACCGACAACCACAAAATCACCTTCACTGAGGTGCCCAAAGGATTCATGCGCCAGAACACCTGCGAGTCTGTTCTCTATGAGCGCCCTGAAGACACCAGCCGGGCAGGGTCTCGCTTTCAATTGTTCTTTTGCGTGTGCCCCTGCTTCATTCCCAATGTCTTCTGGAGTTGAACCTTCAGTGTTGAAATGCTCCAGACCCACTGTTCCGCCAGCTCGACCAGCCCCATTCACAAGATCTCCTGATGCTGTCTTAGAAGTAACACGGCATTGTAGATCGACTATTTCGAAATTCCAATCAACCACCGAGCCTTCACTGTTTGTGAAGAGTTTGCGTCCATGAAGCTCTCCATATAGTCCCATAATGTTAGTGATGTTTTTGCCAGATTCTTGGGCCTTTTCAACCGTCCTATTAACCAATTCGGTCTTGTATCCCAGATTTTCAGCTTGAGGGTGAATCTTGACTTGAAATGTGTCAGCCCTTTGACTCTTGACTGATGGCTTTCTGTCAAAATCTAGCTTTAGCGAAACTGCCCTAGCAGAGGCTTTAGCCATCTTGAATGCTTTATTAACTGTTTGCTCTAATTCTTCATGATCATCACTGCTTGTGAAGGAGTATCCCGAGGCTCCACCATAATAACATACAACACCGACTCCAGCACGGGATCGTAGTATTATGTCCTTCCACGTGCCATTTACGCGGTAAAGTGTTCTCAGAGTGAGGTCATCAAACCTTGCTTCAACAAAACCAGCGCCCAGCTTCTCTCCCAGTTCCACACACTTCTGTAATTTTCCTAACATACAACCCCTCATAGATTTAGCAATGTTGAATCAGATAATGAGCCATCACATTATATATGTGCTGTGCATCGTGTTTGAGACGTGAGCAGATCCATCCGCACGACGCCTTCTGTAATGCTGATTTTCCCTTCACGTCTTTGTCTATCATCCTATTCCATCCCATTTCTTATCACCAGTTAGACATCACCAATGGTCACAATAGTTAACGATTCTGGGGAAAAGTGATCAGCTCGTTGATCATTCAATGATCTCACTCTTTGTCCCAAACAGGAATGCCTGAGTTAGTTGTGGGATGAGCGAGCACTTGAACGAAATAGACATGCACTTGCACAGGTACCAGACGTCTAGTAGGGTGCCTTTGAGTGAATCTAGAACTTGGTTTGATGCTAAAATCCATGCGCTTATTATGACAGTAGTTTGCTCACTAGAAGCACAAGACACATGAAGACAATTGTTTGGGTCACCAAGGTGATCCACTGCGGATTGTGTGCAGACAAATTTTCGATCTCTTGTGCGATAGAACTCTGATTTTCTGAGGATGCGTGTCTTTTGGAAAGATGGTAAAGGGTCTTGTATTTTTGCAGTACAAAACCGTAGGTAACTGCCATAGCAAGCAGAAAACCTACTAATATCGGGTGAGATGCATATGCCAGTTTTAGGAATAAACCTGCTCCACAGAGGAAACCTCCCAAACTCAATAACACCATACTGAAGAATGAAGCCTTGACCAAGCCAAGCCGCACTGTCATAGTTTTGATGCCTAATGCCTTGTCTCCAAAGTAATCCCGGATTTCAGCTGGCACAATTACGCTATAAACCGTCAAAGCCTGCCCTGAAAGGAAAATGAGGAACAAAGGCTCCAATTCAGATGTGAAGGTGTGAAACACAAATGTTACCGGTAGAATGCTAAGGACAATAAGTAGTGTGATTACAGCAAGCCATGATCTGGACTTCAACCTAAGGGGTGGAGCAGAATAGGCGTAAGCCAAGAAAACGGCTGCCATCCACATAAATATTGAAGCAAGTTTTCCCTGAATTCGAAACAACATTGCTATGAAAACCAAACTCAGCAGAACTTCGACAACTATAAACAATTTGAGCTTGCCTCTTCCTAGGTGGCTCATGGCTTTAACGAGTTCCTTTTTCCGGCTGTCTCGTGAGTCCAATTCGTAATCGGATATTGTGTTCACTTGGGCCGCTACAGCAGAAACAAGTGTGATTATAGTGAAGACTAAAGTTGCTGGAATTCCCAAATCCCAAACGACATCCAAGGGCGGAACAATGCCCCATGAGAGCCCAATAATGAGCGAAGCCGAATTCGCCGGAAGAAACTCTGGTCTGGAAACAGTAACAAGTAATCTTGCAGTCTTAGACATTACTGGATTCCTCTTGAAGCCAATAAGCTTGAATAAAGCTATATAAACGATGACAGTGGCGATTGCTCGGAAAGAACAGCTACCCGTGTAGAATGGCAATCTTTTTTAATAAGTATACGTGCATGCATGGGATACACCACAAAAGCGGAGGTCCAAATTTGGCTAAAAAAAGCAAGAAAGAGAAAGCTGCAGGTCGAGAACAGCATAGACAATTGCAGAGATCTAAGAAAATGAAGAAGAAACAAAAGAAGAATACTGAGCTTCCTCAAAGACATAAGAAAAAAAAGTGATAGTCTTTTACTAAAAAGCATATCTATCTGACCATATCATGTGGCAGAATAGTTCTGTAGTCCGTCAACTGCAAACGGAATAAAACATATAATTCCTTACTTCTATTATTTTGGCAGTGATCAAATTGGGTATGGGAAAAGGGTCTAAAAAGAAACCAATGACCAAGAAGGAAAGAGCAGAGAAAAGAAAAAAGCGCAAGGAGAAACGCTCAAAGCAATAGCGAAACGATATTTTCTTCTTTTACACACGTGTGAAGTGTTGGTACGGGAGAAGTTGCCTTGAAGATTCTTCTTGACGAAATGTACACAGGCCTTAAAGAATATTTTCAGACGTTGGGGTGGGATGTCCTAACCGTCCAAGATGTCGGATTGAAGGGAGCAGAAGATAGAAAAGTCATAGAGTACGCTGAGAAGAGCGGCGTATTAATAGTGACTCAAGATCAAAAACCTGCAGATCTTGCTGATCTTAGAGGAGTTCCATATGTGTTGATCTCTAAGAAAATGATTGCCAAGATGGCTGATGCCCAGATTAGAGAAAAATACCCAGATGTCAGATAATCGTTGAATTTGCAGAACGTATGTGTGCGCCAATAAGTTATGATTTTGATAAGATCGTTTCCTAGTCAATGGAACCGTAAATCGAAAAAGTTTACTTCAACATACGCGTTCATGTCTTCCATGGGCCGGTAGTTCAGTCTGGAACGAATGCCTGACTTGCACTCAGGAGGCCGCGGGTTCAAATCCCGCCCGGTCCACCATCGTAAACTCCACATTTGTCCCAAGCAACTAAGCAGACGCGTAGCTTCAATTTTTAAAAGTATGCGCGCGACTCGTCTTTATAAAAGACTAAATATGTGAATAGGTCTAATTTCTTTGACAAACACCTAACCTGAGACACTATTGCACAGTAGAGTCGATTGCAGTTGCATGCCGAAATCAAAGTCAGTGGAATTGTACAAGGCGTGGGTTTTCGACCTTTTGTCTATCGTGTGGCTGTAGAAAACGCTTTGACGGGCTATGTGCGAAATCGGGGAGACGCTATTGTTGAAATAGTAGTAGAAGGTAAAGAAAATAACATCAAGCGCTTTCTTAGCGATCTGAAGAGAAGAAAACCGCCTCTTGCCAAGATATACAATATCGCAACCAAATACACGGGCAACCAGAGTGGATTCGAGAACTTCACGATAGAAGCCAGTTCCAAGAACGCCGAACTTTCAGGTTCGGTCATTCCACCAGACGTTTCGATCTGCAACGAATGCTTGAAGGAACTTCGAGATCCTAGGGACAAAAGGCACAACTATTTCTTCATAACTTGTACAAATTGTGGTCCAAGATTTACAACAATTAGAGATCTCCCATACGACCGTTTTAACACGACTATGACGAAGTTTCCAATGTGTGACTTCTGTTCAAAAGAATATCGTGATCCACTTAACCGCAGGTTTCATGCCCAAACAGTCGCATGTAGTCAATGTGGCCCAAAAGTTTATCTCGCCACAAGAACCGGCGCACTCTTAGACTATAACGACCCAATTGGAGAGGCTAGCAAGCTCCTTGAAGAAGGCCACATTGTGGCAATAAAAGGGAATGGCGGCTTCCACGTTGCAACTGCCACCACCCAATCAGAACCAATAGAAAGATTACGAAACGTGAAATACAGAACCCAGAAACCCTTTGCAATCATGGCCAGAGATCTTCAAACTGTCAAGTCGTTCTCTGAAGTGAATCAGGACGAAGCTAAACTGCTTACTTCTTACTTGAAGCCTATCGTTTTGTTGAAGAAGCGAGATGACTATTACCTCTCAGAACTAATTTCTCCTGGCCTCCATAACGTTGGAGTGATGCTTCCCTATACCGGTTCACATGTGATGCTATTTGACAGAGTGAAAGAACCAGCTTTCGTGATGACCAGTGCCAACCCTCCTAACGAACCCATAGTTACAGAAAACGATGAAGCCATAAAGAAACTTGGATCAATAGTCGATTTCTTCCTATTTCATAACAGACCTATTGCCCAAAGATGTGACGACTCAGTCGTTCGACTTCATGGCAAAAACCCAAGTATGATTCGTCGATCGCGAGGATATGCTCCAGCACCTATTCATCTCCAGTACTCAGTAGACAAATGTGTTTTGGGCGTTGGTGCCGAAGAAAATGTAACTTCCTGTGTATTGCTAGGAGACAAAGCATTCATTTCTCAGTTTATTGGAGACGTAGAAAATGTTGAAACACTCGAGTTCCTGAAAGAATCCATCAACCACTTACTCAAACTACTCAACAGCAAAGTCGACATCATAGCTTGTGATTTGCATCCAAAATTTGCTACTACAAAAATGGCTAGTGATCTTGGAAACGAACTTCAGCGTCCAGTTGTTCCAGTTCAACACCACCATGCTCACCTAGCGGCCCTCATGGGTGAACACAATCTCAGCGAAATTATTGCCGTAATCTGCGATGGCTTTGGTTACGGCTCAGATGGAACTGCCTGGGGTGGAGAAATCTTGTATGGGGATCGTCATGGAGTCCAACGTCTAGGTCATCTTCAAGAGCAACCTATGGCTGGAGGTGACTTGGCGACGCTGTATCCGTTGCGAATGGCCGCTGGAATACTCTACAAGTCTGCAAATGTCGAAGAGTGGGTATTAGCTCACAGCCACCATTTTCCTCATGGCAAAAGGGAAGTTGAGATTCTCATGAGACAGCTGGAAAGAGGCGTGATACCCAAGACTACAAGTTGCGGAAGGATCTTAGATGCGGTCTCAGCTATACTGGATATATGTTATGAACGTACCTATGAAGGTGAACCTGCCATGAAGTTGGAGTCAGCTGCCCTTGGAGGGCGAGATGTTTTGAACTTGCAGCCTAAGATTGATGGAAATATAATCAACACAACCTCTATGGTTGAGGGAGTGTTTCGGCAGAGAGGCAAACACCCTGTTGCTGATCTAGCCCATTCTGCTCAAGCTTACATCGCTAGGAGTCTTGCTCAACTTGCCATAGAGAAGGCAGAACAACTGAACATTACGACAATAGGTTTCTCCGGGGGGGTTGCATATAACGAAGAAATAACATTAACCATCAAGCGACTGGTTGAAGAAAATGGGTTCATATTTGTTGTTCACCGTATGCTCCCCCCTGGAGATGGTGGAATATCTTTCGGTCAAGCAATGACGGCTAGCTTCCAAGCCCAAAAAAAGGGCAGGGGATAAGAATGTGCACATAAGAAAAGTCATCTCGGCGAACCAGCTAAGGGCTTGTAGAAGATTCCTCGTACAGGATCCGATTGCCAATGTTTTGCCGCTAGGTGACCTCTATACGCCGCTTCTTCAAGTCAGCGATGTCTACAGTGCTGTCAAGGGCAATCAAGTTGTTGGTGTATGTGCCATCTACCGTGCATACCCGATGCCGAGTATAGTCTTCGGAGCAGCCGAGTCAGAGGTTAAGCAACATCTTGTTCAGAAAGCAGTAAGTGAAGTTTCAAGTGAATTCATTTCGCTCTGTCAACCAAATGACGCCATCTTTTTCAAAGAACATTCACCCATTCTACACTCTCACTCAGAGTACCAGATGGTCGCAGATCCTCCAAGAAATATCGACTGTGGTCATGTTAAAGTTGAGAAAGTTGGCAGAGATGATTTAGAACTGCTAAGCAAATTCTACGCTAATCATCAAGCTGAAGCATGGGTTCCAATACAGTTTGAAGCTGGACCATACTACTGTGTAAAACACGATAGCAAAATAGTTAGCGCCGCTGGGGTTCATCTGGTCACGCCTCGAATTGCACAGCTTGGGAACATCGTCACAGATGAAGCTTATCGAAATCGAGACTTCGCAACGGCATGCACAAATATTTTAGCAGCAGATTTGGCTTCCAAAGGGCGAACTGTCAGTTTGTTCGTGAGAATGGATAACACCCCTGCCATTCACATATATGAAAAGTTGGGATTTTCCAAAGCACGGAAGATCGCATTTCTAGTCATGCGAAAGAGCGGGGCATAATGCGTAATGAATTTATTCCTGATGCTTCGTCTTTTAGATGATGTACAATGTGTCTTGCGATTCCAGCAAAAATCATCGAAGTGCAAGGCGATGTTGCCAAAGTTGATTTTGGCGAAGGCGTTCTTCGAGACGTAAACGTCATGCTTGTAGACGCCAAAATCGGGAAATATGTTCTGGTTCATGCTGGATACGCAATTCAGGTTATTGACAGAAAGGCTGCTGAAGAAACCCTCCAACTCTGGAATGAGATTCTTAAATATGAAGAAACTTCTACGGATGCATTTCAATCATAGGAAGTGGTCTGCGTGAAAGACGTGGTTGAGGCTGAGAAAGGAGAAATCTTCGACATAGAACTAGATGTCAATATTCTTGAGGCAAACAGGAAACTCGCAAATGAAAACAAGGAACTCCTACAGAAAAACGGTGTACAAGCAATCGACGTTATGGGTGCTATAGGATCAGGAAAAACCTCCCTCATCGAGAAGTTAGTTCAAAACTTGAAAGGAAAGTACAGGATGGCAGCCTTCAAGGGTGATTTAACAACAACTATTGACGCCGAACTGATCGCAAGACATGGAGTCGAGGTCATCCCCATAAACACCGGAAAAGAATGCCACTTAGACGCAAATCTAGTGAAAAAGGCTCTCAAAAGAATCAACCTCGAGGGCATTGATCTGCTATTCATTGAGAATGTCGGGAATCTTATTTGTCCTGCAGAGTTTCCTCTGGGCTCTGACAAACGGATTGTAGTAGTCAGCATTACCGAAGGACCTTACATGGTGGTTAAGCACCCCTTCATCTTCATGGACGCAGATGTCGTAGTTATTAACAAATTGGACTTGGCACAGGCAATGGGAGTGGATGTTAAAAAACTGGAAAATGATGCTAAAACGATTAATCCTAAGGTGAAAGTTGTGGCAACAAACTGCAGAAGCGGAGAAGGCATCATCAACGTCATTAACGCATTAGAACTCTAAGAAGAAATCTTGAGGCATTTGAACGTGCATGAATTTTCTGTGACTTCTCAAATTGTTGAGGCTATTTTAAAGGAAGCTGGGAAACATAACGCAAAGAGGGTCGTAGCTGTTCATTTGGACATAGGAAAACTCACGTTTTTAGGTTTAGAGCAAGTTCGGTTTTCCTATGAAGTACTTGTTAAGGGCACGATACTGGAAGGGTCAAAGCTCTACATCGAAGAAAAAGATGGCATTGTAAACTGTCGCAGTTGTGGGTATGAAGGAGGGTTCCAATACGAAGATGACCCCATTTACCACATTCCTACACCTACACTCCGTTGTCCAAACTGTGGAGAAACAGTTGAGATCGAAGGAGGACGAGAATGTACAATAAGAGACATGAAACTTCTCATAAGTGAGGACGACAAAACGGATGCAGATTAAAGAACGGTTCAGGGACCCAACACTCGCAAAGAAAATTGCAGGTTACATCCGAAAACTGGCTCCTCCTTACGAAGTTAAGTTTTGTCATGTCTGCGGAACCCACGAGTGGACAATAACCCATTATGGACTTAGAGCACTTCTTCCAGAAACAGTTGACGTAATCGCTGGACCAGGCTGTCCAGTTTGCGTTCTCCCTGCTGCTGAGATAGATGAGGCGATACAACTGGCGCTGAACGGAATAGCGGTTACAACTTTCGGCGATGTGATTCGAGTTCCTGGCTCAGAGAGTTCCCTTCAGGAGGCTAAGGCTTCTGGTGGAGACGTTAGAATCGTTTACAGTGTAAGAGATGCAGTGAAAATGGCTGAAAAGGAATCAGAAAAGGAGTTTGTGTTTTTTGCTATAGGTTTTGAGACAACAGCTCCCTTGACAGCCATAGAAATTCTCGACAAACAGCTTGAGAATCTTAGCTTTCTAGTTTCCCATAGGTTAATTCCTCCAGCCATGGAGCTATTGTTAGGTGTGGGAGACTTGCACATAGATGGCTTCATTGCGCCAGGACATGTATCAACCATTATTGGAGTGAAACCTTATGAGATATTTCCAAAAGCCTACCACATGCCAACCATAGTAGCAGGATTTGAACCCTTAGATGTTCTTTTTGCTGTTTCGATGCTTCTCAAACAGTTACGGACTGGGGAGGCAAGGTTGGAAAATGAGTATACTCGTTCCGTGGATTGGAAAGGTAATGTTAAGGCGCAGCAACTCATGGAGAAAGTGTTTGACGTCGTGGGTGGGCGTTGGAGAGGACTTGGGAAAATTCCGTTATCTGCATTAGCTTTGAAGGAAGAATTTATGGCTTATGATGCGCGAAAAAAGTATGGTATAAAGATTGAGCGTTCAAGAGACTTATTGCCTGGCTGTCTCTGCCATTTGGTTATGATTGGGAAGATTAAGCCCTCCGAATGTGGTCTCTTTATGAAGACTTGTAGACCAGAGTCGCCGAAAGGAGCCTGCATGGTTTCTATGGAAGGCACTTGTAGAATATGGGCGAGACACAAGGCCTAGTTGCTTGGTTTAACAGATCCTTGGAACTGGATCTCCTATTGGTGGTGCCAGTATTCTTTTTCCACCCACTTCGGTCTCCAGAGCGACTTCTCTAAATTGTTTTGTCGCTTCTCCTATTATCTGTGCATTTTTGCCTTCCTTTGTCTTCTTTAGTATTGACAGTATCTCTTCGGCTTTCTCATGGACCATCCCTATCAGTATTTTCCCTTCGTTCCCTATTTCGAGGGGATCAATACCCAGCATTTCGCATGCGGCTTTAACGTCTTCACGTATGGGTATCCTATCCTCTTGCACTAGTATACCGACATTGGACTTTTCACTCCACTCATTTAAGGCGTTGGCTAAACCGCCTCTTGTGGGGTCTTTCATCGATACTATTCCGCCCACACTCAGGAGTCGGATAATCAGCTTGTTTAGAGGCGTTACATCAGATTTGATTTGGCTTCCGAAATTGTAGCCTTCTTGCGCCGACAAAACAGCAAGCCCATGGTCTCCCACTGTGCCAGAAACTATCACTTTGTCGCCTTCTCGTAAATTGGAGTCAAGAATCCAACGGCTATTGAAAGAACGGTATTTTTTCACTTCTGCAATATTTCCTTCTAAGGCTTCATTTCTCTTGCCAATTCCAGATGTGTTGATGACACATCCGCTTAAATTTCCCTTTTCCACGACCTTTGTATCGCCAGTAATGATGTAGGCACCTGCTTCTTTGCAGGTTTGTTTCATACTCTCGAGAATTCTTTCGAAGTCAGTTATTTGGAGTCCTTCTTCTAGGACGAAGCCGCAAGAAAGGGCTATCGGTTCTGCCCCCATCACCGCAATATCGTTTACCGTGCCTGCAACTGCCAATCTTCCAATGTCCCCACCCGGGAAAAAGATGGGCTTGACCGCGTGGGAATCCGACTTCAAAACAATGTCGCCGATTACGGCTGCATCATCTAATGCTTCCAGCGGAACCTCAGAGCCACTTCCACCCAGATGCGTTACGATATGTTTCTTGATTAAGTCATGCATGATTGTTCCGCCAGCGCCATGAGCCATGGTGATCCTTTTCAATTCTAATCCTCCTTAGCGATCGAGAAGAAGAGAGGAATTAAGGGTCTTAAGAAGGTTGAGGTATGCACGCGCATAACGAACTTTGTCATCTTTGTCTACAAAAGATATTTCAACTAGGAGAGAATCAGGCATGGTTTCAATCAACGTGTAAGGCATTCTTCTATCATACGTTTTTTCTCCATTTTCTTTTGGAAGATGAGGAGCCGAAGTTTTAGATTTCTTCTTGAGGGAGTAGTTTACAAATGTAAAGACTGATATGTGTCATAACAATGTTATGAAATGGTGGCAGAAAGAACTTAAAACATAAAGAATTTAAAACACAAACTCAAATTAACTCCTTCCAACGACTGGAATCGAACCAAGCATGCAAGTCTGTAACATTCCCAGAATTTCTCAAACCCAGATTGCTGGAGAAAAATAGTATGCCCATGAAATTGGTAAAAACTGAGAGTGAAAATGAGCTCGAAGTTGAAAGAATTTTACATGCTAAACGATATTCCTTAACATTAGACAGGAACTTATGCGTAGGTTGTGAGATCTGCAAGACAATCTGTCCAAGAGAAGCCATTGAGATCAAAATTGTTCCGAAGGTAAACGGAGAAAAAGCAAAGCAGCCAATCATTGATGTTGATGAGCAGAAATGCCAGTACTGTGGAATCTGCAATACTCTTTGTCCCTTTGGCGCCCTAAAAGTAAGAGTAGATGGTGAACACGTGATTTCAGTAGTTAAAACTGAGAGCTTCCCTCAACTTATCCGCGACATTGAGGTTGACACAACCAAGTGCGATTTGGATTGTGTGGAATGTGAGAAGGCCTGTCCTTTGGAAATTATCGAGGTTAGTGTACGAACACCTGATGGTAAAGAGGTGTCAGATATTGCAAAGTCCAAAAAGAAGAATGTGTCAGTTCATGTTGACATTAAAACAGATTTATGTCCTTCCTGTCGGTTGTGTGAAATGCAATGTCCAGAAGGTGCTGTCCGTGTTCGCAAAATGTTCCACGGAGTTATGAAAATAAACCAAGAGAAATGTCCAGAAGGTTGCCAAGACTGCCTTGACGTTTGCCCCATCACAGGAGCCCTCTACTTAGGCGACAATGAGAAAGTGCACGTTAACGAGTTATACTGCATCTACTGCGGTGTTTGTAAACTTGTGTGCCCAGAAGAGGAAGCTCTAGAATTACAAAGAACCTCTGTGCATCATACACCAGTTCGTTCTGGCGCATGGAATAAGGCACTGGAAAAATTAACATCCACAACAGAGATGACTAAGGAGTTGAGAGCAAAAGGCTCCATGAAAGCGCGAGGATCAGTTGAAAAACGACTTGCATATAAGGAGGTATCATAAGTGTCTGAAGAACCGCGAGTTGGAGTTTTCGTTTGCCACTGTGGACTTAACATAGCAGGAGTGATAGATGTAGAAGAAGTCACTGAATACGCCAAAACGTTGCCTAATGTAGTCCTCGCCGTTCACAACCGATATATATGTACAGCTCCCGGACAAGCCGAAATTAGAACGGCAATAAAAGAGCACAAGTTAAATAGAGTTGTTGTTGCAGCCTGCTCACCACGCCTTCACGAATCTACATTCAGAAGATGTATCACAGAAATCGGGTTAAACCCCTACGTTCTTGAGATGGCCAACATCCGAGAATTTTCTTCGTGGTGCCACCTAAGCACTCCCAGAGAAGCAACTAATGAGGCAAAAAAAATTGTAAAGATTGCAGTAGCCAAGGCTCGGCTACTTCAGGCACTCGAAACAATTGAATTCCCAGTAACCAATAAGGCTCTCATTATAGGTGGCGGAATTGCTGGAATAAGCGCCGCATTAGATCTTGCTGACATGGGCTTCAAAGTATATTTAGTCGAAAAGAGCGAAAGTATCGGAGGTCATATGGCCCAACTCGACAAGACCTTTCCGACCCTTGACTGCTCCATCTGCATTGAAGGCCCAAAAATGGTGGATGTCTCTCGTCATCCGAATATCGAAATAATATCATACGCCAACATTCTCCACGTAGAAGGATTTGTTGGAAACTTCAGAGTCAAAGTTCGAAAGAACCCACGATACGTAATTGCCGATAATTGTACAGGATGTGGCGAATGCCGAGATGTCTGCCCCATCGAATTTCCCAACAAATGGGACTTGAATATGGGCGTTAGAAAGGCAATTTCACTCCCCTTCGATCAAGCGGTCCCACTTGTTTACACGATCAACATGGATCATTGCATCGAATGCTACAAATGTGTTGATGTTTGCGGTGCCCGTCAAGCCATAAATTTCGACCAGCAACCTGAAGAAATCGAATTAAACGTAGGGGCAATCATCGTTGCGATAGGCTTTGAAAGTTATCTACCATACACCGATCACCAGTACGGTTACGGAAAATACGATAATGTCATCACCGCATTGGAATTTGAGAGACTGATTCTGGCAGCAGGTCCGACCAGTGGAAAAGTCATTCGGGCTTCCGACGGTGAGAAACCTCATTCTATAGTCTTCATTCAGTGTGTTGGTTCGCGAGACGTTAACAAGTACGAATATTGTTCTGGCTTCTGTTGCATGTACACTTTAAAGCACGCAGTTATGCTTAAGGAGAAGTATAAAGATGATATTCAAATTTACATCATCTACACTGACATGCGTAGCGATTTTAAAGGATATGAAGAATTCTACAATAGAGCTCAGAAAGCTGGGGTTCATTTTGTACGAGTGAAACTGGAAAACAGGTCTGTAACTGAAGATCCGGGAACCAAGAATCTTATTGTGCACGCTGAAACAGAAGGCGACCAACCAGTGGAGATAGCGGCTGAGATGGTGGTTCTGGCAAACGCAGCCATTCCAGTCCAAGACGCAGCAGATCTAGCGAAACTCCTAAACATTCCAATCGAAACAGACGGCTTTTTCGTAGAATGCCAGCCGAAGATTAGGCCTAGTGACACGGATATACCGGGAATATTCCTAGCGGGGGCCTGTCTAGGGTTGAAAGATATACCGTATAGTGTGGCACAAGGAAGTGGTGCAGCAGCCCAAGCATCAACAATTCTGAGTAGGTCTACGTGGATTATCGAGCCCTTCATTGCAAAAGTGGATGAGGGCATCTGTAGTGGGTGCAAGATTTGTAAGTCTGTTTGTGATTACAATGCCGTGCAAATCGAGAAAACCCACGAAAAGGAGTTGGCAAAAGTTATAGACGGTCTTTGCAGGGGATGTGGCACCTGCAGTGCAGCATGTCCTACGGGAGCTATAACAATGCCCCTTTATACCGATGCGCAAGTTATTGCGCAAGTCAGAGCAGCTCTGGAAGAGGTAATGTGACATGGTACAAGATTCTCTTCAAGCTATAGAAGAGATACGAATCGGTGTATTCATCTGTTATTGCGGGCTTAATATCGGCGCTGTAGTAGACGTAGAGGATGTGGCAGATTACGCTCGCTCTCTGCCGAATGTAGTCTATGTGAAGACCAACCGGTACACATGTGCTGACCCGGGACAAGAAGAGATTAGGAAAGGAATAGCGGAGTACAAGTTAAACCGAGTGATTGTAGCTGCTTGTTCTCCAAGGATGCACGAGCCAACGTTTCGGCGAACCGTTTCGGAAGCTGGTATGAACCCGTTTCTCTTTGAGATGGCCAACATCCGGGAGTTTTCGTCATGGTGTCATCCAAGCACACCAGAAGAGGCCACAAAAAAAGCTAAAGAAATTGTGAAAATGGCTGTTGCAAAGGTTAGATTGCTACAACCGCTTGACATCATCGAAGTTCCAGTTACCAATGAAGCGTTAGTAGTGGGCGGTGGGGTCGCTGGTGCAAGTGCAGCGTTGGCCCTTGCTGACATGGGGTACAAAGTATACTTAGTTGACAAAGCTGAGACCATCGGGGGCCACGTGGCTCAACTGGGCAAAACGTTCCCGATGTTTGAGTGTTCAAACTGTCCACAACAGAATCGTTGTCCACGATTCTCGTGTGTTGCTACGAGAGTAGGAGATGTTGCTACGCATCCAAATATCCAGATATTTACTTATTCTGAAGTTAAAGAGGTTGAAGGTGTTATTGGAAGCTATAAGGTCAAGGTCGTTAAGAACCCGAGATTTGTTATCGAGTCAAAGTGTTTGGGATACTGTAACATTTGTGAAGAAAAATGCCCTGTTCAAGTGTCAAATGAATTTGACGCACGTGTACATATGCGGAAGGCAATCTACATGCCATTCAACCAAGCTATACCTCTGGTCTACAGGATTGATAAAGAGAACTGTCTCTACTTCAAGGATGGTAGTTGCACTGAATGTAAAGATGTATGCGAAGCAGGCGCGATAAATTTTGGGCAAACACCCGAAGAGATCACACTTGAAGTAGGGACTATCGTAATTGCGACTGGATTCGACATTTACGAACCTTATGATTTAAAAGAATATGGATATGGGCAATATAGGAATGTGATAACTGAACTTGAACTTGAACGAATTTTGAACACGGGCACTCAACTTACAGGCGAACTCTTAAGGCCTTCAGACGGCAAAAAGCCCAACAGCCTAACTTTCATTCAGTGTGTTGGTTCACGAGACGTTGACAAGTACGAGTATTGCTCCAGCTTCTGTTGCATGTTAACACTAAAGAACGCGATTTTGCTCAAAGAGAAGTACGGGGATGACCTACAAATTAATGTGCTTTACATGGATATGCGCACCAACAAGAAAGGGTACGAAGAGATCTTCAGAAGAGCCCAAAATATGGGAATCAACTTCATACGAACAAAGCTTACCAATAGAAAGATTACAGAAAACCCGAAAACAAAAAGCTTGACTGTATATGCAGAAACAGAAGGCAACAATTCAGTGAAGATAACGACTGACATGGTAGTATTAGCAACAGCGGCGATTCCAAGTAAAGGGTCCGAAGACATAGCCAGAATCTTCAACATCTCCCGAGGAGCCGACGGCTTCTTTATGGAAAGCCATCCAAAACTTAAGCCCCTCGACACAGCTGTGGATGGCACCTTTCTAGCTGGGGCCTGTCAGGGACCTAAAGACATCCCCTACAGTGTGTCACAAGGAAGTGGAGCTGCATCCAGAGCTGCAACAATTCTTTCAAAGTCAACGTGGGAAATCGAACCTATCATTGCTGTTGTTAATCCTGATGAATGTAGAAATGTCAAGACGAAGTGTGGCATTTGTTCACAAAGGTGTCCTTATGGTGCCATTAAAGCTCCTGAAGGGCAGCCAGCAGAAGTTGCTACTGCTATGTGTCATGGATGTGGCACTTGCGTTGCTGAATGTCCAGCTGACGCCATTACTCAAATGCATTTCACTGACGCTCAGATTTTTGCTCAGATCCGGGCTGCTTTGGAAGAAAATCCTGAGGATAAGATTCTGGCTTTTCTCTGTACCTGGTGTAGTTATGCGGGAGCTGATTTGGCTGGAACAAGTCGTTTCGAGTATCCACCTACTATACGTCCCATTCGAGTCATGTGTTCCGGAAGGGTTGATAGAGACTTCGTTATGGAAGCCTTCAGACTTGGCGCAGGAATGGTGCTGGTTGCTGCTTGCCATTTACCCTATGATTGCCACTACATTTCTGGCAACTGGAAAATGAAAACAAGAATGGAAGCCTTAGCGGGCATGCTGGAAAAACTAGGTCTTAGCCCAGAAAGGTTCAAAGTGGACTATGTATCTGCCGCCGAAGGCGTCAAATTCGCTGAACTCGTAAACGACATGACAGAACAAATGCACACACTGGGCAAGGACAAGATAAACACGGAGAACGGAAAATTAAAGCCTATACTGGAAAAAATGCTGTCACGAAAACGAAAGTAGGAATTCTCATCAACACTCATCTCTTGTTACCTCACAATTATACTGCTTGGTGCGGCACAGATGAATACTTGGAGGCTTCTAACGCTTGAGGTAAGAAATGCCTTCATGAACATGGCTATCGACGAGGCCATCTTGAGAGCTAGAATCGCAGAAATGGTGCCAAACACTCTACGCTTCTACAGGTGGAAGCCCTCAGCCGTTTCCTTTGGTCGTTTCCAAAATATCTTCACGGAGATTAACGTGGAAAACTGCAGGAAGTATGGCGTTGATTTTGTGAGGCGAATCACGGGTGGAGGAGCTGTTTACCACGATTATGAGGGAGAAATAACCTATAGTGCAATTGTGGGCAAAAGGGACTTGAAAACCGCCGATGTTTTTCATGCCTATAGACTAATTTGTAATAGCTTAGTGGAGGCAACGAATATCTTAGGAGTCCAAGCCGATTTTGATTCAGGCAATCTGAAACATTGTCCAAACGTGTTGGTGAACAGAAGAAAGATTTCTGGAAGTTCTCAGTATCAGAGAGGAGGGATTCTTCTTCAACATGGAACATTCCTGATAGATGTGGACTTGGAGAAGATGTTTACATTTTTGAAGGTTCCGTGGGCTACAGCCTCTGCGGAAGTAGTTCCTGTAGCCAGAAAGAAGATAACTTCAATGAAACACGAACTTGAGTCACACACGTCTATACAAGATGCCTACGAAGCGTTAGTCAAAGGTTTCCAGAATGCACTGAAAATCAGATTAATTGAAGGGAAGTTGACAAGCTACGAGAAAGGCCTCGCAGAAAAACTTTGCATGGAGAAATTTGCAACTGAGAATTGGATCCTACGAGGCAAAACAGTGGTCCCTTCTTTTCAATGAAACCATTCTGATATATCTTCATCTCTTTTGGGCTTGAAGTCAAAGTCCATGGACACAAAAGTCGGATCTAAATCCGTTCTCGAGTTTCCGATGTAGTCTGCAACATTTATTTGTGTTGCATCTGTTAAATAGGCGCTGATTCTCACGGTGATTTTTTCATTTATAGCGCGCGCACAGGAGAATAACAACGAATAAAGTCTGTTGTTCTAGTCGTAGAACTTGCTGTTCTAAACCGTGGAATTATATACTCCCACCTTCTACAATTATGTTGATTAACAGCGTGAGTTGAAAGCCTACTATACCGCGTGACCATGGAGAAGGTGGACTTGAAAAAAATCCTCGCATATACCTTCACTGCAGTCTTGCTAGGATCAGTGATAATGCTTTCTCCGCTTCAGCTATTCTATGTCTCTCAAGGAGAGGGAGGGCTACTCACCTGCAACGCACCTTACATCAGAACCCCTGACCAGTTAGCGAGTTGGGGCTCGCCCGACGCTGAAAAAGTAGCCACTCATCCAACCGATCCCTTTGTCGGGGCGTTAGCCCTTAGTTTCTTCGTAGCGTTAGTTGCGTACTTACTCCTTAGAAGACGCCGACCTGACGTATCGTATCGTCATTCTCAATATTTCCTCCGTTCATAATGCGCGCGCCCAGCTGAAGCAAGGGTTATTTGAGGGCTTTGCGTGCGTGGGTGATGTAGCCCGTGTGCCCGGTCATCAAGGTTTGCGGTCGAGTTTTTCCTCTTTCAATCTGCATGCCACGCATAAGACATTCAACAGTTTCAATGGCTACAAACCCGTTTTCTTTTAGGGCTTCAACTGTCTTCACAACCTGATCAATAGTCGGACTGAAGGAGACAAGTACGCCGCTTCCTTTTAGGGCTGCGTAGGCGTGAGGAATGACCAGCCATGGAGTTGCGAGGTCTAGAACTACTGCGTCGACTTCTGTCTCATCGATGCCTTCTGTTATGTCTTTGTTCTTGACAGTAACATACTCTGAAACTCCTGCTCTCTTCAGGTTTTTCAGCGCCGACTCCATGAACTTCGTTCTAACTTCGTAGCTGTACACATGACCTGTGGGGCGGACATGACAGGCGAGAGATGTGGTTAAGGCGCCAGTTCCAGTTCCCGCCTCAACAACTCTGTTGCCTGGACCAGCATCGCTGAACATAAGGATGAGAGATATGTCCTTTGGATACGTTATCTGGGTCTTTCTCTGCATCTTAAAAATATGGTCTCGTAACGTGGGTTTCAAGGCTACGAATTCTATGTTCATGCTGCTGGCTATGCGAGTCCCGTACTGTTTTCCAACCAACTCTTCTAGTTGCACAAATCCTTTATGTGTGTGGAAACTCTTCTCCTGCTCAACTTTAACCAGGTAAGTTCTCTTCCGATCTAAGTAGAGAAGAACGTCATTACCTTCGTGGATTTCAGACAAACTGGACTCACACACCATCTCTAAAACTCATTTGGAGATTATAACCTTATAGACTACTGTATGGTGAAGGGAGTTAGGGTTCGTAACGGAACGGATGCCTGGCCGACTCCTTCCTCTCCATGAGCTCCTCCGAAGTAGGTCTCGCCTCTAACGCCCTACGAATCGCCCAAACCATCGCCTTGAAGTTGTTTATCATCACTCGTTTTGGATTAGACGCAGTCGGATGAACAAAGACGTTCGCGATCATAACCAACTCTTCTAAGGCATCTTTAGGCAGCAAACCGTCTTCCACGCTGTCCACAACAGCCTTGGCGACCCCACTCATCGCATGCACATACACAAATTCAGCCTGACGCTCAGTTCTAATGGTGACTGTGGGGACCAATAAAGTGTCAGGCTTGACTGTTTTGCTTCCTAATCTTACAAGTTGGGGGTCATGACCAGTTCTAGGATTTGCCAAAGTTTCCCGAAACGTCCTACCAACTGGACCATTCCTCAACCCTATGAGAAGATCAACGTGAGCAACTTCAGCTGTGCTGGGTGATGCAAAGGCTTCGCCAACTTTCAAAGAGAAATCACGTATTTTCATGGGGGTCTGAGGTGTAGCCCCAGCAAACATACTTTTAGTCACAAGATTCGGCTTAATTTCCAATTGGAGAGTTTTGCTGGAAAGTTTCCCTAACCACTCCAAACTCAATCTAAGTAGCTCTTCATCCTCATAACGAAAGACACCCCCAGTCATAAGGGGCTTTCTCGCGGTTCCAACATCCAGCTCCATCATTCTTAATCCAGCTTTGACCGCAAGGCCTCCACCATGCCTAGTAATAATTCTTGCCAAAGTCTGAACCTTCCTTTGAAGACTACGGGCCTCCTCCAGATCGTGCTTTTCAACCAAGTCGTACAGTCGTAACCAAAGGTCAGGTATCAGATTCGCAGAAGCTAATATCAGCCCATCAGCACCGGCGGCAAGTGCAGCCACCGCAATCTCATCATGCCCACAGATAATTGAAATCTTTCCATAAACCTTCTCAAATAAAGCCATCATATAAGGCATGTTACCGCTGCTGTCCTTAATCCCAACTATATTATCGATTTCAGATAGGCCTTCCACGACCCACCAAGGGATCTCAACACCTGTGACCTGTGGAATATTGTAAAGAATGATTGGAAGGTCTGCAGCCTCCGCAATTTTGTCGTAGTGTTCATAGATCTCCTTGTCTGTGGGCTTGAAGTAGAAAGGCGAGACTACTAGGGCAGCGGTTGCACCTGCATCCTCAGCATGTTTGGTAAACTCTATGGCGTTCGTTGTTCTGGCGTCTCCAGTTCCAGCAATAACCGGCACCCGACCGTTAACCTCATCTATAGTAACTTCGATAACCTTCATCCTTTCTTCCACGGTCATGTTGACAAATTCGCCTGTTGTCCCACATGGAACCACTCCAGTGACGCCTTTCTCAATGACAAAATCTACCAGTCGCCTTAAACTCTCCTCATCAACCTCAAAGTTTCTTTCAAATGGTGTTACGAGAGCGGGAATCACTCCCTTTAACCAAAATTTCTTCTCCATCCTAACCCCTCCACACTCGGAAAGCGTTTGAAAGAGCGAACTTGACTGCATCGTAAGTGTTTGTAAACAATATCTGTCTGTTTAGGGCTTCAGGATTAACAACAACCTTAACTATAATTGCATAATTCTCTAAAACTTCCTTTGAAATCACGTTTTCCTCAACTGTGTCTGAAACTGCCTTTCCAACGGCTGATTGAACTGGGCCGTACACTATGCTCGCTTGCCGTAGACTCTCAATTTTGATTGCTGGAACAATAAGCGTAATCGGTTTGGCAGAGAGGTTTGGCTCTAAAATAGCTGTTAGGGCTTCGTGGCCAGGCTCAGGATTTGCTAAGGCTCTTGCCCACACATAACCCACTGCACTTTGCTTTGGACCAGCCAGCAGAAAGACGTGCAACTTTTCTCTTCCTTCTCCAACTGAGGCTTCACTTACCAAGAGCTTTGACTGTTCGATGTCTTTGGCTGTGATCCCCAAATCTTGAAATCTATCCTCTAAGCGTTTTGGGAGTTCGGTTTTGACTTTAATCTGTTTTGCCGTTATTTTTCCAAGTTTTTCAAGTTCCATCCGTATCTCTTCTTTCACTTCCCATGCCAAAACTCCGCCACTTACCAGTGGTCTCCTTACTTTGCCAACATTAACGCTCATCATCTTTAAGGCTGCTTTAACGGCTACGGCTCCGCCATGTCTGCAGAAGATTCTTGCCAACTTTTGGGCACTCATCTGGATTTTTCTAGCAGAATCAACATCTCCTTTTTGAACAGCCTTATACAGTTTGACCCATATATCCGGGATAACATTCGCCGAAGCTAATATTGCTCCTTTGGCTCCAGCTGCTAATGCCGGCAAAACCACTTCGTCATGACCACAAACAATGGTGATCTTATCTCCAACGAAGCTTAGCAACTCGAGCATGTAGGGAAGGTGTCCACTGCTATCTTTTAGCCCTGTAATGTTGTCTATCCGAGCCAAGTCTTCGACGACTTCTCTGCTCAGAAATCCACCAGTACACTGCGGAATATTATATAACACGATTGGTATGTCTGCAGCTTTGGTAACCTCATAGAAATGTTGATACGCACCTTTGTCTGCCGGACGCAAATAATAAGGGGTGACGACCAAAGTGGCGTCTGCTCCGACATCCTTAGCGTGTCTACATAACTCTATTGTTTCTATAGTTGAGCTCGCACCAGTTCCAGCAATCACAGGAACTCTGCCGTTAACCTCATCAATAACCGTCTCCAATGCCCTCTTCCGTTCTTCTTTTGACATGTAAACAAATTCTCCAGTCGTACCAACGGGTACAACGCCATTTACTTCCCATTCAATCATGAAATTGACTAGATATCTCAAGGCTTCTTCATCAATTTCCCCTTCATTCTTGAATGGAGTAACTAATGCAGGAAAAATTCCTTCTAAATTGAACCTCTTTATCCTTATCACCACCAGAATAGACAAGATTCGATTCTAATAATCTGGTGCCTAATATGTTTAATGAAGAGTTAAAAAAGCAAGTAGTTTGTAAATGTAAATTTTAAAATGAAGTAACTCTTCGACACTCATATCATGTTGAGAAAAATCCCAATATTTACTAGGTAGGCTAAAACGTCAGGGTCCAAAGAGCTAGCAGAACCAGTATAGCAAATGTTTAATCCTTTTACTCGGAATTAGTTCATTCTTGGTGTTATCCATGTCTGTTGAGAAGGGATATGCTCTTGATTGGATTGCGAGAAATAGGGATAAGATTGTTGAGATCAGTGATAAGGTGTGGGAGCATGCCGAGCTAGGTTTAATCGAGTTCAAGTCTTCAGCGCTTCTAGCAGATGAATTGAAAAAACAGGGGTTTAAGGTTGAACGTGGAATTGCGGATATGCCTACAGCCTTCTTAGCAACTTGGGGTGCAGGAAAACCAGTCATCGGGATAATGGGCGAATATGATGCCCTACCCGGGCTATCACAGAAAAAGGTTCCATCAAACAAAACTTTGCAACCGGGTGCCCCAGGGCACGGATGCGGGCACAATATTCATGGGACCAGCGGCATGGCAGCAGCAATAGCAGTAAGAATCGCTATGGAGAAACACAAGATAAAGGGTACAATCAGATTCTTTGGATGTCCGGCTGAGGAGAACTTCTCAGGCAAGGTATACATGGTTAGAGAGGGGTATTTCAGTGACGTTGATGCGGTGATCAGTCATCATCCAAGCACTATGAATGCAGCTGACCTAAGGAGCAGTTTGGCTGTCAACTCGATTAAGTTTCATTTCTATGGTAAGGCTTCCCATGCCGGTGCTTCCCCCGAGCAAGGCAGAAGCGCATTGGATGCAGTAGAATTAATGAACACAGGTGTAAACTACCTTAGGGAACACGTAATCCAAGATGCAAGAATCCACTACGTAATTGAAAAGGGCGGAGACCAGCCAAATATTGTGCCCCCATACGCCAGAAGCTGGTACTACGTAAGAGCGCCAGAAAGAGATCAATTGGAATTCATATACAATTGGATACTCGAGATAGCAAAAGGAGCAGCAATCATGACAAGAACTAAGGTGAGAACAGAGTTTCTTGAAGGAAGTTACAATGTAATTCCCAATAAAGCTATCTCAGAGCTAATTGTTAAAAATATGCGTGAAATCGGGCTTCCCGAATATAGTGATGAAGATTTGAAGTTTGCAAAAGAGATTGCCAAGACAATTACACTAGAAATGAAGATTGCTCAGTTGAAGAAATCTAAGCGCCCAGGATGGGAGAAACTAGTGGACAAATTGATGGATGATGAAATTCCTGATCCTTGGGGTGAAGGTGAAGTGAGTCATGGTAGCACTGATGTAGCTGACGTGAGTTGGCAGACACCCACTGTAGAATTTACCACTGCAACTTGGGTTCTAGGTACACCTGGGCATTCATGGCAAAACGTAGCGCAAAGTGCAGTTGGACTTGGACATAATTCTCTCATCTTTTCTGCGAAGGTAATGGCTGCTACCTCCTTAGATTTCTTGATGAATGAAGAGATTCTTAACGAGGCAAAGAAGGAACATAGACAAAGAGTAGGAAACAAAAAGTATAGATCACCAATACCCCCTGAAAATAGACCGCCTCTTGACATATGGGAGAAATGATTTTACCATTCTTATGCTTGCATACGCCCCGACTAAATATTTCACGGTATGGAAACGTCTAAAGGCTTCTGAGACGTAAAAATCGTGCGCACACTCTTAGATTTGCATATGGTTCATCTTGAAAATCTAAGTATAATCTAAAAGGTGCGTGAATTACTTTTTGTGCAGGTTCCAAGCAGCGATGAACGTTAGGCCTCGTTCTGTAAGCGCTTTGGCTGTTCTGTTCAGTGAATCATGTTTGTCTAGATAATTTGTTAAGAGCTTTGGCATTAACTCTTTTTCAATAATTTCTTCCTTAGGAATGAAGTAGTCCAAAATATCTGATGGGTGTTCTCGAATTTTTTCAACCTGAGGAAGTCCACCCTCATGTTTGGCACTGATGTTTTTGACATGGTCTGAGATCTTCAGAAGTTCCTCGATTCGGTCGTATGGTTGCCTGACAATACTCTTGTAAGTTTCCACAATATGATGTTCGATGCGGATAATGTCTTCGAAGTTGAAGTTCTCTCGTGTATAGGCTGATAGTTCAATTGTTTTGTTATTGGCAGAGTTGGAGAGATTGAAGCCAATGAGAGGTGTTGTGCCGTCATCTCGGCTAAAGAGTTTCGCAGTCATGAGAGTCCACAAACATGAATAAGGATTATCGTTGCCCACGAAAACCGAAATCTTGAATTCTATGTCAATTCCCAGTTTATGCAGCCAATACCCGAGCATAACAGTGCCTGTGTTTATGTTCAATACCTGCTGAACGCCATACTCTGTATGGTAATAAAGAAATTCATCAACCCACTTCAAGGCGTATTCATTTGGTACTCCTACGCCTCCGAAATAGCCTGTGATAGTTTCAGGGCCTCCTAAATGAACGTTAATTGGTTGACCATCTGGTCCGAGCATTGTCCCTTTTGTGTCTAGTGTTTGCACGTAAGAGGCTCCGATGATTTGCATTGCTGCTGCAAACGCAAGGATGTCATCATCTTGAACTTGCTCTTTCATCGAACGGACACGAATATAGCGGGCGGGCATAAGGTCCTGTTGGGTAATAGCCTTCTTCGCTTCTTCTATGAGCCATGGGAAAAAGTTGCAGGCACTTATCTCGAGGGTTACGGCGAATGTTTCATCAAACTTTGTAGAATTAGCCTTGTCTCCTAAAACTCTCTTGAGATATTCCGGGATGTTAATGAAAACGCTTTTGTCTCGTTGTTCAATCAACCATTCGAGGTCTTTCACATAAGGAGAATTTTTGTCTTTGAGTCGAGTCATGATGTTTTCGAGCTTGCTGGCTTCCTTCGCCTTACGGTTAATTTCGTCAACACCACCGTATTTCTCAACAGATTCTAGTAGGCCGTTTACAAGGGGGTTGTCTTCGCTTAGAAGAAGATTGTTGATCTCCTTCAGATTTTCTTCTCTGATTCTTAATCTATCTCTGAGACTGCTCATAGATAATCCTCCGAATGTTCGCTATTGCGTTTTGGAAAAATTTAAGCGTTTTCGCTGAGGCATAGAGTGAAGCGTATGCTTCACCAAATGAGAAAAGTTGTGAGTAACAATAGTTGCTATAATCTTTTCGATTGGAGTTTACTCAAAAAACCAATTATTTCTGGTAGTACTGCAACTATGGGCACTGCTTAGAAATCCGATGTGGAGAGCCACTTATGGGATCGGGGCATCTTGTGAGCATGCTATGAAAGAGAACTAGGTTAGGAAAACCCATTTAAAGTTCAAGTTCATAATTATCTAGCCCTTACTGATTGGTGATCATGTTCCTCAATCTGAGATTATTGAAAAGTTGTGCTAATTAGGACGAATGGTGGAAAACATGCCTCCTAAATTAGTTAGGTTCCTTCTTTCATTTGCAGTCCCCGCAAAGGACCGCAAAAAACGCTTCACAGAGAAGATGGAAAAGGGAGCTATTTTATGCTTTGCAGAGTTAGAGCGGAAGAAAGGTAAAGGGCGCATTCTGAAAAGAACGACAGAGGAGATAGCCTTTATTGCTCAAGCTTGTTACCCAACGTGGTTGGTTCCATGGAAGAGAGGGACTCTTATTTTTGACGGACTCGGTATCATGGCACACACCTTTTCTTATGCCACGTTACCCGACGTCAGAACGTTTATCACTAATATTGATGGAGATTCCATGAATCATGAAGCGTACCTTGCCTTTCTTTCCAGCAATCTTAACTACTTTCAAGGGTTCACAAGAGAAGAAGGGAAAACCGTAAAAGGTCTTGTTACAAGTCCAGATTTTGTCGGAGATTTTGCTTCCTATCTTTCTTCAGCCAAAAAAATCAATGGATCAGCACCAAATAAAATTCTTCTATCTCCAACAATGGATGAAGCAGAGGCCTCTATTTCCATAAAAGAGATTTCAAGCCTTAGAACAAGGTTAACACAAGATATTGCAGATTTGCATGGAGTCATGCGCTTGCTAAATAGCACTGCAGAAAGATATGTAAAGAGTTTTGAAAAAGAAATTGGGAAAGTTAGAAAGGAATTTGACAAAAGAATAGAAGTCCTTAAACCTTCAGTTATGAAAAAGATTCGAAAGATTCAGAAAGAATATGACAAGAAAATATCACTATATTCTGGAGACATAGGGGGTCAGCTCCATCTTCTCCATCAAGAATACATCAAACTTGAGAAAGAAAAAGAAAGAAAGAGTGAGAACATTAACCGTTGTGAAGTAGAAATAAAGTCCTGTAGGCTTCGCAAAGATGGGGCTGGTGAACTTCGATGGAGACAAGACATAGAAAATTACAGAAGGGAGATTTCGGCTTTAGACAAGAAACTCAAAGATGTCCAACAAAAAGTAAAGGACACAGAATCGATGAAAAAAGATGAAATATCCAAAATCAGAGCAAAGTGTGACAAAGAAGTCGACAAGATCATGGATGACGTGCGGAACGTAGAGGCTTCACGTGATGCCAAGATTCACATAATGCAGAAAGAAATGGAGTCTCTTCAGGATATGACCTCTCAGGTCGTGGAACAGATCAATAAACTGGTTAAATTGAAGAGGCAAACCATAAGCAATCTTGATCAGGTTGGTCTGGCTAAAAAACGGAGAACCTATGCCCTAACGTACATACCCTTCTACCTTATCTGCTATCAAGCAGGGCCGAAGAGAAGATACGTCATATATCCTCCATCCATTGCGGGAAGCATGGGAATTTTGACAAAATTCAAAGGGGTTTTTGGGGTGGCAAAGACAAAGTCCCTTTTGCAGTTTCGTTCAGGGCCCATAACCAGTCTCATCAGCCAGATCATAATGTTGTTGGAGAAGAATCCTGTGTTTGAAAAGGAAATGTATGATGCGGGAACTGAATCTAATATTTTGCGCACGAATGAATTGAAGGAACACTTAAGACAGGGATTGAGAGAATTGAAAGATGAAGGGTGGATCTCAGAAAGCGAGCTTGAAGTGTTCACTGCCCCTCTAGCAAAAGTTCAGATGAGGCAGTGAATTGGGAAACTTACGTTCTTAGATCCATTTACATGCATAGACCATTTCTACAACGCATATTTCTTTCCGTATTCTACCAACTGGACGTCTTTGTCTAGTTTTCTGAACAGATGTGGATTTTCTGTGTGTATAGGGAAGATCTTTTTTGGGTGAATGTAGTCAATTAGCTCTATTAGTTGTTGTCTGTTTAGATGACCAGAAGCGTGGAGCTGGTGAAATTTGATTCTGAAGTGATCTAGCCAGTTCTGCATGATCGTATCTTCTATATCTTCTTCACTATATGGTTCACTCATGCTGTGGATGAAGTGACTATTGAGATCTGGTCTTATGTCGATAAGTTCTGCGAACTGGTAAAAATCCAAATCCATGACAATTTCGCTTTGATGTTTGTGCACGAACTTGTGATTTACCATTTTTTCCATGAACTCCCGTTCCCAAACGTAATAATCTGCTTCATGGAACTTCCCAGTTTTTTTCCTTTTATAATAAATTAGAATGTTCTCATCTTTCATGGGATCTGGAAGAAGAAGACGTTTGTCTTGAGTAAGTCTGCTAAGTAGATGGGCAGTTTTCGGAGATACGGCGAGTTTTCTGTCGTTGTCTTTAGCGACACTATAAACTGTTCTGAATCTATCTGTGTCCCGTCCGTAGCGGGTAACAAATACTATCTTGTTTGTCTTGGAGACAATATCGTTGCTCAGTTTCTCTACTTGTACTTCGGAGTAGTTCTTTCTTCTCTCATTCTCAACCATCCTAGTTCCCTCACTTATCATAGCCACTGGCTCAGATTCACATGCCTTGTCAATGAACTCTTCTGTCATATCCTTGCGAGGTCCATGAGCTCGAAGGTCTCCAGTGTACACGATTGCGCCTTTCGAAGTGTGAACTATGAAACCATAGGAAGCGGGAATAGAATGGTCAACATGAATAGGGACTATAACTACGTGTTCAATTCGTATTTTGTCTCCTGTTCTGAATGTTTTGTACGGATGTTTTCCAAAATTGGTGGTGCTGGTGGATTCCATTGATTCAATGAATATTTTCGTTCCGTAACCGCAATAAACCGTAATTTTTTCGTCAAGGAATGGAATGTGTCCTATGTGATCTACGTGGGCATGAGATAGAAACACGGCGTCAACCTTCGGTTGAGTGTAGGGAAGGTCTGTGAACGCCAATTGTTCCTTGCTATATATTCCCTTTATTCTTGGAAGTAAGTTGAACTCAAAGTAGTCTCCTAAGCCATTTACTGCTCTGGGTGTAAGCCATCTTGTGAAATAATCTGTGCCTGAAGTGAAAGACCGCCCAAAGTCTAGAAAGATTCTGACTCCTTTGTCTTCTAGGAGAACCTTGTTTCCTCCAATCTCATTTAGTCCACCATAAAATGTAAGCGTCGTCTCATGCTTTGTCATCTGCAGTCCTCAGCACTATTTTGAAGTGATCTTAATGATCATTAGTCTTTCTGCAAAGTCTCAGTAGTAATTTAACCTTTAATGTTATGAATGTATGCCCCGCGCGCGTATCTGTTCTAAACTCTAGTATTAAATACTGCTCCGTAAGCTGAATATTGGTCTACATATGCGTAACATGAAATCTCTTTTAACATTATACTCGTGCATTTTCATAATTCTCGTTATCAACATATCTTCTTCAATTGTACTTGCAGATAGAGGCGGCTTCTCTCCTCAAACCGAATATGTCTATGAGTCTGGACAAAAAGCGATAATTGCCTGGAACGGAACTGATGAGATACTAATCCTTTCCACTGACATAAGTTCCAATCAGGATACAATTGTTGTTGAACTTATGCCCCTTCCATCCAACCCCTCAATAACTAAGGGTGAGGATAAATCATTTAAAAAAGTCACAGAACTAATCAACGCATATTTCACCACAATTAAACCACGTTATTCGTTCTTAAGACACTTAGGATTGGACTCTGAAGATATTCCGGGTCAACAGAAGGTCACAGTAACTTTTCAAGAGCACATTGGAATCCATTACATCACTGTGGTACATGCTGAAGAAGCTGATGACCTGACAGTATGGTTAAGAAATTTTCTTGAAACCGAGAGATATAGCACAGACCTCCCCACAGCTCTTGACGATTTAATCTCTTTTTATATGCAGAAAGGAATGTACTTCTTCGCTATAGATGTTATAGATGCAAGCTTACCAGTACAGACTGTTGATACGTTGAAGTATGAATTTGACAGCTCTTTTCTTTACTATCCCTTGCGCATCTCTTCACTCTTCAAAGGAAACACTGATATCTCTCTGTTTATGATAACAAGCAACGAACTTGACACTACTTCAATCTCAGAATTAGAGTTTACAAAGAAAGCCCAATTTCAAATTAAAAAAACATGTTTTCCAGAGATTGAGGAAAATCTAGCGAAGCTTTTTTCAGAAGACCCACATCTATATTATTTTAGATTTGAAGGTTCGTTAGAAAGTTTTGATGACGATATATTCGCTGAATTCCATACAGGACCTACTACAGGAGTTGTTACTTTAAGTGCACTAGTATTAGGCCTAGGATTTTTCTCTGCAGTTTTGTTCTTCCCTATAGATAAGATGGGTCTGTTAAATGTTAGAAAAGCTAAACTTTCAATAACTAGAAAACTAGAGATCATTTCATTACTTTTAGTTCTGGTTGGTGTTTACCTATTTTGGAGTGGACTTGAGCATCCTTGGAGATTAGAAGAATACGGAGCAAAAGAAGAAGTGCTTATCCCTCTCAGCGGATTACTCGAAAGTAACTTTGCTTTGAATCCCTTAGTTCTCTTCTCATTTTTAATTTTGATTCTTAGTTATGTCTATCTATTATTTGTGCAAAGAAACTCCAAAGCTTCCTCTATCATTTTGATCACGGGCGCTATCTTTACAATACTACTAACCTTAACCTCGTACAGCAATTGGTTACATAATATTGGGATACTCCAAACGTTAACAGGCTGTTTATTCATCGTTTTAGGTGCACTATTCTCCATTCACCGAATAAGACTCCTACCAATACACGGTATAAACAGAACTCGAGGTACCCAATATGAAACTTACATTATAAGGAGATTAATAATATACGTAATTACATTAATTATCATGGTTTTGATTATTTTCTGGATTTTCCGCATCGCTCCATGGGGCTATGTAACATACCTGATTTTTAAAACATGAAAATCTGCTAATCGCGCACGTTTCTGCAAAGGTTAGAAATAGCCAGAATAATATGTGGTGGCGTAAAAATACTAAAAACTTTGGTATACTTGGGAGAACCCGCATCCCTCACAGTTTCTTCTTTCCCGCCTCCTTCTAAGTATCCTTCAATGAACTTTCGTACTATGAACTCTACCCCTTTAGTAGAAGAGAACGGAAATGCGTAATGGCCGGAGTAATAGAGGAATTCAGCTATGTCCCACGCTTGATTTCCATCTCTTGATGCTTGTTCAAGATCCACAAAATAGAGACCTTTTTCATCTGTAACTAGAATGTTCTCGGGTTTGCAGTCTCCAAAGGTGATTCCTAATCTATGGGCTTCAGCGATTTTCTTTCCCACTTCCTTAACTAAAGCAATACCCTCTGGTGCCTGCCTGCTATTGGATGAAATAATCCGTTTAATATCGTGAACTAAAGTTTCTCCTTTAATGTATTCTTCGAAGATTAAACCTTCTCCTGGGCTTACATAAAGAATCTTGGGAACGAGAAACCCTTTTTTGCTCAAGAACTGGTTGATGGAATATTCTCTTTCTAATCTTGACTGCCCAAGAACTGCGAAGGCCTTTGTCCCCATTGCCCATAATGCAAGTGGAAACCATTTGAACCCGTGCCAATCTTTGAACTTCTTCACTACAATTCTTTGCTCTTCTCCGCCTTTTCGGAGTCTAAGGTAATAGACATCATTTAGAACACCTCCGGTCTTCTCCACCGTCACGTCTAAAGCTCTTCCATCCGGAACAGTTTTTCTAACGAACTCTTCGATGGTAGTCTCGTCTGAGAGTGCTACTAGCCCTAAAGGTGTTGATATTAACAGGTATTTCTCAGGTTCTTCCAACTGAGCACTCAGATCGTCGACTTCAACCTCTTGGTGTGTCTTCCTGAAAATCTCCTCTTCTCTTGTGAAGGGAACTGTCATTTTTGGGAAAACACTTAGAAGATTGGCGAGTGCTGCCTTTTGGAGGGATTTGAGGAAGGTTGGGATTCGAAGCTTTTGTGTTTTTATAGTTTTGATGAAGTTTGGAGTGATTTTGATATATTTATTGGAGAAGGTTATCTGATCCTCCTCTGCTAATTCTTTGAGTGCTCGCAGGTATCCTTTCATGGTTGATTCTATGGTTTTGGTTTTTACCGCATTATCTAGCATGTTAAGATAACTGTAAGCTATAGGTGGGAATAGTCGTGCTCTTTGCTTCATGGCTTTGTACATAAAATATTCTGCTTTGATGAGAAACTCGTGGGACAACTCAGGATATTCCAAAACCATGTTTTTCAAAAGTTCTTGAATTATTCGTTTCTTCATCTTGACTTCCTTTTGCCATAAATATTCATTATTTTCAAATGATTGGTAAGGAATAGTGATCTTGTCCGCAACAAACTCGCCTAGCCATCCCTGTTCCACATCACGTTCGAAGGCACGCTTATCAACCACTAAAACCAAGATACTTGTTTCACCCAATGACTTTTGGTAGCTTTTTAATCTAAGCCGGAAATCCTTTAGGACAAGCAAAATATTTGCGTGATCTTTGTGGTTGGTATCTCTACATATTTGCGAACCATAAAAGCACGCGGCAACTATTTCTCGGGTACCGGCAATACGCCTACAAATGTCTGAGACCTTTTCTTCGAGTTCTTCACATGAAGTCTGAATCCTTGTTCCCAACCACATTTCGATTTAGCCACATGGAACTTCCGATACGATTATTTCCCTTTTCTTTTCCTGTTTTTTAGGTTTCACTCGCTCACCAATCTTTGTTTTCTCTCCTTCACCAGGACAGTTATGTTTTTCTGGAAGCCTGTGGCTTTCACAGTACCAACCGCTACATCTATAACAGTGATAAGGCATTAGAGTTGACTTCAGACAAAAATTGCAATGAGATGAAGCATAACCCATAGTTGCAACACGTACCTTTGATTTCGGCACGAGTTGTGACAAGATTCTCTTCGCCACTTCTTGGCATTTTTCTCTAGGTGCATAATCGGGCAGAATTATCAAAACTTCATCTGCACGCTGAACAATCGTGTATCGATAGCCCTCGACTTCTCCGTCCCCGATGCCTCTAACTCGTTCATGTAACTTCAATACTCGAGTAACTATTTCCCAAGTCAAACCTGAAAGTGCTACTCTAAAAATCAGGTTAGACACCAGATCAACCTCTAAATTCGTGCTTATACAACTTAATTTAAGGAACTGAATATTTAGGGGCTTCTGATTTAGAAGGGTCTAAATGTAAATGATATACACACGGGGCGAAAGGAGAAAAAATTGCAGCAACTGAACAAACAGTGAAAAAAGCAACATCAGGAGTCATCACATCACCCATCGCTGGTATTCTCATACTGATAAATGGCTTAATCTCCGTCGCTGGAGCATCTATGTTGCGTGCGCGCGTTATGTACAAAAATTGTTGTTTGAGGAAGGTTATTTAAGTCGCACTAAACTGCTTCTCGATGCTTTTATAGTAGGTTCTTAACGCCTTTAATGCCTTGGCAGCTTTTTCTGGTAGGTTATAGACAGGGATGTTGGTGTCCTGTAATACTCTATGAACAAGTGTAAAGTCTTCTCCACCTGCAGCCACATCCACTACAGGTTTCCCAACATGTTTGTCTATGACTTTAGCGATTGTTAATGCGTCTTCGAGTTCGAAAAAGCATGATTTCAACATGTTTATGACCATGACCCCATCCACGTTAGGGTCTGACAAGACTAAATCCAAAACAACTGAGTATCTGTCAGCCCTCGCATCTGCAATTAGGTCGATGGGATTAACTGCTTCCAGCCCTGGGTAGCAGTTTTCAATTTCTTTTCTAGTTTTCTCCGACAAAACCGCAAGTTTTAACCTGTTTCTTACAATAGCGTCTGCAGCAAGGATGGCTGGCCCGCCTACATTGCTTACAATTGCTATGTTATCTCCACGTAAAGGAGGCTGTTTTGCCAAAGCAACTGCAGAATTGATCAGCTCTTCGCCGTTCTCCACCCGAATGATTCCAGCCTTTTTTAACGCGGCATCAAATACGGTGTCTGATCCGGCTATGGATGCTGTATGAGATAAGGCTCTTTGTGCTGCTTCTTTTGTCACTCCACCCTTGAGAACTAAAATTGGCTTTGTCTCTACAACTTTTTTTGCTACTTGTATGAATTCTCGTCCATTTTCAATTCCTTCCATGTAGAGGCATATCACTTTCGTTTGAGAGTCCTCATTAAGATATCTTAGTAGGTCCACATCGTTGATGTCAATTTTGTCCCCCATAAAAGCAAATTTGCTGATGCCAATATTGTAAAAACATGCCCAGTCAAGGAGACAGGCGCCAACTCCTCCACTTTGAGAGATGACTGAAATGTTGCCTTTTCTCGGCATCAAGTCTCTTTCAAAGGTTGTGTTTAGACCATTTGCTGTGTTTATTACCCCCATTATGGTGTTTGGACCTAATGTACGAATGCCATACTCCCTCTTGAGAGAAATTAACTGTTCACGCTCTTGCCTTTTGTAGCCGCCAGTTATCACCACAATCGCTTTAACTCCCATTTCAGCACATTTTTTCAACTGTTCTAACGATTGTCTGGGCGGAAGAATAATTACACCCAGATCAGGGATCTTTGGCAAATCCCCAAGCCTCATGTAATCTCTTTCTCGGGCGATGTCCAACACAAAGGTCGTTTCCCTGAAAAACTTCAACATGTTGTAAATAACGCCATCAAACAGTTGTGGTGACGTCATACCGACCTTCTCTTGGATTTTGCTTGAGCCAATCAGTACGACGCTCTGTGGCTCAAAAAGGGGGTGCATTTCATTAACCTACGGGATTTAGGAAGGACATCTAAAGGCATGTCTGTAGATAAAAGTATTGCAGAAGCTAATTAGCTGCTAATCTGAAAGCCGTTGTTTGGGCTTTATGTATAACTTCATTTTCATTCAAGGTTTCCACTTCTCGGTTTTCCATTAGTATCTTTCCGTTTGCGATGACTGTGTGTACGTCGCTTCCATGGGCTGAGTATACAATGTTTGCATACACGTTGTGAAGTGGGGTTAGATGGGGCGTCTTGAAATCGATCAAAAGGATATCAGCTTTTTTGCCAATCTCTATGGAGCCTATAGAGTTTTCAATACCGAGGGCTTTAGCTGCTTCTATAGTTGCCATTTTCAAAACTGTATACGCAGGAAGGACGGTTGGATCTTGGTAGTGAAGTTTCTGTAGAAGCGCTGCCACCTTCATTGTTTCGAACATGTCAAGGGTGTTGTTACTGGCTGGTCCGTCTGTGCCCAACCCTACAACTATGCCTAAGTCCCTGAGGTCCTTGATTTTTGCTGTACCTTGAGCGAGTTTCATGTTAGCAACTGGGTTGTGAGCAACTTTAACGTTATGCATAGCCAGTAGCTTCATCTCTTTTTTGATGAGGTGTATGCAGTGGGCAGCGAGAACATCAGATCCTAGGAAACCAATTTTCTTTAGAAGTTCAACTTCTCCCAGGTTGTGTTCCTTTCTTATTTGTTTCATCATTTCTTTCGATTCGGCTAAGTGAATCTGGATACCCAAGTTGAGTTTAGAAGCTGTCTCACGAACTTTTGCTAACAGTTCTTGGCTGCACGTATAGACTGCGTGGGGGCCAAGACGAGTTGTAACTCTTCCATCAGCATATCCATGGTATTTTGTGGCAAAGCTGATGCTGTTTTTCAGCGTTTTCTCTCCTATTCTTGGATCGCCAATTTCAATTGTTCCTTGTGTCAAGACTGCTCTCAAACCAGCTTTCTCCACCGCTTGTGCGACTTGATCCTCATGGTAATACATGTCTGCAAGGGTTGTTGTGCCGGTCTTTATCATTTCAAGGCAGCCAAGCAAAGCGCCACTATAGACATCCTTGGGTTGAAGTTTTGCTTCGAGAGGCCATATTGTATCAGTCAGCCACGTTCTTAATGGTTGATCTTCTGCAATGCCGCGAAACAATGTCATTGCTAAGTGGGTGTGGCAGTTGATTAAGCCAGGTATTGCAACCTTACCTTGGGCGTCCAAAAGTTTTTCTGCAGTTATTTTTGGTGCTGTTGTTTGTTTTCCAACATAGGTTATTTCGTCATTTTTTATGGCAATTACACCATTTTCTATGATGCCTTTAGCAGTCATAGAAATGATTGTGCAATTTGATATGAGAATGTTTGCTTCCATTAAGATCGCCCTTCTTACCGTAAGTATTAGGACTTCTCCTATTCAATTGTAGAATTTCGCAATTATAGATTTACGGACGATATGATAATGTTTTGATTACAAAAACGACGATTTCCGACAACCTAATGGTATAGGTTTCCATAGTTTCCAAATGAATGCGTCTAACAGATGTGGAAAAAAGGAAGAAATGTTTTGGCTGTGATTGCTTCCGCGAATATCAGTGTTTTTCAGACGCCTTCATAGTCAAGGAATTTGAAATAGCTCCGTTGATTACGATTTTGTCTAGACCGATTGTTGATAGTTTTCGACAAATATGATTCAATGAAGCCTCTGTGTAACGTAGCAAGTCTTCACCGTTGCGGGTTAGCTCGTAAACTTTTCTTGGTCTTTCGTTGCTTAGGTCCCATTGGCTCTTGATGAAGGTTTTTTCTTCAAGGGTGTTGAGCAGAGGATAGATTGTGCTCGGTCCAAAGTAGACTCCGAAGTCTTTTCGAATTTTGGTGATGATTTGGTAGCCATGCATGGGGTGCGCCTTTAGAAACTGGAGGACTACTAAGTCGAGGAGTCCTCTCATTAATTTGACCTCTACATCCCGTAATCTGTTTACCATTTTTTACTCCTTCTGTTTTTTTGTTCAACAGTTTGCGTGTTATACGTGT
>JAOUKN010000058.1 GCA_029882515.1 Candidatus Bathyarchaeota archaeon
TAACCGTAGTTGAAGTACAGATAGCTATGTGTGCTGTTAGAGAACGTTAGCAGGATATGAGGAGCTTCTGTCCCATTGACAAAAACTCGGTAAGTGCCATTCATTAAAGTAGTTGGAATACGAATTCTACAAAAACCGATGGTACGATTCTCACCAGAAACGTTGAAGGATATTGCCGTGCCATTAAACTGAAAAGCAGATACCGAGGAATTAGAGATAGTTCGAACACAGTATCCTGAAACAACATTGAAATCATGAAACATTCCAGCTAAAGGATAGTTATCTCGGTTATTTTCATCGATGAAATGCATAATATCTTGTATTCCGTCACTGCCCGTCTCGTTTTGATCTGGACCAGTAAACATGTCTGCGCCGGTCGACTCGCTCCAATAGTTTCCGCCAGATGGAAACCCGTAATCCCATGTATTCGGTTGTTTATCACTAACAACATGCTTTGAGTTGTTAATGAAGTTATTATAATAGATAGTATTCCCCGGAGAACTGGCTAATTCAATGCCCAATAGTTTATTATCTGCTAGGTTGTTCTCCACGATACGGTTGTTAGACGAACTTGACAGCCACATACCATGGTAATTGTTTGTAAGATCGTTACTGAAAATGGTGTTGTTGAATGAATTGGATGATAGAGTTATGCCATGCCCCCCGGACGAACTATTGGTAGCACTATTATCCACGATTAGGTTGTTAAAGGAAAGGGCTAAGGAGATGCCCACCGTGTTTGCCGTGACAGCATTTGCTTCAACGACTACCTCGGAAGAATCATATAATGCTATACCCTGCCCATTGTTGGTCACATTATTCTCTGTAATTCTGCTACCCTGTGACGTCACAAAGATACCAATCTTATTTCTTGTCACATGGTTACCTGTAATGTTTACAAACATATGCCCTGAAATCTTAACGCCTGCATATGATGTACCCGGCTCAGAACCGCTGTTTTGTACAGTGAACCCATTCAAGGTAACACTATTTGCAGATATCTTGATAACGGTTCCCGTTCCATTTCCATCGACGATCGTGGTTCTATTTCCGTCTCCAACAAGAGCTAGAGCCTTGTCTACAACAACATGCTCATAATAGATTCCCGAATCAACAAAGATTGTATGCCCATTCTCAGTCTCAGGAGCATCTATTGCACCTTGAATGGTCGTATAGTCCAATCCCGTGTCAACATTGTGAACACGATAACCGATAGGAGCCGCCACGTCAACAGGATCGAATCCCAAACATAACAGAGAAGGGAAAAAAATGAAGAGAACTAGAACAAAGAGAAAACCTCTAATCATAACATGTCATTCGTTATGTCTTCGTCAGTTTTATAAATTGTGGAAGAACTCTCATTTGATTCAACGCGGTCACCTTCTTTCGCAGGCAGAGAGCCCAAATGATATACGGAAACATATCAATTTTCTCAAAGCCAATGATTCCTCTGCTTGTACATACTTGTCCTTTGTCGCTATTTCTTGTTGAAAATCTTAAATAGCACAGATTACTTATTTTGATATTGAGCATCATGGCAGAAATCTGCGCTATATGTGGACTACCGACTGAAATCTGTGTCTGCAAAGAAATCGGCAAAGAACAACAACGAATTAGACTTCGTTTGGAAACACGAAAATGGGGAAGAGCAGTAACTATCATCGAAGGCATCGACAACAAAGATAATGACCTTGAAAAACTCGCCCAACAACTTAAGGGCCACTGTGCTTGTGGAGGAACAGCTAAAAACAGTCAAATACTGCTGCAGGGCGATCACCGAGAGAAGGTGAAGTCTTTTCTTGTAAAACAAGGATATCCCCAGCAAAATCTAGAAATTCAATAATTGAAGTGAACCCCCAGGAATCAAGGCGTATGGTCTTCAAAAGACTCCGCGAAATAGCTAAGGGACTAAAGAGACGAAAAACAACTCCGAAATTTTGTCCAAGATGTAGTAGCCCAAATCTCAAATTTTCGAGTAGTTTTGAGGCGTACCCTAAAATGTATGGAATAGCACCTACTCAATACGTTTGTGAAAAATGTGGCTACAAAGGTCCCATAGCCATGGAAATAGATGAAAACGAAAAAGCCGGAAACGATGACGAGACATAAATAGTCCTGGAAATCTTCTGTTATTCAGCTTATCTCCGTATGGAAATCAACATTCTGGATGATGAAACCAAAATTATCCATTAGGGTTAGGTTGCTTTCCTTTAGTTTTATTTGGAATGCATCCACGTATCTGGAGGATTTTGGGAAATTGCGTGTTGATGCGTGCGCATTAAATCTACCGCATTTGCGCTGACTGGGTGCAAACATTTGGCGAAAATGTCATATATTAAGTGCGAATATAATAAATGTGGTGCAAATGGTGCTCACTGAAGAGGAAATACCCCAGGTTTCGAGTGTTTTGAGTGCTCTGGGCAACCCCACAAGGTTAAGAATAGTTGAACTTGTAAGCGAGACTAAAAGACCTTTGCACATAAAGGCCGTTGCCGAAATCCTGAAGAAGGATTACGCCGCCGTCTATCGTCATGTCAAGGTTTTACAAAGAAGCCGCTTGTTAGTGATCTACGATGTGGGACGTTCACGTGTGCTACACCCCAAAAATGGAGAATTGATCAAACAGTTTGTTCAATTTGCCAAAAAAACGATACGAACTAAATAATTTATATTGCAAAAAAAGACAACTTATTTTGAACAAAATATAAATACAATTTGGCATAACCAGTATTCTCTTCGTAGGTGACACCCCTTGCAAAAGATAGACACCAAGACCCTAGCTGGCACCGCGATTCTTGGTGCTCTGGTTGTGGTCTTTGACTACGCCATGAAGTATTCAGGCTTAAAAATTCCGTTTCCATGGCTTCCTTTTCTCAAATTCGATTTTACAGGAATTCCGATTGTTTTGTCTTTTCTTCTTTTTGGTCTGATGTCTGCGGTGGCTACCTCTGCTGTTGCTTTTCTTGCTATTCTTGGACGTAGCGGTGATATCGTTGGTTCGTCGATGAAAGGCCTGGCAGAGTTCTCAACGATTTTGGGAATGGCTTTGGGTCTGATGTTGCTAAGAAAACCCAAGTTCAGAAAGCCTGCCTCATTTGTCCTCGGCAGCTCATCACGCTCTTTGATCATGATCTGCACGAATTTGATATTAATTTTTACAGGTGTACTAGCTCTCTACGGATCCTATGCTGAGATTCCAGTTATAGTAAGTCTATTAGTAGGAGCATTCAACGCTGCTCAAGGATCTCTAAGCATACTTGGAGGATACTTCATTTACGAAGCAATCGTGCGCAGAAAGCCGTCTCTAATTACTAGAAAAACAACTAGATAGAAACTTTCATCTTCCCGTAACGGTCGTCCGTGAGTGTTAGAAATGATAACCGCGACATTCTTCCCTGTTAGCTTTGTTATTTTTCGCCGAATCTTCTGCGCTGAACGATCTGGTCTCATAGACAGGAGCGCGATGCTTCTCTCTCCTGGAACGTTGGATCGCTCGGAAAAATCATCACTGAAACAAAGGGAAAACGAAATTTCCTCTGACAACCACGAAGATAGATGAACTAGGTTTGCTCGCGCTTACTCATTTCCTTCAACTGACTATTTGAAGTCTATTAAGCAACGCACATAAACCTAATCCTCAATCCTCACTCCTTCATCAGTCATTCTAGCCTCGAAAGCTTTTCCACCCGCACGCTCAATCGCATCAACAACGTGCACAAGTTTATTGGGCTTAGTTAATGCAATCATGCATCCGCCTCCTCCAGCCCCAGTGAGTTTGGCTCCTAAGGCATCAGCTCTTCTTGCAGCATGAACCAGCCTTTCTAAGGATGCATCAGAAACGCCAACCGCGCAAAGTAGCCCATGATTTATATTCATTAATTGACCGAGTGCATAAAGATCGCCAGTCTCTAAGACTTCAACTGCCTTGAGAGCAATTTTTCCACCAATTTTCAGGAGAGGCTTAATTATGGAAGGATATTGGTTGCTTCTCTTGTGCACCGTGGCAACAAGGTCGCCTGTTGAACGTTTTACTCTCGTATCGCCAATCACTAATGGTATTTCCCCTTTAACCTTCATCTGTGTAAACCCTTTGTCTTTACGATATAGAAGAACTCCTCCATAAGTGGAGACTGTTGGGTCTATACCTGATGGAGTACCGTGAACAAAGCGTTCTGCTTCGTAAGATATATGAAAAATCTCCTCTGGAGGCAACTCTAAATCTAAAAGACGACCTACAGCAGTGGCTACCGCTGCAGCCACGGCTGCTGAAGAGCCTAACCCTGCTGCAACTGGAATAGTGGAGCGAATTTCGACGCTTACTCCGACATTCTTTTTGGAACGTTCTAAAACCTTTTGAATAGCTATTTTTAAGGGTTCAAGGGTTCGGCGTGCTTTTTGACCACCAAATTCTTCATAAAAGCTCTCTCCTTTGAAGACCCCGGATATTCCTAAATTGACGGAATTTATGTGTATTTGCTTATCTTTTCTTATATCTGCTGATACGTAAGCTCTTTTGTCGATTGCAAGGACGATGGCAGGTTCACCGTATACGACAAAGTGTTCTCCAAAAAGTATTACTTTTGCTGGTGCTGAGGCTGTGACCTCCAAGAGTCGCACCACAACTATTTCACGAGTGCGATGGAGGCATAACCGACGACAGCAGAGAGGTCTCCCGTTACGTCACCGCTTGTTCTGTAACATAGTAACTGGCCTTCTGCTGCACCTAACTTCTTTGCAGCAGTGATTGCAGCAACTGTGGGCCCATAACCACAGGTAGATATGTTATGGGACTCTACAAGAGAGTAATAACATTCTTCATCTAATTTAGTGACGGCGTCAATAGCCATCTTGTCCTTTCTTTCAGCGCTTCTCTGTGACTCATAATGGGTCATGTCGGTAGAAGCAATTACTAAAGCATCCTTTCCAGACAATACCTTCGAAACTGCAAGCCCCACATCACGACTGGATTCCAAATCTTGCATGAGAAAACAGATAGGCACAAACTTGAAAGCTGTACCATACAAGTATTGTAAGAAGGGAAGTTGAAGTTCAATAGAATGTTCACGTGCATGGGCTCCATCATCCACGTCGATGATGCTTGCCTCATCTAAAATTTGGTTAGCAACCACTGTATCAATTTCTACATCTCCAAAAGGGGTGCGCCAAACACCTTCATTCATCAGAGCCAATGCACTTCCAAATCCAGTATGATTCGGGCTAAAAATAACCACAACATCAGGTCTGCCGTCTGCAGCAAGTTTATGATATGCATGCGCAGCCACGGGGCCTGAATACATATATCCTGCATGTGGACAAACAAACCCAATGATATTTCTCGGTCCCTTCTCCACCACCTCAGGCGTTTCACCTGGACCAAGTTCATGGGTGAAGCACCATTCTATCTGTTTTCGCAAGGCATCCGCGGTACCGGCATACCACGAACCTGCAACAAAGGAATGCCGAACCTTCAATTTTGCTCCTCTACTCTTCCCTTGCCAATTTCACTTCAAAATCATCAACAGATTCGCTTATGTCTCCATCAGAAGGAACCTCGCCTCTTTCACGCATTATCTGCCTGGCTAGAAGCCAGTAAATTACGGCTAAGGCTCTTCTGCCCTTGTTATTAGTGGGTATAACAAAATCAATATTAGAAAAATAATTGTCCGTACTGCAAAGCGCGATCACAGGGATACCCATCGTTGAAGCTTCCACTACGGCTTGTACATCAGCCTTCGGATCAGACACTATTATCACATCAGGTTCTATACGGTTCTCATATAAGGGATTTGAAAGACTTCCGGGAGTAAAGCGTCCAATAATAGGAATTGCTCCCGTAACTTCACAAAACTTCTTTACTGGATCACGTCCATATAATCTTGCAGCCACTGCAGCGATCTTGGTAGGTTCCATGCGAGCAAGAAATTTAGCTGCAATCCGTATGCGTTCATCAGTTTTCTTAACATCCAATACAAACAGACCGTCTGGCCTTACACGATAGATAAACGGCGTCATATCTTTTGTCTTCATTCTTGTTCCTATGTGAATCCCGGTGGATAACAAAGTGTCTTGGGGAAGCAAAAGCTCCTCTGCAGTAACTTCAACTTCTTCTTCCGTTACTTCCTCTGGCATAGATTTCCCTCGAATGAAAGAGATGACATTTTGGCTCTATTTCCAAGACTTTTCTCTATTCTAAGAAGTTCATTAATTTTTGCCACCCTTGATCCTCCTATTACACCCGTTTTAATTATGGGGCAATGAACTGCGACGGCCAAGTGGGCTATATGGGCGTCAGTTGTTTCCCCAGATCGATGAGACACGATGGGGATATACTTCGCTTTTTCAGCAATTCTTATTGCTTTAAAGGTGTCGGTAAGAGTTCCCACTTGATTTACCTTTATGATAGCTGCATTTGCAGCACTCATTTTTGCTCCATGGGCTAGTCGCTCACTGTTAGTTGCGAAGAGATCGTCACCACAAATCAGGCATCCCTTAGCCTTTTTTGTTAGTTCAGCAAAGTTCTCGAAATCGTCCTCGTGAAAGGGGTCTTCAACGTAAACGAGATCATATTTTTCGACGATGTCCAGTACAAAATTTAACTGTTGTTCAGAGTTTCTTTTGACTTTATCTCTTGTATATAAATAGCATTTTTCCTTAGGCTTCCACAAAGTGGATGCCGCCATGTCTACGCCAACTTTACATAAATATCCGTATTTATCTGCAACTTCTTCACAAACCTTTGCTAGAGTGCTCAAAGCATCCTCATTTGCAATTGTAGGTGCCCATGCTCCCTCATCTCCCCTTCCGCCTGTGAAAGTTTTGTCCATTTTTTTGAGTGAAGAACCAACTTTTTTGTGAATTAGAATGTTGGCCAATGCGGCCTCGGTGAAAGAACGTGGCTTAATGGGAAGAATCAGAAATTCTTGTATATCGGTCGTCTTTCCAAAGGTATGTCTTCCTCCACCTAAAACATTTCCGAGAGGGTGAGGGAGTTCATCTGCAAGGTGACCACCGAGATACTGAAAAAGCGGCACATTGTACGAAGAAGCAGCAGCTTCCGCAGTCGCAAGAGAAACGGCATAAACAGTGTTTCCACCTAAATCCTTGAAGTGTTCTGTTCCGTCGATCTTGTGGAGGAGAAGGTCAATTTCTTCTTGTTCATCAGCTTCCATACCAATTAATTCGGGAGAAATGAGGTTTTCAACTTTCTTTATTGCTTCTTCTACTCCACCGTTTGGATATGGAACCACTTCAGCTCTTCCTCTACTGGCTCCAGCAGGGGCTGAAGCTCGACCATACCCATCCAGAGTCATCACTTCAACTTCTATTGTCTCTTCTCCCCGACTGTTGAAAATTTTTCGAGCAAAGACCTCTTCAATTACTGTCGACACAATGATTGGCCTCGTTAAAACGGTTTAATTTGCTTTCTTCTTTCTGTTTCTTCATAAAACTTAAGGATTTCATCAATGATTTCTACGTGAGACAGAAGCATACGACGACAACAATATCGGGGCATTCCCAGACTATCTAAGACGTTCTTTGGATCTTCCCCGGCCTTTACTCTTCGTGCAAAGTCTTCCCACTTGTCTGCAATTAATTTGCCGCAAGTGAAGCAACGCACTGGGATAATGATCTTTTTCCAGCCTCCAAATCTAGGTTCTATCTATAGCTTTTCTGATCACGAGCTCTCGCTCCAGGACCACCAAATTTCTTAGATTCCTTTCTTCTAGGATCACTCGCAATCATTGTACGATCATATTTGCTGAAAGTAGATCGAAGGCGTGCGCTTTTTGTCCATTTTAATAGTGCCCTAGCAACGGCTGTTCTTGCTGCTTCAGCCTGTCCCATGAATCCTCCGCCAGACACTTTAATATGTATGTCAAGGTCTTTCCATGTATCTTCACCAGCTTGAAGAAGTGGTTCCATGAGTTTGTCACGGGATGTTCTTGGTTCGAGAATTTCAAGGGGAACGTTGTTTACTCGTACTCTCCCCCTTCCAGGTTTTATTAACGCTCGAGCCATGCTGGTTTTCCGTTTTCCGCTTGTCAATATTACTTTCTTAGATCGTGACATCTTACTCACCTGAGGAGGACCATCCAATGCCTTTAGCCAATTCCCCAACCGTAATATAGGGGCATTTCAAGTCTTCAACACTCGCCTGAGGTATTGTTTGCATTTCCTTTTCTTCAAATTCTTCAGGCAGTTGAAGGAAAACTTTCAATCGTTTGTACGCTTGCTGTCCTTTTGGCTTTTTCCTAGGGAGCATACCACGTATAGTTCGTTTAACGATTCGGTCAGGTCTCCTATGATGATAAGGCCCTTTTCTAAAGTGTCCAACTTCCAAGAAATTCTGTGACTTTTTCAATATGGTTTGTCTTTTGCCTGATATAACAGCTTTCTCCGCATTTACAACAATTACAGTTTCTCCTTGAAGAAGTTGCTTAGCTATTGTACTAGCCATTCGTCCCAGTATCAAACCGGTCGCATCAATTATTGTAATTCTTCCTTTATCCATCTTTTCACCCAATTATTTTCACGCGTGAACCCTTTGGATTTTTGTCCATTAATTCTGGAATGGACATGCATTTTCCTTTGCTCTCCAAGATTTTTGATCGGGCTTGTTCAGAGAAGACAAATGCCGCTACATTCAGAGAGTGATCTATCTCTCCTGCACCCAGCACTTTTCCTGGAATAACCACTGTCTGTCCATTCTCAGTATATCTGTTGATCTTACTCAAGTTGACTGTTACGCGTCTTCGCCTTGAATTAGATAGATAATCCGCCACAACACGCCATATTTTTGCTTCGCTCTGTCGAGCCTTCTTTCTCAGAGACCGAACAAGATTGACCAATTCTGGATTTGTTGATTTAGGTTGTTTCATTGCTTCTCTACCGCAATTGATTGAGAAAACCCTCACATTTCTTTTCAAGGATGTTAAGAGCTTCAAGAATAATTCTTTCGACTGGAAGGGCTCCAGTCGATTCAATATTGAAAATGAAAGCGTTCTTTTCCCCCAACACCTGCACAGCAGGTGGGTCTTGTGGACAAACATCCATACAGTCTTGGCAAAGAGTACATTCCAATATTCTATGAATTTCTATTCTCTTTTCCGCATTTATGAGAATTCCTTTTGGACAGACCTCAACACATTTGCCACACACATCACATTTTCCTCTATTTATCTTGATTTGCGGTAGATGTTTGTAAGCGCATGCTGAGACCGGTTGCCACTTGGCGTGGTTTTTTCCTTTCCCAAGTCTAGCGTAGGCTTCTAATTGTATTTTTTGGTTAGGTGCCAATTTAACTAGAATAACCTTGTCGCTGACAGGGGCAATGTCGGGGTTCTCTGATTGCAGTGCTTCAGAATGGACAGTTTTTGTATTCTCGCCCGCTTCCGTCTCGAGGGTTAAAGCAACACGACAAAGGTTGCATCCAAATTCGCTTTTACAGGGGCATTCTTCAGGCAGATTGTATGAATCTAAATCAGTCTTAAGAGGAATAAATCCTAATCTGTGAGCGAGAATTTCGTCATGAAGCATAGAGGAGTTTTCAATTACAACTACTTCATCTATTGCCATGCATGGAACCTCTGAGAGCATGATCCTCCGCATGGCATTCATGAAGGGTATACTAACTTCTTGAATAAGTAACCGCATCGAAGTATCGTTCTTTTCCAGAACTTCTATCTCCAAACAGTCTGAAACTCCTTTTTGTGATCTATGGGAACCTACTGCGTGTCTTTCATAAGGAGAGGGAGCATTATTTCAACATTTTGGTTGGCAAGACAATCCGATTATCTACGCATCAGGGTTCGATTTTGAAGGGAGGGTTTTCTTTCTTTTTTATGGCTCTTTTCAACGCTTTGATGACGTTTCGCCTTTCCATTGCAATTATGTATGGCCCAAGTCTTGGACCTTGCGGAACTCCCAACAAAATAGTGTATAAAATTTGAAAGAATCGACTTGGTTGAACTTCATGTTTTCGCGCTATATTGAAAATGGCGCCTTGTAGTTGATTTTCCCGTTCCTCGATTTCTAAGGTTTGTATGAATTCTTTAAGGGCAGTTGTTTCCTTTGTGTTCAGTCTTGTCGTGGTTTCTTTGATTTCTGGGTAATCTTGTGCCCAGTTTAGGGCATATTCTATCCTTCTTTCTAAATCTTTAGAATCTCTCTCTATCTTGTAGCCATAGGCTTCCAGTTTCTCTTTGATGAAATCGATCTCTGAGTCCTTTGGAGCCACCTTCGCTAGATAAGTAAGCAGATTATATGGAACATGGATATTGGGTTTGGCTGGGGGCTTCAATACCCAACAATATTTATAGAGCCCACTAAGCTTGGCACGCTCCTTTTCGTCCGAAATTGTTTTTCTTCCAAAATGTATGTCTTCAAGTTCATTGAGTTCATTCATGTATTGTGGTATATCTGTAACTGATAAGCTTCGGGCTCCAACAAACCGTTTTAACATAAGAAGCAGTAGAGATTGGGGTGACCCGTACCGGAGCCAAAGTTGTGGACTGAATATGCGCCCAGCCGACTTGGAGAATCGTTTCCCGCTTATGTCTAGGAAGAGTTCATATTTTGCGTGTATTGGTGGGGCGTAGGCTAGAATCTCTTGACATATTCGGTCATTTACTCTGACGGAGTCTGCGATGTCTTTGCCATAGGGTTCAAATCGTATGTCTAGTACTTTCCATCTAGCTGCGAATTCACCGGCCTTCCAACTAAGTTTTCCTTCCCCCTTGGTGTAGTCTGCTTCGTCCTTGTGTCCACAACCTTCCATCCACTGTCCTTTGATTTCCATTCCTTCACAAGAATAGAGAAGTTTATTTTCCTTTGGTAGGAACTCATATACTTTAGTGGTGTAGATGCGTCCGCAGTTGGAACAGACTGCGAAATATGGAAGGGCTTCAATGAATTTTTCTTGTCCCACTTCCTCCCTAATAATTTCTCCAACTCGTTTTGCATGTAGAAGTATTGTTTCGATTTCTTTGTTGAACAAACCGTTTCTGTAGGCTTCACTGCCGGTCATGAATTGATAGTCGATTCCACACTTATCTAATGCCTCTAGCAAAAGGGAACTCATATGCCTTCCGTAGCTTTCGTGGCATTTGTAAGGGTCAGGAATGGAAGATACTGGAAAACCCAGGTACTTTTTTAATGATGGAGGGATTCCCGCTGGAACTTTTCGTAGCCCATCTTTGTCATCAGAAAAGGCGATCATCTTTGAGTTATAGCCTTGATTCCTTAACGCTAGGGTTACTGCAAAGGATCTAGCTGCATCACCAAGACTACCCACATGGGGAAACCCAGAGGCAGTAATTCCCATTTCAGTTCTGATCAGGTCAAGACTTCTGTCTAGCTTCCGCTCCCTTTCTAGTATTTCAACTGCCATCTTGTCGTACCAAGTGCCGTGTCCAATGATTTGTTCTCGCATGAACCAAGATTTCCTTCTCAGTTTCAGCTACAGTATTCGTGATGTTTAATAAAAAACGTTTCACTTTATCCGCATTTACTTTACTTTCTCGAATGGTTGGAGAGCTTCAGTTTGTCTCTAGTTGATAACATCTCATAAAT